>CAZGCK010000021.1:0-13038 GCA_964524175.1 uncultured Bacteriovoracaceae bacterium | reverse complement strand
TTCTGGATCGGGGCCTCACCGGTCACAGATGCCCAAACCGACCAAAGGTTGCCACGGTACCCGCTCTCAGCGCTGATCAAGTGATGAAACAACGTCTGCGGATGAATGACGGCGTCAACCCTACCCGCTTGGGGATTGAGCCCAGCCTGCACCGCTACCCGAGCCTGGTGCATCGGCATCACTCCATAAGAGGTCGAAGCCCAGGGTCCGTCTTCGCTCCCGTACCTCAGAGAAAGACCGGCGGCTGGTCGAACCAGCAACTCGGAAAGAGGTGGATACTGAATCGAATAATTGATCGGGACTTCCTGATCACGAAGTCGCATCGATGTATACGGGTGAGGATAATCAGGGCTCGGCGAACTCAGGGATCCTCCCACGTCACGGATGGGATAGCTGCGCTCGGGTGGAGACAGCGGAGTGCCAAACGCTAGCAGTCTCCACTTCGCAGATTGATAAGAGTAGAACATCCCGGTTAAGCCAATTCGCTCCGGGCTCAAAGGATTCCAAAGAAAGCGCGCCGACCAAAGCCCCAAGCGCCACTGGTCCTCCATCATGCTCCAGTCATAGATCCGGCGACCCAAGGTGACTTGGTGATGAGGCATGAGCTGAGGGCTTGTGGCGATGTAGGCGTTGCCCGCTTCCAAAGTGAAGGAGCTGCGATCCGAGACGAAGGCCACCCCCTTGAGGTCGAGTGCCCCCGCGAAGATTCTGCTCTCACCATAGAGCTCGGGACCCAGCACGATCGACGATACCGTATCATCGCGATCTGTAGCGTGTCTCAGGAACCCGGACGTGTCGACTCGCACAAATCCCGCCCCAAACGCTGAATTGCAAATCAGCAGAAGCGCGGCACAGAGAAGACCAGGGTAAATCAAATGCGAAACTTCTTGTTCGCGACTAATGCAATCCCCCTCCTGGAGATAAGCAACACGGGTACTACGTATATTTTTAGTTTATATGGTTTCGGTTATGACGCAACAAAAGGCGAAAAATCGTCAATCCCTTGACGAAAACAGCCACTTTAGGCCCATTTTGGAACCTCTAAGCCTTCTTTTCAGGCTTCTTCTCGGACTTTTGAGGTTTAGGCGGAGTCAGCGCAGCTGCGGTCGCCGCTAGCTCTTCTTTCCACTTCTTGATCACGAGCGGATCTATTCTTGGCAAAAGCACCTTCGCAGGCACAGCCGACTTGTAGCCATTTCCGAGCGCGCGCGCGATCTTTTCTAAATCACCCGTGTAGATCGCGCGCAGATCGGCATCAAACAATCCACCAAAGTGCGTCAGCATGTTGCGACTCAAGGTGGGCACGAGGGGCTCGATGATCACCGCGAGTGCCGCTAAATAAAAAACAGACACAGCTAGTGTCTTCTCCGCAAGAGCTTTGTCGGCTTTGACTTGTTTCCAAGGCTCCTGCGCGTGAAAGAACTCGTTGGCCGCCTGACTGAGCATGATGATCTCAGCGTGGGCGCGAGTGAATTGAAATGCATCGAGCGCGGCAAGGATTTTTGCCTGGGACTCCTTGACCCGCTTGAGCTCGGCATGATCTGCAAGCCCCGCGAATGCGGAAGCAGGCAGACCTTCGGGCCAATTCTTCTCGATAAAAGTTTGACTACGATGAACGAAGTTACCAATTTTGTTGCCTAACTCACCCTGACTCGAAGCAAAGTCGTCCCAGGAAAAGCTCGTGTCACCTGACTCAGGCATGATCGAACACAGGTAAAAGCGCAGAGCATCTGAACCGAACTCATCGATCGCGCGCTCCGCATCCACATACCACCCGCTCGACTTAGAGAATTGCTTGCCCTCGAGATTAAGGAACTCATTGGCAGGAAGCTCTGTCGGCAAACTGACGTAGCGAGACCCCATGATCATCGACGGCCAGATAAACGCGTGGAAGATGATGTTATCTTTGCCAATAAAGTGGCTGATCTCGACATTCTCGCCATGCCACCAATCCTTGAGGTAGTCTTCCTTGGAGCCAATCTGCCGGAGGTGCTCCTTGAGGTTGCTGACATATCCAATCGGAGCGTCAAACCAGACGTAAAGCTTCTTGCCGTGCGCCTCCGCAAGCGGCACGTCTATCCCCCACTCGAGATCGCGCGAGATGGCGCGATCAATCAGCCCTCCCTCGAGCAATCCATTGACGAAACCTACGACCACCTTGCGCCAACGATTGGCTTTGGTAGCCCACCACTCACGAAACGGCTTCTCTAGCTGTGTGAGAAGCAGGTAATAATGCTGAGCCTCGCGAACTTCGATGTTGCGGCTACCGCTGACTTTGCTCACCGGATTGATCAGGCGAACTGGGTCAATCCACTCTCCACAGTTAGGGCACTCGTCGCCGCGCGCATTTAGATATTTGCAGTTGTAGCAAGTCCCTTCGACGTAACGATCCGGCAAGAATCGTTTGTCGTCGATGCAATAGAGCTGCTTCTCAGTCTTCTTGCCGATAAAGCCGTTGTCGTTCAGGGTCTTGAACCACTTGACCGTTTCTTCTTCGTGGTATTTTTCAGACGTTCTTCCAAAAAAATCGAAATGAATGTCGTATTTATCAAAAAGCTGCTTATGGCTCCCATGCCAGCGATCCACGTAAGAGCGATAGTCCATCTTCTCTTTCTCTGCCGCGATCATGATCGCAACTCCATGCTCATCGGATCCCGAGATGTGCTTCACTACGTGCCCTTGAAGTTTGCGGTGGCGTGAATAGATATCCGCAGGGATATAAACGCCCGCCAAATGCCCAAAATGAAGCGGTCCGTTGGCGTAGGGCAGTGCAGAGGTAATCAAGTAACGACGAGTGGAGTTGGACATGCCCCGTATGTAGCTAAACAGACAGGATTTGTCACGGCCGGGCTCAAGAAACCTAATGCACTGCTATTCTTCTCTGCCAAAGACAAATGAATCGCTAAACCACCCTCGCCACGTGTGGCAGAACTGCTGTCGGATCCCTTCCGGAAATATCCTAGACAGAAAACTTTAGGAATTTGCCCTTCAGTAAAGCCATTTAGTCATGTGGGTCCGCCACGCTCATTCACCCCAATCCACAATAACGCGCGACTTCCTTGACAATGTTTTTTCGTATGGGATCCTAATTAGCGCTCAGAGACAAAGTGCTAGGGAGAGAGGGGGGGGGAAGCAATGCGTATTTCTCAATACGTGGCTTGGGCGGGTTTTTTCTTAGCGGGAAGTGTTTTCTTCGCCAATCACCAGGCACATGCAAACGCAGCGCAAGCGATTTTCCAACATGTAACGGGTGTGCGCTTAGGCCAAGGCGATCCACGCCTACTCAAAATGCAGGAATGGCTCGACAAGGGAGATCGCAAGTCGGCTGCATTTGTCGCAGTTGACGACGACCTCTTCTACGAGACTACCCTCCGGAGTTGGATCGCGGCAATGACCGCAAAAGATGAGGACCCGCGAGAACCTCTCAACGACATGCAGGCTCTCATTTTTGGAATTGTTCGTGACGGCTTGGACGCTCGCCTCATGCTGACAGGTGATTTGATTTATGGACCTGATCCTAGACTCCATTTGGGACGGCCCAAACGCAACTCCAACGGCATCTTCGACCGCTTTCAATCCTCGGGAGAGAAACTTCGACGAGTGCTTACACGGATTGAGCCCCAGTGGGAGGACTCAGCAGTTCCTGGAGTCGGGATACTCACAACTCGCGGATGGGCTAAGGCCTACTACTCTGATGGCACCAATCGTCGCGCGATCGAGGCAATGTTTCGGATCTTTATGTGTGCTCCGAGCCTGAATTGGCGGTATCCCGGCCTACCTGATCATCGAATCAGAAGAGATGTAGACCGTCGGCCTGGCGGCAATCCTGAGACTTTCCAAAAAGAGTGCCGCACTTGTCACGCACCAATGGATGGATTGACGGGAGCCTTTGCCCACTTTGATTTCGTGAACAATGCCCTCGTCTATTCCCCTGATGTGATCGCCTCCAAATACAACCAAAACGTTACCGTCTATCCAGATGGGTACGAAACGATCGACGACTCCTGGATCAATTGGGTAACTCGTGGACAAAACCGCAGATTTGGTTGGACAGGCCCGCTGCAAGGAGAAGGGGTCGCCGAACTCGCATCGATGTTTGCCGCATCAAGCGGATTCAAAGAATGCATGGTCAAACGAGTGTTTCGCCGAGTTTGCAAACGGGACCTAGACTCTTTTGCCGAAGCCACGCTAGCTGCAGAGCTCGGCCGGGACTTCGCAGCAAATGGCTATTCTCTCAAAAACTTGTTTGCCTCGGTCGCAGGACGCACCGAATGCGTGGAGGAATAAGCGAATGCTGAAGATGCTCGGCTTGTTATTGATTTGCGTGCTCCCGTTGATTCAGTCGGCCTGGGCGACCCAAGCGACGCCGCTAGCGCTCAGAGACTTTTTGGGGACTCCCCGCTTTTTGAGTCAGGCGACTCGCGTTTCCTCGCAAGACGCCGAAATTAAAGCTCTGCTCATAAAGCTTCAAGACGGGCTACCCAAGAAAGGGGAGATTCAAGAACTTCCTGCCTCTTTGATCAAGCTAGTCGCGCTTTCAGGTGCCTATTGCAAAAAGATGGTTGAAAAAGACTCTCGCTTCAAAGGCCCCGCCACAGCAAGACGCCGGACGCACAAGCTCGTCGACTTCTCTAAGAGTCCTGGAGAACAAACTGACGAAGCCGTTCAGGCGGTGCTTCAGGATGAGACTGGGTTTTTTTGGGGAAGAGCCCCTAGTTCGGATGAATCCAAAAAACTCACCGACGTCGTGACTGAAGCGAAGGCAAGCCTGCCTGATACGCCCGAGGGAACCCTACGCTTTTATACTTCTTTGTGCGTGAGCATTGCGGCCAGCATTGATTCTTGGGTCTATTAAAACCGCGAGGGATATGCGGATGAAGAACGATCTCAGTTTTCTTAGGACAGAAGCTTTTCGTAATCACAGCAAGCCAGTAACTCGCAGAGACTTCATGTCCTTTGGGTTAGCGGGGCTATCGGGCATGATGATCGGTGGCTTAGGCCTAAACAGCTTACTGAGAGAGACCCGTGCTCACGCCAACCCTGTTTCTCCCTATATTCCGTTTATCGTTTTCGATCTTGCAGGCGGAGCCGCGCTGCCTGGTAATTTTTTAGTAGGCAAAAGCGGCGGACCAGATGACCTCCTTTCAAGCTACAACACGCTCGGGTGGGATCCTCGCTTAGCCAATTCACTCGACAGACGCTTTGGCATACCGATGGCCGCAGGCGGCGTGAGCCAGATTCTCAAAGGAATTTTGGAGACCACGAGCATCGAAGCTCAAGAGCATTTCAAGATGGGGAGCCTCCTCCACTTCTCTCGAGATGACACCTCAGGCAATCCACTCTCAATTGCCAGCTTGGTTTGGAAAGCCGGTTTAGCAGGAAACCAAGTGCCGGGCGCACTTGGCTCACAAGGAGGGGAGTCCGGAGGCAATAGCCAATCCGCACAAAAAAACCCTCTCTTTCAGGCCCTCGAGATTCGTGGACTTGATGACCTCTCAAACGCGGTGGGAGCTGGAGTGGTTCTCGACAGCTTGCCGGCCTCTTTGCGCCACACTATTGTCAAAAAAGCTCAAGAAATGAGCGAGACACAATCTCCTCTTCATTTAAATCGACCTAACGGCAACCTCCTGCGTGAGATCTCAGCAGTTGCATATAGCGATTACTACCGAACAGTCACAAACGCGGTGAACGTCGATCCTAGGCAGGATCCGATTGCTGCCGCCGTTTATGGATTGGATGCCACTACTCCTACCAACAGCGAACAGATGGTTTCTGCGATTATTACGAGCTGCGCGCTTCAGGGCATTTGCGGTCCAGCTGTGATCACGATCCCTGGCTGCGACTACCACGACAGCACACAGACCACCGGTGACTTGGTAGACTTGCAGATTGGGCGATCGATTGGCCGCGCTGTTGAACTCGCGCACCGTTTTAAGCGACCACTCATGATCCAGATTCTCACCGATGGCGGAATCTACGCGAAAGAAGGCACGCGCATTTGGCAGGGAGACTCTGGCGATCGATCCATGAGCATAGTCGGCTTCTATCACCCAAACATGATCCCAGAGTTTGTTTCGAACGGAAGGGTCCAAATCGGGGCCTACACTGACGGACAAGGCGTCGATCGATCCTCGTTGATCGGCTCTAATCCTGCGTCAGGAGCATATGCTGCCTTTGCGAACTATCTCTCTGCCTGCGGAAAAATTGGACAGTTCTCGACTCTTCTCCCTGGAGTCTTCACATCGACAGAGCTCGAATCAACGCTACTCTTTGCCTAAAGGATCTTGATGAACCCGCTTCACCGATTGGCCATGATTGCTTTGCTCGGCGTATCCGGCTTTGGACTTCTGGGAGCCAACTCGAAATATTGGAGTCCTACCTGCGCAACTGGACTTCAGGCATTCGCTAAAGAGGTGCATCCTTTTTTGCGAACACGCTGCGCAAGCTGTCATGACTCGATTGGACCTGGACCGGGACATGCTGTCCAAGACGTAGAAGAAGCTTACGGGATCGCAAAAGAACTGGTTAACTTTGACGACTTGCCCGAGTCGATGTTTGTTCGCCGAGTGCGCAGCCACCATTGGCTCGAGCATGATCCCAAAGCGACCGGACCTACTGTCGAAGAAATGCAACAGCGCTTAGAAGCCTGGTGGTCGCAAGGCGAGAAGGACTGCCCACTCTCAGGGGGGCTCGTCACCGAGCCAATCGCGCTGCCCATGGGCCTACCTAGTTTTGAGAGCGGAAAATTCACTACTTTGCGCTGGGACCTGTCTCGACTCACTCCTTCCGTGCCGAACCTTCAAAACGCCTACTTTGAGATCGAAATTCAAAAATTCAATGAGCCAGGCAACGGGATCACTGGCGCGTACCGATTCAGAAAACCACGTATTGGAACAGGCCTCACCTCCCTACGATTCAAGGGTATCCGCATCTTAGTCAACCATCGCTTCAATCCTCTTGAGAATACCTACATGAGAGCCTCCGGAGTCGTGCCTGTCGGACTTTTGTCACCTCAGGGCGCGATTCTTGGAGAGTTTCCGGTTCTCTCGGCAGAGTCATTGGTCGTTCTTCAAAGGAGCGAAAATGATTCGATCTCCATTGCCTTTGATGAGCTTAAGGCGTCCACACCGATTCAATGCAACCGAGTAGACGAGTTTGAACGCAAAGTTTTGCCAATTTTTGTCAAAGCTAACTGCTTTGAGTGCCATGGCGGCGGGCCCGCGAACATGCAGGGCTCAGGATTAGCCAAAGAACTTTTTTCGATGAACCGAAGCTCTGCAGAGCTCTGCTCGCAATCTTTAGCCAGAATGGATCGGTCCGTTCCTGAGAGCTCCGCCTTGTTTGTTTACCCATTCCGCACGCGCTTTGAACATCCAGCAGCACCCACCAGTGTTCCTGCATCCCCGGTCAAACGACAATTGACCGAATGGCTGAAGGCCGAGGCTGGCGCACACTGATCACGTCGAGGTAAAATCAAAAATGATTCTATTCAGATCTGGACTGGCTATAGTTATCCTTTTGTCAAACTTGAATCAGGCCCTCGCCCTGACGCCAGTGTCCGGCATCGCTGCGGCCGAAAGTCGGACCTGCGCTTTTAGCAACGAAACTTTCGCCTGCTGGGGCTCAAATAATCAGGCTCCTCAAAAATTCAACGGGATCCGCCAAGTCTCCCTCAATCGCGAAAATAACTGTGTATTGGATCTCGATGGGATCTGGTGCTGGAACAACTACGGCGAAAGCCCAGCAAATGAAGTGCCTTCTCACCTCATCAATCCCTACCAAGTGTCTGCTGGCTACTATCACACCTGCGCACTAGACGAAATGGGTGCTCATTGCTGGGGTGAAAACGAGAATGGTCAAACGGATGTTCCCAGTGACCTCGAAAACCCACGGCTGATCTCGGCAGGCTTACGTCACACCTGCGCCATCCACGATAGTGGGCTAACCTGCTGGGGATCCAATACATACGGACAAACTAACGTTCCTCCAAATCTAAAAAAGCCTCGCTTCGTTTCAGCGGGATATCACCACACCTGCGCTCTTGATGACGAAGGAGTAAAATGTTGGGGTAGAGACGATAATAAGCAAACCCAGGTTCCAACAAATTTAAAAAACCCTCGCTACGTCGTAGCTTCATACGACTTTAGCTGCGCTCTTGATGACGAAGGCCCCAAGTGCTGGGGCTCGAACTCCCAGAATCAACTGACTGTCCCTAGCGGGCTCAAAAATGTCCAATATCTCGTCACAGGAGAAAATCATATCTGCGCATGGGATGGATCAGACTTCACTTGCTGGGGAGGAAACGGGTCTAATCAAACCAGAAAACCCTTCAATCTAAAGAAGGTCAAACAAATCGCATCTTCTCACAATCACGTCTGCGCTTTGGAAGAAACAAATGAAGTCAAATGCTGGGGTAGAAACGCTGAGGGATCCACTGAGCCTCCCTCTCACTTGAAAAACCCTCGCTCCATATTTACGGGTGGCAACCATTCTTGCGCACTCGATGACGAAGGCCTAAAATGCTGGGGCGCGAGCACGGATGGAGCCACCGCGGTTCCTCACGGACTTCGAAACATCAAACAAGTATCCCTCGGCCTTTACCACACATGTGCACTCACCGAAGAAGGAGTCACATGTTGGGGTCTGAATACCAGTGGGCAAACGAATGTTCCGGCTTCGTTAAAGAATCCAAGACAAGTCGGAGCGGGCGGTTATCATACCTGTGCCCTCGACGACGAAGGCGTCAAATGCTGGGGGAGCAACAGCAATGGAGCTCTTAATATTCCCACGGGCCTAAAAAACCCTCGACTCCTCGTTGTGAATGCTTACGAATCCTGCGTGGTAGATGATGAGGGCACTAAGTGCTGGGGACCCTACGAGGACTTTGCTCGCATCGCATTTCAGGTCGTTAAGAACCCGCGGCAGCTCAGCGTAGGAGGGGGACATGGCTGCGCCATTGACGACGAAGGACCCAAGTGCTGGGGATCTAGCAGCAACTCTAAAACTGCGCTGCCAAAACTAAAAAATCTGAGCCAAGTCCTTGCTGGCGATGAGCATACTTGCACACTCGACGACAATGGCGTCAGGTGCTGGGGTGCGAACTATTATGGACAGAGCGCAGTGCCCTATTGGCCGTGGGAGTAGAAAAAGCGGCGTTGAGTTTTAGGCTAGCCACCGAACAGTTCTCGAAAGCCTCAGTCTTATAGGATTGTCGAAAAATCTCAGGGCCAATCTCGCCGCCCATCAACTCGTATCCATCGAGATCGATTCAACCGTCACGCCCGAGCAGGTGCGCGAAGGCCTGGCTCGCGAGATCATCCGCAAAGTCCAAGTGGCCCGCAAGGCCTCAGACTTCATCCTGGATGACCGCATCTCACTCGAGCTTGCGTGCACAGGTCCGCTGCGCGATGCCGCTCAGGCCCACCAGTCGATGATTCAGGCCGAAACGTTAGCCACAAAATTTGCGCTCACCGCTGAGGGCGGCTCTCCTCAGGGCAAACACGTCGAAGAAGCGGATATTGACGGTGAGAAGATCCAAATCGGTGTGACGGCGCTACCGAGGTAGGCACCGACACAGGCCAAAAATGACATCTTGGCAGCGATGCTCACTTGTCCAAAGAGTTGACACCCTAAAACAGAAAAACCATAAAAACACGCACCCATACTCCCGGCACGAGAGTTGAATTTACCTGTCTCCACATTAGACAGGGGGAGTCGCTTTATGGGTAAAGCTAAGCCAGGATTTCGTGTCAGCATTTTGCTAATTTTGACGATCGCACTTTCGTTTAGCCAACCCGCGAGCGCATCGGAAAACCGAGATTCAGTTAAAAAGGAAATTCATTGGGGACAGGCCATGCTGGACACCATCTCTTTGGGAACCGATGCTCTTGAAGTCCTCAGCGGAGTTGCCATACTATCCACGCCCGTTCTCGGCCAAATCGCCGGCGGAGCACTCATCTTAGATGGCGGAACCAACGCTGTTTACCACGCTTACAGGCTTAAGAAAAACCTTTGGGATAAAACACTCGATCTATCAAGCCCAACAACAACCGAAGGCCTGCTGGCAAAGTGGATCGCAAAAAAAGCAGGAGCTGGTCAGATTGAACAGGAATCTGCGGGGATGGCTGGCGACTTTTCAAGAACAATCGGCTTGTTTGCATATAATGGCTACTTGTTCATGAGATTTCCGAACTATATGCCAGTACGTTTTGAGGGATCAATGATGACTTCAGGACTTGCAGCGGTCACGTCTACAATCAATACGGTTAAGAATTTAGTCACACCTAGTTCTCCGGACTCTTCCCACCGTACAATAGCCTCCCGCGCCTACTAGGTGATAGCGATGAACCTATCCACTCTCATAATCTTGACAATCGCCACTGTGCCCCTGATCTCCTGCGGTGGCGAGAGAATTCAAGTGGGCGCGACCACCCCACTTGCCAGCAAAGTTCAAGGCACCTGGAAGTCCGAATGCCAAAACGACAAAACACATGGCGGCTCAACGACAGAGGCCCTGACATTCACAAACGAGCGTGTACAAAGTACGCTCTCAATTTATCAAGACTTCGACTGTCAAACGCCTGCATTGAAAGTAGAGATCGAAGGGACCTTTAAGATCGCCGCTCCCGAATCCTCTTCTCTTATAGCTAACACTCACGAAATCAACTTTGACGCCAAGGTCACCAAGATCACAAGCCTCCTACAAACTTGGGTGGATCTCAATAACCGCGAAAATGAATGTGGCTTCGCCAATTGGAAGGCCACCGTACCCAAAGATGTAGCCAAAGTTCCGACCTGCAGCCACGCCTGGGGTATCGCTCAAGCTCAGTTTTCAATATTCAAAAGAGACGGCAACAACCTCTATCTAGGCGACGGTCCCACTACCGGCACATCGGAGGATGCTCGCGAGTCAAAACTATCGACTATCCCCTTCAAGCGCCTCCCAAGTCCCGCACCTTCGGGGATTTAGAGTCCGCTCGCCAATAACCGACCCTTGATCTTGTGATTGGCTAAAGTCTTAGTGCCACCCACACAACGCACACTAAAATCCCACTCACGCGCGACCTCCGCCACAAGTCTGAGCACCGTATAGTGATCACCAAACGCCTTCACGGCATCAGCAAAATAGAAAGAGCGAGGCCCACGAGTCGGCCCACGATTCTTTACACATTCGTTGCTGCAGGCATTGCTGCAATACCGCGCGGATGTACCATTCGACTGCAAGAAATGGAAATTAACGAGCGCAAGACACGCTCCGTTTCGTCCATCAAGTGGGGCGAAGTGACCCACACGAATTTGCGCGCAAAAGCCGCCTTGATGACCTTGAGCGGGACGCCGCCAAAGAGAAGGCCCGAAACCGTGATGTTGGTGTCGACGACCGCTCGAAGCATGAGCTACGCGCGCTTGCGCAGCTCCGAGAGCGTAGACTCAACGTCGGAGGGCTTGAGACACTTGCGCTTCATCCGCTTCTTCACGGTCTTTTGCGTCTGCTCGAACTCCCGCAGCGTCATGTACTGCCGAACTGCCTCGCGGATATACTCGCTGATTGTCCGATGTTCCGCCTTGGCGTGTTCCTGAATCTCGTGCTCAAATTCGGGAGGAACGGAGAAGGCGATTACTTTGGTAGTGCGCATACTTACCTCAGAGCAGGTTACATCAGGTATGACTCTGTATGACCAGAAGCTAATTCACAGAATGCCGTTCAGCCTTGCGCGGAAAGGCAGAGCGTTCCTGGGGTTGGCTGTTGATCTAAAGCATTATGTTCTCGGCCGAACTATGGAACGTACAAGCTCCTCTACTTCACCGGCACGTATTTCAATCCGCTCTTGGCGTTGCCAAAGCCCGGTCAGACCTTCCAAAACGATTCGATTGTTCGAGTTCTGTTCTTCGACCAAGACGCCGATTCGAGCGACATCAGAGCGAACCTGTTCAAACTTCGAGTCCATCTGGTTGAACCCGGCTTTCATTTCGGAACTGAGACCACGAATGTCAGCTTTAAGCTCACTACGCACAAGTTGAAGCATTCCTTGAGTTGCGGGCAACTCTCTGGAGCTGGATACAAACGGGGACTTGGGTTCGAGTTTTTCGGAAACTTTCTTTTTTGGCATGGCCATCCTTACTATTTAGATTGTCCCAGATACCAAAGCAAGACGCGGGCCTAGTTTTGACCCGATTTGGCCAGAAAAGCGCATGAAATCCAGACAGTAAGGTCACATTTAGGATTGAGTTGTCGTGCGCGCAAAAAAGCAAGCCCTAGATCTGCCAGGAGTTCTACGTCGGAATTGCAGCTCCATTACACGTCCGGGCAATGGGGAGGCAATATAAATTGACTCTATGCATTAGAGTGTATATTGGATTTGTATAATAGATTTTAGGTGAGGGTGGGTATGCAAAAGCACATATTTAATTTTGTCGTTACGGCTGCCGCTGCGATCGTTCCCAATCTTTCTTATGGGAACGAAATCCGCAGAACAGACCCTCCTCTAAAGCCTATTCTGGTAGGAGAGCTCATTCCAGGAACAGTAATTGAGATCAAGCAACCTGTAAGAGTTGTAGCTCTTCGAGAGTCCGAATTTCATGTTACCTATAGCTTCATTTGTGACTTTAAATTGGTGGCAAACCGTCCATGGGATCCCCTTTCGTCGGGATCAATACTCAAAATTAAAAAAGCTGAATATTTGCCGGACAATGTTGGCGTCACCCTTCACTTCGACGATCTTACTCAGAGAGATACAGCGATTCGCAGTATCTCTTGTAGGGAAATTCCTCTCAGGTTATGGGGAGCCTCTATTCGAGAAATGACCATTGCTGACTTTGCTCTTGCTTTCGATTCAGCTGTAGAGATCGTGTTACCTCTGGAGAAATAAGTACCTTTCCTTATCGAGCATAACCCCTAGTCATCCGCGCACTGTCCGAATTTAATCGCACAAAGTAAAAGAGCGACACTCAGGATCATCCACGTCCCAGAGTGTCGCTCTTTTTATCTACATCCGACGTAGATGCCACTCCGAAGCCAACCGAAAGCCAAGCTCGGTAATG
>CAZGCK010000020.1:6877-44517 GCA_964524175.1 uncultured Bacteriovoracaceae bacterium | reverse complement strand
GCACGGGCAAGGAGTTGGTGGCGCGCATGATCCACGATGCGGGTCCCTTGAAGAGCAAGCCTTTTGTCCCGATCAATTGCGGAGCGATCCCAGAGAATCTGATCGAGAGCGAGCTTTTTGGTCACCGAAAAGGCAGCTTTACTGGCGCGGTCTCTGAAAAGGCTGGCTTGTTCGAGGTCGCTGATGGAGGGACGCTCTTTCTGGATGAAGTGGGGGAGCTTCCGCTAGCGATGCAGGTCAAGCTTCTGCGTGCTATTCAGGAGCGCTCGATCCGAAAGGTCGGTGGCACTGACAATATCAAGGTGGATGCTCGGATCATCGCGGCAACCAATCGCGATCTTGAACAGCTGGTGAAGGAGGGATAGCAGCAGGTACCTTTCGAGAGGATCTCTATTATCGTCTCAATGTGATTTTGATCCGCACGCCGCCGCTTCGCGACCGTCCTGGCGACATGAAGATTCTTGCCGAGGAGTTCTTAGCGAGGGCACTCAAGCGCCACGGTAGGCAGCTTGACGGCATCGATCCGGACGCTCTCGCAGCTATGGAGCGGCATACTTGGCCAGGCAACGTCCGCGAGCTCGAGAACATGATTGAGCGTGCGGTGACTCTTGAAAGCGGCAAATCTGTGAGCCTTCAGTCTCTCCCCAAGGCTGTGCAGATGGCGGCGCCGTCTCAAGTTGCCTCGAGCGCCATGGCAGGGTCAGCGATGCCTGGGCTGGATCTGCCGGAGCGGGACTTTAGCGGCGGGGCATTGGATCTCGACGCAATTTTAGGAACCGTCGAGAAAGCCTATCTAGAAGCGGCCCTCGCGCATTCGGGTGGAGTGAGAAAGAAAGCAGCCGATTTGCTGGGCATTACCTTTCGTTCGCTTCGATACAGACTAAAAAAACTCGGCATGGTTGCCGGTGAGGATGATGAAGAGGAGTAGCCTATCCTCGATCAAGGAACAAATGCGGGTGGCTGGTCGTTGGTCAGCTGTTTCATCTGATTGATGAACCACTTGTCGTGTTCGGTACCGCCAGCGGAGTTAGCCGGCACCTGGCCCGTGCCGATGTTTCCGGCAGCGGCGACGACAAAGTTCCGATTGGAGACAGCCGCACTTCCGAGCGGTACTAGAGGAATGTTCAGATAAACGGATGTCGGAACTGGAGCGGCCCCGTTGATTCTAGCATTGCCGATGATAGCTGATCCAGGAGCCCCTGCGGGTGTAGCATCAGAGATCCCTGGAGCGATGCCTACCGCTGGCGTGCAGTCAGCGCTTGCCACTGTGCCAGTGTTGTCGAACGTAGAGGCGCAAGGAGTCCCTCCAGCGGTGCCGCATTGAGCGATTTCTTGGTCCCATCCGACGCTATAATACATCATGTTGCCGGGCGGCCTGTATCCGATGTCCCAGAGGCACTGGCTGTAAGTTTGAGTGCCGGCAACGTAGCTCATTTCGTAAGTGTAGATTGTAGTCAGCGAGGTTTTCGCTTCTGTTTGTCGGGAAGCCATTTGCGCTCTTTGGTAGTTGGGGACTGCGATCGCAGCGAGGATGGCGCCGATAGCTACGACAATCAATAGCTCAATCATAGTAAACCCCAGCGAATTGCCCTGAATCGGCAGTTCGCTGGGGTCTGAACTAGGCAACAGGTTTATATTTGTCATTGCCACGGTATGAGTAGCTATTAGAGGCCGTTGACGGTGTTGGTGAGGACCTTAGCCTGAGTGATGGTCCATTGATCAAACCCGGCAAAGGTGTTGGAGATGCTTCCAGCGGCTCCTGCGGTAAAGGTGCTGGCCGTCATCACTGCTGGCAGAGTTGCAATGGTAGTCGCTCCAAGTGCACCTACTGCTACGCCGTTGTTGATGCGGTTGACCGAGCCATAGGCGGCTAAGGCGGCATTGATCGCCACACCGTTGGCAGGAAGGGTGGCGTTAACTACTGCAGGTCCAGTGCAAGCCGTACCAACCGTTACGCCAGCGGTGTATTGCAGATTGCAAGCTGCGGCGGCACTAGGGCCACAAGCTGCCGCAGGAACGGCGCTAAATCCTGCGCTATAGTAAGGGGCGTTTCCTGTGGGCGCGTATCCAGTATCATAGAGGCATGTAATGAAGGTTCCGTTTGCTGCTGCATAAGATTGCTGAGCCGTATAGATGCCTGTCAGCTGTATCTTTCCTTCCGTCTGGCGGGCGCGAGCTTGATATTTTTGGTAGTTCGGCACCGCGATCGCCGCCAAAATACCGACGATAGCGACCACAATCATGAGCTCAACGAGAGTGAAGCCTTCGTTCCCACGAGCTGAAGAAATAAACAGATTCTTTTTACTGACGTTCTTCATAAGAAAATCTCCCGACCAGAGTTATTGGTTATATAGATTTAGTGTATCAGGCTTGGAGGTCGAAGCAAGGCCCCCGCCTTAACAATGCTCTTGGATTATATAAAACCACGTGTCACTCATGACCTGGACTCGGCGAAAGCTGTGGATTTTGAGATAGAATTTCTTTTACCATGAGTCCATGTCGAGCCAGTTAGCCATATTGAGTGATCGCAAGACCCGTGAGTGGGTAGCAGGGATGAGGATGGCGACTGGACTTTCCGTCCTTCTCCTGGGGCAGATCCTGCTCAACGCCCAGCTCTACGTGATGGACGGAGAACTCTCTTCAAATGTTGTTGCGGAGGATACGCATAAGCCCGATCCAGTGCTGGTCGACGCGCTCAGCTTCGGGCATGTCCAATCTGCTGTCGACTGGTTTTGGATCCGAGCATTGACTGAGTCCTCGATGCGCAAGGTGAAGCCGGGAGAGCATGGAGCGGTCTATTACAATCTCGATCTATTGACTGATCTGGATCCCATGTTTTTTGAGGTTTTTGTTGCAGGTCCCAATCTGCTGGCCGTCGTCTATGATGATGGTCTTGGCGCAAAGGATCTTCTGCTTAAGGGCGAGCGGTTTCGCAAGGACAAGCTGCCACTCATGTCCGCAGAGTTTCGAGAGAACTTTTGGCCCAGACCCTGGAGCCTGCCTCTCACATTGGCCTATGTGTACCTTTTTGAATTGAAGAATATGCCTAGCGCCGCGACCGCCTATCGTGAAGCCGCTCAGATCCCTGGCTCTCCTCGGTACTTGGCTGAGTTCGAGAAAAAGCTGGATAGACCAGGTGGCCAATATGAAGTGGGAGTCCGAATGCTTGCTCATATGATGGAAGGGGAGAAAGACGAGCGAGTAAGAGAAGAGCTAGCGATCAAGAAAAACAACCTCATCATCGGTCAATACCTCTTCCATGCCAATCGATCCTACCGTGAGTTTGTCGGAGAAGGCGCCTCTATCCGTGTTTTGCGTCAGAGCTGGAAAAAATATTTGCAGAAAACCAGCGCTCCGTCTGTGGACCCCTGGGGCGGAAACCTATCGGTCAATGAGAGCGGCCTAGTTGTGTCGACGACCCCTCACGTTTCCGTGCTGGGATTGAAATAAGTGGGGTTGAGCGCCCATGGTCGATTGACCCTCGCTGTTTAATCCATTAATTTAATATCTAAATGTCAAACGTGCTCGAAGTGAGAGATGTCTGCCAGTCGTTTCGTGTTGGTTTCTGGATGAAGAGCCACGAAGTGCTGAGCGGGATCCATATGGATGTTCCTCGCGGGTCGATCTATGGATTTTTGGGTGCGAACGGAGCCGGCAAGACCACTCTCATTCATCTCATCACCGGCCTCAAGAAGCCAACGTCCGGGCAAGTCTTGCTCGCGGGTTTCGATGCCGGTTCTCCCGAGGCTCGAGCGCGGATTGGTTACTTGCCTGAGCGACCGTACTTTCACGATCACTTAACCGGCGAAGGGATGCTCAGGTACTTCGGTGCGCTCGCCGGCATGGACTCGAGTGCGATTGAAGCGAGGATCCCCCTGGTCTTAGAGCAGGTAGGCATCGCCGATGCGAGGCGCAGGGAGCTCCGGCGATACTCCAAGGGGATGCTTCAGCGGATTGGGATCGCTCAGGCGCTTTTGCATGAGCCTGAGTTCTTAGTGCTCGACGAGCCCATGAGCGGCTTGGATCCTTTTGGCCGAAAGGAAATTCGTGACTTGATCAAGCGGATTGCCTCAGATGGTCGCACGATTTTTTTTAGCTCCCATGTGATTCCCGACGTTGAAGCGATTTGTGATCACGTCGCGCTGATTCAAAGGGGGCGTTTGATCGGCGCTGGACCCATTGGCAGTTTTCTTTCGAAAGGATTGAGCAAGGTTGAGGTGGCTTTTGAGGGCATAGCTCTTGAGAAGGCTCGGACCTGGGATGGGATGTCTGATGTCCGAACGAGCAGGGATGGCGTCCGGGTCCTGATTGAAGCCAAGGATAGTCAGAGCGCCCAAGCAGCCATGAACTCGGTGGTGCAACGTGTGATCAGTTCGGGCGGTCAATTGCAGTGGGCGATACCGCTTCAGCCTTCTTTAGAAGACCTTTTTGGCGATACGCTCTATTCAAAAGAAGGGCAGACTCGATGAGAGAATATCATAAGCCGAGCACTTGTCGTGTCGCCATGGCAGTAGGGCGAGTGACTTTCCTGGAGGTCATACGGGACAAGATTCTTTACAACATCATTCTCTGCGCAGTCTTGCTTTTCGCTGTAGGGTACTTGGCGTCTCGATTGACGTTCGTGCGTCCTGAAAGAGTGGTGTTGGACTTTGGTGTTTCGGCCGTCAATTTGTCTTGCGCGATGATCGCTATCTTTACCGGTGCGAGTCTCATTGGCCGGGAGATTGAGCGGAGGACGATTCACGTCGCGCTTTCTCACCCCATCTCGCGAGCGCAGTTTGTATTTGGAAAATTCTTGGGCATTGTGGCCGTGCTTGTCGTCAACTGGGCTCTTCTCTGCGGCACTTATTTGATCATTCTCGCCTTCTCGAACACGGCCGATGTCAGCCCGATCCAGGGGGTTGTCGGTTGGGCGCTTGGACTGGTGCTGATCCAGAGTTGCGTTCTTTCTGCTGTTGCCCTCTTTTTCTCGTCTTTTTCGACAACCTCGCTTTCGGCGATCCTGACAATTGGGGTGTACTTGATCGGCAATAGCTCTTCGCAGATCAGGGCAATCGCCGCAAAGAGCATGTCCACGCTAAGTCATCTGTTCTTTACTTCGATTGCTCTATTGATGCCGGATTTGGAGCGTTTTAACCTGCGTGAGAAGGTGACTTACGGACTGCCTGTGAGTAACCAGTTTCTCTTCATGAGCCTCCTTTATGGTCTTGTGCTGGCTGCGTTCTTTGTCTTGCTGGCGGGAGTTTTGGTTCGGAGCAAAGACGCTTGAACCCCGCTCTTCTGCATACCGCAAGTTTCGTTTTTGGAGCTTTGATCGGAAGCTTCACCAATGTCATCGTGGCAAGGCTTCCTCGGGGCCAGTCGATCGTGCGGCCCGCGAGTCACTGTCCAAATTGCACTAAGCCGGTTCTCAAGCGCGACAATGTCCCGATCTTAAGTTACCTTTGGCTGCGAGGCCGCTGCAGGCATTGCAGGGAGCCGATTTCTCCTCGCTATCCTGTGATTGAGTTTCTTGGAGGCTTGCTCTTCTTGGCTGCCGAGCTCAAGTTTGGCTGGTCCCCTTTGCTTGTTGCACGGGATTGGCCCTTCATCACCCTTTTGCTGGCTGTGACCTTCATCGATCTCGAGCATCGAATCATTCCGGACTCACTGAGCCTAGGGGGACTGGCGCTCGGGCTTGTGACTTGCTGGTTTGTTCCGGATTTAGGCTGGGCGCAGGGATTCGCCGGCGCGGCCATTGGATTTGGTTTGTTTTATCTTTTAGCGTGGGGTTACCGGAGCTTTGCCGGCCGCTCGGGATTGGGTGGAGGCGATATCAAGTTATTGGCGATGCTGGGGGCGTTTCTCGGGCCCGCGGGGGTCTTCGCTACCATTATGATCAGTTCGATTCTGGGCAGCATCGTGGGGATTGCTTGGGGGCTGGTGGCTCGTCGCGCTAGTTCAGAGGGCCAGGAATCCAATTTGATGGGACTCGCGATCCCTTATGGACCTTTTCTGGTGATTGGTGGATTGTATTATTACTTTCTGGGCGACGTTCTATGGTTCCAATTTATGATACCGACATAGCCGAGCAGCGCTGGCAGCAATCAGACTGGGAGCAGTACGAGCTCTGGGAGAAGGTTGAGCTTCGCCTTCGTCGCAACAAAATACTCTGGATGATAGCGACTGCTTTCGTTTCGCTCTCCCTTTGCTCCGTGCCCATTATCATGGACCGCTCTTGGAAGTGGTCCACCCTCGCGGCTGCTCGGCGTCTTGGGCAGGAGATCAATCGCATCAAGCGCGAGGCCGGCGTCAATCATGCTGCTTATCGCATCCGCTTCTCGGAAGACGGAAGCCTTGCTTACCGGGTTGAAAGAAGCTCAAGCTGCTCGGATCCGGGGTTCACGATCACTCGCGTGGGCAGTCTGGTTTCTGACAGCAAACTCACTCACTTTGCCTTGCTGGACTCCGCAAAGGGCATCGAGTTGGGCATACCCGGGTTAGTCAAGGATGTTTGCTACGACTATCTTGCTGGCAGCGATGCTGTCTTGCGCGGAGATGCGGTCTCAGGTTTTGGTATTGTGCCTGTCAATGATTTGGCTGAGCAGAGAGAGGATCGTCTATCGGTCCTGCTGGTCGCGGGCCCGTCAGCTGACGTTTCTTTTGAGTAATATCTAGACTATATGTATAATTATTACTGAGACGTACATCGATCCCAAGAAGGGAAATCTCCATGCGTGGGGAAAGGACAGGCCAGAATGGCCGATCTCGGTAACAAAATTTCGGAGGCGCTCGCCTCCGTTTTCAGCGGGGGAGCGGGCAACGTTGTCGGGATGAGCATCGGCTCGTCCTCGATCAAGCTCGTCGAGCTCAAGAAGTCGGGGAAGTCGTGGAAGCTTCTGCACTTCGGTGTGGCGCTGCTCCCCGAGGACGTCATCATCAATCGAGAGATCGTCAATCAGATCGCAGTCGTCGATAAAGTCAAAGAGCTGGTGGCTACGCTGAGGCTCAAGACCAAGAACGTTTGCACGTCTTTGTCTGGGACTTCTCTGATCATCAAGCGCATGCAGCTCGAGATTCCCAACGTCAAGGAGCTGCAAGAATCTGTTTTCTGGGAAGCAGAGCAGTACCTTCCCTTCGACGTCTCAGAAGTCGTAATGGACTTTCAGATGTTGTCGCGCACCAAGGACGCTAAGACGGATGTGATCCTCGTAGCAGTAAAGCGATCTGTGCTCGACTCCTATATCGGCTGTGTCGAGGACTCGGGCCTGAAGGCAAAGATCGTGGACGTTGACTTCTTCGCGCTTCAGAATCTTTTCGAAGCCAACTATCCTTCGAACCCATCCGAGGCTGTCTTATTGGTCGACATCGGCGCGAGTGCGCTCAAGATCGTGGTTGTTCACAATGGCGTGCCTGTCTTCACCAAGGACTCTCCCGTAGGCGGTCGCATGCTCACCGCTGAGATCCAGAAGAACCTCAACCTTTCTTATGCGGATGCTGAGAATCTCAAGATGGGTGGCTCTGAACAAGGGACGATGCCGCAAGAGGTAAGCGATCTCATGAACATCATGGCCGAGAACATCGCTACTGAGATCAAGCGCGCTCTCGACTTTTACAACGCATCTTCTGCGGGCGCGCCTGTATCTTACGTGCTGCTCACCGGCGGGTGCGCGCGGATTCCGGATCTTTCAAGAATTGTCGAAGAGGCGATTGGACATCCTACCCAGCTTCTCAATCCCTTTAACGCGCTCTCTTATGATCCAGGTGTTTTCAAAGCAGATTACCTCAATACGATTGCCCCTATCGCCGCGATCCCCATAGGGCTTGCGCTCAGGGCGGGTGCAAAATGATCAAGATCAATCTCGCGCTCCGCAAGCAGAGCGGAGCAGGCGCCTCCGATGCGGGCAAGACAGGAACGGGAGCGTTTGCGCTCCCAACGGGTGTATCCCGAATGACCTTGGACATCGACCAGCTCAAGGACTTGCCGATCAAAAGCATGGTGATCTGCCTCGCCGTCAGCGCGATCGCTTGGTACTTGTCCACTACCTATAAAGAAGAAGAAATGCAGAAGCTTGCGGATATTCAAGCCAAAGTATCAGAGGAGCGCGCTCGCCTCGAAGAAGAGATCAAAAAATACAAAAGTTTTGATGAGGTCAAAAAATCCATAGACCAAGACGAGTTTACCTTGCGCACCAAGATCGACACGATTCAAAAACTCATCGCGGACCGCAGCAGTCCCCCGCGACTGATGCTTTCGCTGGCACTATCGATCCCCAAGGACGTTTGGTTGACTGAGCTCAAGATTTCAGAAACTGAGACTCGCTTTAAGGGTTACTCTTTGGGCTTTAATCAAATCTCGGATTTTATGAAGGGCTTGGGAGAGAGTGCGTATTTTACGGATCTTTCGATCAAGAAGACCGAGCAAAGCAAAGACGATCTGGGTGTCGAAGTGGCGGCCTTTGAGCTAGCGGCAACGAGAAGATGAGGGGGAGGTAGGGATGGAAAAGTTTAAGGAAGCGTTTGCCAAGATTCCATTCGTGCTCATCATGGTGATCGTGCTCGGGTGGTTTGCTTGGGACTACAGCTCTTTCACGCAAGACGAGTCGTCTCCATTGAATCTGGCAAGAAAAGAGATCGAGGCAGCGAAAAGCGACAACGAGAGGCTTCAAAGCAGGGTCAAGCAGGGGGTCGAGTTCGTAAAGACCCTTGAAGCCAAGAAGGCGGAGCTGAGAAAGCTGTCTGAAGAGTTGAACTCGATGAAAGGCACTCTCTCAGAGACATTGGACGTGCCTGACTTTATGAAAACCGTATTGGCAGAGGCCAAGCATGTCGGGCTCACCGTTGTAAGGTTGCAGCCCGCGGAGCCTGTGAGCAAGGAGTTCTATCAGGAGCAGCCGTTTGACTTCACCTTCAGAGGTGTTTACGTGCAGCTCACCGCATTTTTGGAGAGGATGTCTGGCATCCAAAAAATCGTGAGGGTGGACAATTTCAACATCAGGCCAGTGAGCCCAAGTAACGCTCGGTTTGTCACGCTTGAGGGCACTGTGCAGGTCAAGGCGTATCGCTATCTCGCTTCGAAAGCGGATGAAGTCGGAAAAAATCCAGCCGGAGGCAGCGGGGCCGCCCCAGGTGGCGCGGCTCGGCCAGGGGCTCCAGGTGGGGCAGTTGCTCCGGCTACTCCTCCTAAGAGTGGAGGCGGCGCTTGAGGTCAGGGTTCACTCTTTTGCACATCGCTTTATTAGTGGTTCCCGTTCAATGGGTGCAGGCAGAAAGCGCCGCGAAGTCGACGCCTGCTGAGGCGTCCGATGCGAGCCCTGCCACCGGGGCGCTCCCTGAACCAAGTTCAAGCGCTTCCAACCGCACATCCGTGGCAGATGGCTCCTTTCCGTCAGCGGATGAAATTAAGAAGATTCGCGATCCTTTTAAGCGCCCAGAGTCTGACATAGGGCCCGAAACTGTCTTGTCCGATCTGGAGCGGTATTCAGTGGATTCGTTCAAGATGATCGCAGTGCTGACAGGCCCCACTCGATTGAGGGCGATGCTCGAGTCGCCAGATGGAAAGACCTTCTTGGTCGGAGAGCGCATGAAGATCGGCCCCAGGCGCGGGGTCGTAACGAGAATCACTGAGGACTCGGTGAAGGTGAGAGAGCAAGTACAGAACGTCTTGGGGCAAGACGAGGATCTGGACACGGAGATTCATCTCAAAGCGGAGACGAGAGGTCGCGGCGCAACTGCGGCTCAAGTGCCTGTCGCAAGCGGAGGTCCATTGCTAGCGAATCCGGCTACGACGGCGAAGTCGAAATGATCGAGAGAAGGGAATGAGAATGAAGCACAGAAACCCGAGATGGATTTTGGGAATTGTGGCTGTGGCCGGAGTTTTTGCTTCCAAGGTCCTCTTTGCGGCAGCAACAGTGACCGCAATCGACTTAAAGGGGGGATCAGACCCGAGTGTGATCGAGATCCAGACTGAAGGAGAGATCACCTACGAGAAGTCTGACAATGTTCGAGAAAAGCAGATCATTTTGGATATCAAAGGAGCTCGCCTCTCCAAAAAACTCCTGAAGCGAATCGATGCCTCGGCAACCCATAGTTTGGTGAGGCTCATCAGTCCGTATCAGTCCAAGGACCAAGCAGACACGGCCCGCATCATCTTTCAGCTCCGAGAAGTGGGCACCGGCGAAGTGACCCAGATTGGAAATCGGCTGAGACTAACGGTATCTAGCCATCGACGCACGGACACGTTGGTCACCAAAGCCTCCGCTCCTGCCGATGCGGTAGATAGTCCCACCGATGCACCTCCGCCTGTCGTTGATGCCGAGTCTCCTCCTCCCTCTAAGGCTGACGGTGAAGCGGCGAGGCTCGATGAGTTCGTCGCGAATCGCTCAACTAAGCAGTTTTCCGGTAAACCTATTACGCTTCAAGTCCGAGAGGTAGAGGCGCTTGACGTCTTCAGGCTCATCGGAGAGGCGAGTGGATTCAACATTATTTTGGGCGATGACGTCAAAGGCAAGATCACGCTTTCTTTGATCGATGTCCCCTGGGATCAAGCGCTCGACGTAGTCCTTCATACTCTCCGCCTGGGTATTGAGCGCAACAACAACATCCTTCGCATCTCAACGCTCACCAATCTGACAACCGAAAAACAGGATGAGCTCAAGGCTCAAAAAGCTGCAGAGGCAGCAACGCCTCGCGTGACTCGAGTTTTTCCGATCAATTATGCCAATCTCAATGATCTTCAAGGCACCTTAGTTAAGTTTGCGACAACGGGAGGCGACTCCGCTGCCGCTGCGGCCGTGGTTCAGGTCGACAACCGTACCAACAGCTTGGTTGTCAGGGATCTGCCCGACAATGTCGAGCGCATGAAGAAACTGATCGAGATCCTGGATACGCAGACTCCACAAGTCTTGATCGAGGCCAAGATCGTTGAAGCCTCCGAAGGCTTTGGCAAAACGATTACGGGAGGTTTGGGGTTTTCACGTCTCGCGGGAGATACTGCTCACTTAGGTGCGTCGTTTTTGGGGATGAATCCTCTAGATGGTCTAATCGGAACTCCCGGTATTTTTACCGATGGTGCCGCTTTTGGTAGTAGCTCAAGCCCTTCTGCAGGTTCCTTTGCGGTATCGCTATTACCTGGTTCGCTTCGCATCAACGCTTTGCTCAAGATGACCGAGAGTGACAATCAAATCAAAGTCGTGTCTTCTCCAAAGACGGTGGTCATCAATAAAGAAAAAGCCACTATTCTACAGTCGACGCCTGTTCTCGTGAAAACGACCGCGATCGCTGCCAACGGTAACCTCGTGCCTCAAGAGCACATCGAGCAAGCCAATTTGAGCCTAATCGTAAAGCCCACCGTCACTAATGATGGAGGTGTCTTGATGGAGCTTACGGTGACGCGTGATATTTCTTTTGCGGTCTCCACCGAAAGTAGTGCAGTCGCTAACCGTAACCTGAATACAATCGTGCTTGTGGATAGCGGCAATACCTTGGTCATCGGCGGCATCTACACAATGACTACGAGTCATCGTGCAAACGGTTTCCCGATTCTCCGAAAACTGCCTTTGATCGGTTGGCTATTCGGAACCGAAATCGACACCACTGATCGTACGGAACTGTTCATCTTTCTTACCCCCAAGATTCTGAACGTCAAAGAGAGCGGCCTCTCGGGATGAATTCTCCCAACTCTCCGATTATTTATCACTACCTCAAGAAGTATCAGGAGGATCCTTCATCGCGAGTGTTTGCTCCGCTTGCCGAAGCCTATCGCAAAGCGGGATTGGTGGATCAGGCGCTTGAGATTGCTCGCGAAGGGCTACGCGTGCATCCTCACTTTGTGGGAGGGCGAGTGGCTCTGGCACGCGCGCTTTTCGATAAGAAAGCCTATGCTCAGGTGGCGGACGAACTGGGTGCGATTGTCCAAGATGTGCCCGATAACTTAGTTGCGCAGAGATTGCTCGCCGAGAGCTGCTTGATGCTAGGGCGAGTGACCGAGGCTCTGTCTGCTTATAAGATGCTTTTGTTTTTCACACCCCATGATGCCGAAACGGCGCAGGTGGTGCAGGAGCTTGAGGCGCAGTCTTACGAAAAAGGCGCTCTCGTGCTGAATACTGACCCACGTCAGGAGTCGTCACATTTGGACGCGTTTTCCAACTTTGCAGAACATGACGCGCAAGGTGCGATTGATTCGGACCCCGGACTTCGCCGAGCAAAATGGGTGGCTCGCGTTGAGCGACTTCAAACCATGCTTCAGCGCGTAGAGCGATATAAGACCAAGTCGAAGTCGAAGTAGCAAAAAAACCAGCTCCCCGGCTAAATCGGGGGTCGCGTTACATCACAGATTCACGATGAGTTTTAAACACTTATTCGCGCATAATGAGTTAGTTGACCATCTATAGCGGGTTACCAGCACTGATTCAGTCAGAAAAGGACTTCCGGTGTTTTGGCTCGACACCCATGCGCACCTCGGTTACGACCTCACAGAAGGGTAATATTTAAATGTACGCAACGAACCAGTTCCGCAAAGGACTGAAGGTCGAGATCGAAGGCATTCCTTACGAAATCGTGGATTTCCAACACGTCAGTCCAGGTAAAGGACGCGCGTTCACGCGCACCAAGCTCAAGAACATGCTCAACCAAAACGTGATTGAGCGCACGATCACCTCAGGTGACAAAGTCGATCGCGCCAACACTGAAGCCAAGGAAATGCAGTACCTGTATTTCGATGCTGAAGGCTATCACTTCATGAATCAGGCAAATTACGAGCAAGTCGTTTTGTCGCCTGATCAATTGGGCGATGCCAAAGACTTTTTGCAAGAAAACCTCGTGATCACCACCATGTACTTTAATGAGCGTCCGATCGGCGTTGAGCTTCCTACTTTCGTGAGCCTCAAAGTGGCTGAAACAGATCCTGCGTTCAAGGGCGACACTGTGACCGGTGGCACTAAGCCAGCCAAGCTGGAAACTGGTGCTGTTGTTCAAGTGCCTTTCCATATTAAGGAAGGTGATGTGCTCAAGATCGATACTCGCGAGTATAAATACGTAGAAAAGGTGAACAAGTAACGTGGCAGGAAAAAGTCAGAAAGCCGGAAAGTCAGCTCAAACTGTAAAGCCAGTCAGCTCAGAGCTCGAGCGGCTTAAGAACATATTGGAACTCATGGGCAGGCACGGAGTTGCTGAGCTCGAGTGGGAAAAAGGCGGCGAACGCCTCAAGTTGAGAACACTAGCGGGTTCGGCCGCTCCCGTGGTTCCTGCTTCTGCTCCGCTTCAGTTTGCTCCTCTTCCTGCTGGTTCCGCTCCTGCACCAAAAGCGGCTACGTCTGATGCTCCTGCTGCAAAGCCTGCCAGCAACCAGAAACAAGTGGTTTCTCCGTTTGTAGGCACCTTTTATCGTGCCGGCTCCCCTACTTCCGATCCATACGTTAAAGAAGGGCAGAGCATTAAGCGCGGCGACACCCTCTGCATTATTGAGGCGATGAAACTCATGAACGAGATTGAGGCTGAGTTCGGAGGCAAAATCGTTTCGGTTCTTGTTGAGAACGGGCAGCCAGTCGAGTTTGGCGAGCCGCTTTTCTTGGTAGAAACCTAAGACGGATCTCATGGCGCAGCCCTACTTTCGCAAAGTGCTGATTGCCAACCGAGGAGAGATTGCTCTCCGGGTCATTCGCGCTTGCCGTGAGCTCGGGATCTCAACAGTCGCGGTATACTCGACTGCCGATGAGCATTCGCTTCACGTCAAGCTGGCTGACGAGGCAGTCTGTATCGGGCCTCCCCATTCCAAGCTGAGCTATCTCAATATTGCCAGCATCTTATCGGCCGCGGATATTACAGGCGCCGATGCTATCCATCCGGGTTACGGTTTTCTTTCTGAAAACGCTGAATTTGCGCGCCTTTGTGATGAATGCGAAATTACCTTCATCGGGCCTACCACCGAGAACATTCGCTCCATGGGTGAGAAAACCCGGGCTCGTGCGATAGCGCGCGAGGCGGGTGTCCCGATGTTGCCGGGCACTTTGGAGTCCGTGCCGGGTGTCGAAGTCGCGCTCTCTGAAGCTGAAAAAATCGGTTATCCTGTGATTCTTAAAGCTGCTGCAGGGGGCGGGGGGCGCGGGATTTACGTCGTCTATAATGCTCAGCAGCTCAAGTCGTCCTTTGATCGCGTGAGCTCCGAGGCGGGGGCTGCCTTTGGGAATCCCGCCATGTACGTAGAGAAGTATTGCGAGCATCCACGACACGTAGAGATTCAGGTTCTTTGTGACAAGCAAGGCAATCGCATTTCGCTTGGCGAGCGTGACTGTACAATTCAGCGTCGTCACCAAAAGATGCTCGAAGAGTGTCCAAGTCCCGTGTTGGATGAGGTGCTTCGGGTAAAAATGGGTGAGGCCGCGCTCAAGCTTTGCGAGGCAGTGAAGTACGAGAACGTAGGTACGGTCGAGTTTCTCGTCGATGAGAAAAAGAATTTTTATTTCATGGAAATGAATACCCGCATACAGGTCGAGCATCCTGTGACCGAGATGGTGACGGGTGTCGATCTTATCAAGGAGCAGATCCGCTCGGCTGCGGGCAAAACTCTCAAGCTCAAGCAGTCGGATATCAAGATACAGTCGCATGCGATCGAGTGCCGAGTGAACGCTGAGGATCCAGATACCTTTGCCCCTTCGCCCGGAAAGATCACCGCTCTTCATGTGCCGGGCGGCTTTGGTGTGCGTATCGACTCGTTCGTTTACGACCAGTACAAGGTCGTTCCGTTTTATGACTCGATGTTGGGCAAGTTGATCGTCCATGCGCCCAATCGCCTCGATGCGATCGCGAAAATGCGTCAAGCACTTGACGAATTTGTTGTCGAGGGAATCAAAACCAACATTCCTTTTCACAAAAAAATTCTCGCAAGCAAAAAATTCCGCGACTCCGATTACGACACGCATTTTTTGGAAGAGTTTTTGCCGAAATATGAGTAAAATTAATTGGTTGTGTCGCAAGACCGAAAGACCAATCCCACATCTGATCTAGGCGAAGAAGGAACCCGAATTGATCTCGGGGATGACTTGCTTGAGCGCACTGCCATGTTGCAGCGAGAGCCAACGCCTGTCGCGCCCAAAGCTGAAGGTTTAGATCCTCACCCGGATCCGCCGGTTCCAGAAGAGCCGCCGCCTCTCACTCAAGACCAAATCCCCGATCAGCTCGAGAGCGCTCGCATATTGTCTGGTGAGGGGATGACTGAGGACGCTAAGCGCTTGCTACGCAAAATCATTCTCGTGGATCCGAGCTCAGTCGCCGCGCGTAAGATGTTGGATCAGATCCATGAGACGGAGCTAAGACAGATTTTTGGAGATACGGATCCGGGACCGCGTAGACCGCTGGGTAAAAGGACGGAAAAGGTCCAAGAGATCCGGGCAGAGCTTGTCATGCAGGAGCTCGATCGCGATCTAAAGTTAGGTGTTTTTGAGGGGCTTTCGTTGTTCAAGGAGCCTGGCGCCTTGGCAGAGCTTGCAAGTGTCTTGGATCGCGAGTACGAAGGCGCCCGTCCTGTGGATCGCTTGGATATCGGCATCGCCTTTTTGGAGATGGAGGTTTTCGATATAGCCATCAGGCAGTTTCGAGTCGCTGTTCGCGATCTGGCTTCTAATCCAGATGCCGCGACGGTGGATCTCATGGTTTCAGCTACATCGTTGCTGGCTTATTCGTTGATTCAAGGGGGCAAAGCCTTTGAGGCGACGATCGAGCTTCAAGGGTTGCTTCGGGACTCTGAGTTGATGCCTGAGCGCAAGCTTGAGTTGATCTATCTCATGGGGCGGGCGCATGAGGCGTTGAGCAAGCCGGAATTGGCGAGGCAGTGGTACGAGCAGGCTGCCGAGATTGATCCTGGGTACCGGGATTTGTACGAGAAGCTCAGGCGGAGATGAGGGCTTTTTGAGGAGAAGCAGCCCATTTTTCATCTTCGTCAGCATTGTCGGGCTCTTGATTGCAGGGGCGATCATCTTTATCCAGAGTCCGCAGTTCGCGAGCTTGGTAAAGCAGGTCTTGGCCAAAAACATCCGCGGCGACGTGGGTATCGAAGGCGACTTTTCTGAGCTCGAGGTCGGGTTGTTCCCTCCAGGTCTTTCGATGCGCAATCCTAGGGTGAAGCTTAAGGAGCGAAATATCGCCGGCCTGCCTCCTGGGTCGGAGATCAGCGCCGAGCGTATTGATTTTGTTTTTAAACCTGTCCAGATGTTCTCTGGCAACATCCGGGTCAACGAAGTCTCGATCGTCAACGGCGACGTGAAGCTTTTGCTGAAGATTCCCGATGCTAGTAAAAAAGCAAAAAAAGGTTTCAAGCCCGACTTCCATTGGGATGAATTGTTTCAAGTCCATGCAGAAGCGGTCTCTGTGAAGAATACGCGCTTTCACATCGAGACGGCTCCGCGCGCAGGATCCAGGCCCTTTAAGGCCGATTTCATGGCGGAGTCTTTGCGCTTAGGGCAGTGGTCCGGCAAGGGCGGATTGGGATACCAGTTCGACATTGCATTGAATGCTGTGAAGCTTGATCTCGGGCAGGACGATAAAGACAAGCAGCTGACGATTCCGTCCTCGATGGATCGGCTGATAGCGCGAGCGAGGATCAACGCATCGGCATTCAACATCGATGCGCTCGAGTTCAGTTCTCCCGGGGTCGAGCTCATTGCGCAAGGAGGCATTCAAGGCAATCTGCTCGAAACCAAAGGCCTCATGTTCGAAGGTGAGGCGACAATCAAAACACAAGTCGCCCGCGTGATCGAGGTCATGTTCTTGGATCCCAAGCGCCGGCCTGCGATGGACGGGGCGATCACTTTCTCAGGTAAGGTTAAAACGGATCCACAGCGCGCTTTGGATACGCTGCATATTCAAGGCAAGATCGATGGCAAGGATCTGCGCTTCGAGAAATGGGCGACTGACAGCGCGTCCGCTGA
The DNA here is from genome assembly GCA_964524175.1 of uncultured Bacteriovoracaceae bacterium. Classification (GTDB taxonomy): domain Bacteria; phylum Bdellovibrionota; class UBA1018; order UBA1018; family UBA1018; genus CAZGCK01. The sequence continues at coordinate 27,616 of CAZGCK010000020.1, read as the reverse complement.
CCTCGAATGGAAAGCGACTAGCAGGACGGAGGGTGAGCTTTCGGTTTCCAAGGCAGTCATCCAGTCACGGGAGATTCAAAGAAAGGCGGGCAACCAACCTGGCTCGGGCGGCCGCATCGAGATCGGTGCGTTCACGTTCAATCCTGCGTTGCCGACGTTGAAGCTTCCGCTTTCTCTGAGCCGAGTGCATATCCATTGGCTGGCAGCCCCTGGGCTTAAGAAAGTCTATCCTTTGGATCTCCGCGCGAGTGGTCAAATCGATGCAGAGATTCAGCTACCTACAGCTAAGCGTTCTTGGGTTGTGGACGCTAAAGCAGCGCTCGAAGTAGAGGACTTTCAGCTCGATAACCAAAAACTTGGAGAGAAGAAGCCGCTCAGCAAAGTGATTCAGGTTCCTAAGCTCCAAGTTGAGACCGGGATACATGCCGACTCGACAGGCCTCGAGCTTGAAGACACGGTAGTGAGTACGGGCGGAGAGTCCAAGTTTCAGGGTGGTGGGCGGATTGATTTTAAAGCCGGATATGACTTGGTTTTCGATGGGCCTGTTAATTTGTCAGAAATTGGCCAGATTGCGGAAAACGACATCCGCGGTACCGGTTCTCTTGAGTGTCGAGTTCATGGCCCCATGTCGAGCGTGCAGCTCGATTTTGACACTCAACTCAAGAACGCCTCTTATCTGCAACTTGCGTTCGGTGACCTTTCAGGTCGCATTAGCTGGGACGATGGCAAGGATCAGCTGCACTTCACTCGCGTAAGCGCGCTCAAAGGCAAGACGTCTTACCTGGGCAAAGGCATGATTGACTTGGCAAAGGGCGTCGACACTGTCGACATCGGAGTCAAGATCACTCATGGGGACATTCGGGATCTTTCGCAAGTCTTCGCGCATCTCACGCGGGACATGTGGTGGTACCCGCGAGATTTGGTGGGCGCGACCTACGGCGATGTTCATGTCAGCGGTGGATTGGGGCTCGACAAGCTCACTGTGACCGCGCAGTTGTCCGGTTCGGATTGGGAGTATTTGGGAGAGCGTTTCTCCTCTGTGAGCCTTCAGGGAGGATACGACAAGGGCAAGTATGAAGTCGCCGATTTTAAAGCGCTCAAGCGCACGGGACGGCTTTACGGTCGCATTTCGCTCGATGCTGCCCGTAATTTTGATTGGGGCTTTCACTCAGAGAATCTGATCATCGGAGATTCAGATCATTTCGCGCAGCTCGATGTGCCGATGAAGGGGGCCATTTCGATTGAGAGTTCAGGGCAGGGTCCCGAAGGCTCTATCAAGTCGTCTTCTCAATTCAATGTGACTGATTTTGTCGTGCGTGGACGCGCGATGCCGCCGAGTCATTTGACAATCAAAACAGAAGGCGGGCGCGCTGATATTCAAGGATCTGCCCTCGGAGGTCAGGGGACACTCGAGGCGAGGTATGGTTTTACGCCAGGGATGGCTAGCTCTATCAAGGCAGAGGTGAAGCACCTCGATTTCTCTCCCATGCTTTTGCTGATCAATCCCAAAATGATGCAGGATCGAAACTTGGCAGGATTCATTTCCGGCCAAGTGAATCTCGCTTTTAAGTCAGGAGCTATCGATCGGGCTTCTGGAAAAATGGAGCTTTCTGAGTATCTGCTTGCGAAAACGGGCACGCGGTTCGCGCTCTCTCATCCTGTTGAAGTGTCTATCGAAGACGGCAGCTTCGATCTGCCCGATGCTTCGTTAAAGGGTAACGAGGGGGAGGCGACTCTCACGCTCAGTGGCCGCAAGGCTGAGCTCGAAGGCTCGATCACCGGTGACATCGATGTTTCGGTCGCGGAGTTCTTAACATCGTCTGTATCCAAGGCTGAAGGGACTGGCACACTGGATTTTATTCTGGGTGGCGCGATCAAGGAGCCGTCCGTTTTTGGCAGGGTCACACTCGAGGGGGCCTCCCTACGCGTACCTTCTGTCGAGTCCCCTTTTGAGAACATCTCCGGCACTTTGCAGCTCAAACAAAATACGATCTCCGTGCAGAATCTGACTGCAGATCTCGCGGGTGGACGTGTCGAAGCCGACGGAAGCATCGTTCTCTATGCTGATCGCGCGCCAGCAATCTCGCTTAAAGCGACATTGGGAGGAAGCAAGATCAAGGTCTACCCTTTTCAGTTCGTCAAAGTGCGCGGCGACGTCGATATTCATGGAGAAAAGATTCCTTACCAAATCGACGGCTCGCTCGCGATTGACTCGGCTTTGTCCAAAGAAAAAGTCTTTCAAAAAAAAGGAGAGACACTCAAGGCCTTGCAGTACACCCCTCCTCCTACGAGTCGGAGAGCTAGCGACATTCCGTTGTTCAAGCTCAATATCAATGCTGTTGCTGAGCGAGGGGTCTTGATTCAGAATGATCTCTTTGATGCAGAAGCAAAGGGGCGCTTCACGCTTGTGAATACCCTCGAAGCCCCTCGAGTGATCGGAACCGCCGAGATCATCGCGGGCAAGCTTTTGTTCAAGGATCGTACTTTTCAGATCCAGTCAGCCAATGCCAATTTTGATAATCCGACGGTTATCAATCCGAGTTTCACGCTGGTTTCGACGACCGAGGTGGGCGGAACCAAAATCCAGATGTACGTGACCGGCCGCATGGATGCTCTGAAGGTTGAGTTGACATCCAACCCAGTGTTGCCGGAGAGCGAGATCTTGACATTGCTTGCGTTGGGCGTGTCCTCAAGCGATGCTAAGAAACTCAGTGCAACTGACAGAAGCGTCTTTGAGCAGGGCGAAGCAGCCTCCTTGCTGCTTCATTCTCTCGACTTCAACCGCGAGGTTCAGAGTAAGACAGGTTTGCAGATTCAGCTCGACGAGTCGATTGCTCCCCAATTGCAGGGGACGAGCATTTTCAAGCCGCTCAATCAATCGGACTCCGTCGCTGCGCCTAAGATCGTGATCAAGCGTCAGATCGGAAAACGCATCGACCTTTCTTATGGAACCACAGTCGGTAGTGCGACTGCTAATAGCCAGCGCCAAGTGAACGCAGAATATCACGTGAAGCCCGGATTTTTCTCTGTGCTCGGAGTCTGGGATACCTATGAAACCATCGACACCAAGGAGCGAACCTCGCTCGGACTGGATCTCAAGTTCCAGACGAGGTTCAAATGAAGCTTGCCCATGTCATAATGTTCGTATCGCTGATGGCGGGGTCTTGGCCGGCATATGGGGCCGAGAAAGCCAATACTCAAGCCGAAACCCCTCCTGCCGAAGTAGATCGCATCGAAGTTACGGGCATCACCATCTTTGGACAGAAGGAGATCGAGGAGTCTCTTGAGATCTCTCCTGGAGATCGATTTGATCGCGTGAGAATTTTGAGAACTCAGGAGTCTCTTCGAAGTGTCTATCGTTCTCACGGTTACGAGCAAGCGAGTGTCAAAAGCCGAGCCTTTCGCCGCAAGGACGAAGATGGGCAACTAGAGACGGTTCTCGAGTTTATCGTCACAGAGGGGTTGCCAACGCGTGTTGCCTCCATTCGAGCCGTACCAGACAGCGTTCAGGAGGAGGTCCTCAAGCACCATTGGAAAGCGATCGAGCTGGAGCTTGCGAGCCGCTTCACCCTGAGTGTTGGAGACGTGTATGATCAAGATAAGGTTGCTACGAGCAAGCGAGCCATTCAGGATACTCTCGCTTCCGAAGAATTTGTAGGAGCTAGGGTTGAGGAGATCAATGTGGCGGTGGCCTCTCCTCCTTCTGGAGCCTCGGAGAGTGCAGCCCGGTGGGTGGCGCTCGAGTTTCATGTGGGTTTGGGAGACCGAGTGAGTTTTGGGTTTCGAGGCAATACAGTCTTTACTCAAGGCCATCTGAGTTCTCTGATCGATGAACAACGCCAATTGGGCTTGGGCAAAGACTACGTCAACGCGATCCGATTGCGCTTGGAAGAAGAGTACAAGTCAGCGGGTTATGGGCAGGTTCAGATTTCTTCCTATACCTCTGAGTTTCCCAAGCGTCAGGAACGTCATGTCACCTACGATATCAAAGAAGGCACGCGTGTTTTACTTAAAGAAGTAGTGTTCGAAGGCAATCTCGTTTTTTCGAGCGAAGAACTTCTAAATCAGTTTTTTTCTAGGTCATCGCTTTTGACTCAACATGGGTACTACGTTGAGAAAGACGCTCAAAAAGCTGCCGAGCTTTTGGTCGAGTGGATCAAATCCAAAGGTTATCTGTCTGCCAAGCTCACAACAGTCAACCCCATGGATGCTGTTCTTGCCAAGCGTGCGGGCCGCAAAACGGCCGCTGTGCGTTTGGTCATCTACCTTTACGAAGGGGATCAGAGCCTCGTACGGAAAGTGAATTTTGTCGGGCTTTCTGCGTTTGATCCAGCGGAGGTCAAAGGCTATTTAGGCATTCAGGAAGGCGAGCCTCTCAATTTGTTCGCCTTCAGTGAGGGGCTTGAGGTTTTGAAGTCCGCTTATCGTGCGAAGGGTTATCTCGGTGTGCGCATCTCAAATGAAGGCACTGAGAGCGTTGTGCAATATTATGATGAGAATCGATATGCTGATATTCAGCTCGATATTTCCGAAGGCAATCGCTATCGCGCGGGCACGATCCATGTGGAAGGGCTATCTCAGACAAAAGAAGTGGTTGTCAGACGCGAAATCGTTTTCAAAGAAGGAGAGATTCTAAGCGAGACAGCGGTCACGGAGACTGAGACTAGGCTGCGGCGTCTTGGGATCTTCTCCGTTGTGACTCTACGGCTGATCGATGATCCATCACGTCCTGATTACAAGAATGTCAGAATTTCTATTCAAGAAGGCACCCCCGGCGTGATCGCCGGCGGTCCAGGGTTTCGTAACGATTTAGGCGCGCGCATCTTCGGTCAGCTGGCGTATACCAATCTTTGGGGCTTGAACCATACCCTGGCTCTGACGACTAATGTGAACCACCGACTGGTAAACTTTCACTTCGCTGAATATCAGTCACAGCTTTCCTATCTCTACCCTTGGTTCTTGCTGAATGAGCTTACTTTTCGTCCTAGCGTGACTATCAGCGGGACGCAGTACATTCAGTTTGATGCGACGACCGTCACTGCGGCTGCGAGTTGGGAAAAACGCCTTGCTCGCTATCCCAATATCACGGGACTATTCACTTACAGCTTGGAGCGTGTGCACCAGTTCAGTGCAGCGGCCGATGTAGACAACCAGGATCTGCGAATTGGCGCGATCATTCCGGCTATTCGCATAGACACCCGAGACAATCCGCTGAGTCCAACGCGCGGGTGGTTCGGGACGCTGTCATTTGAGTGGGCTGATCCCGCCTTTTTCTCTCAAACGGATCCATATCCGGTCGGGTACACGCGAGTGCAAGGGCGCATCGATCATATCGTTCGCATTGCTAGAGAGGTCAATCTGTTCTTGAGCTATCGGGGTGGCTTTGAGCGAAGCTCACAACCCAAGATTCCAGGAAACGATGCGAGCGGCGCTATCCCGTTGATCAAGCAGTTCGCGCTCGGCGGAGCGAGTTCATTGCGCGGCTTTGCTGAGCAGCAACTCAACGTGCAGAACCTGTCAATCACGGGGAGTGCATCCTACTCGAACTACCGCACTCAGCTCGACTTGCCTTTTGCTGGCGCGCTGAGACTGGGATTGTTTTTCGACGCCGCCAACTTGTTGGTCGACAATCATTCGATCGGACAGTTTTTCTTCGATTCACTGAGGTCCGGCGCTGGTTTGGGTTTCCACTATCAAACGCCGGTGGGGCCCGTGAATCTTGACTTTGGTTTCAATTTGGCGCCGCGTCCGGGCGAGGACACGTCGCGGTTCTATTTTTCGATTGGGTTGATCTAATGGCTTCTAAAGACCTTATATATGCAATCGACTTTGGTACCTCAAACTCGTTACTTGCCGCAGCTGAGCCGGGACAAGTGCATGCACCGATACCATTGGATCTAGATCCCGATACGCGCCCAGGTGTTCAGAAGGACCCAACGATCTTGCGGAGCATTTTGTTTTTTCCGACTATGAAGCAGGTCTTTTTCGGCGGGCGTGCGATCCGTGAATTCATCAGTCATGACATGGAAGGCCGTCTCATTCGATCGATCAAGAAGTTTCTGCCGGTTCGCAGCTTTGTTGGCACGTTTGTCGAGGATCGGCCCCTGAATCTCGAGGACATCATTTCTATTTTCTTGGCGGAGCTCAGGCGCAGGGCCAATGAGCATTTTGGAGCAGATGTCGATCGGGTCGTGCTAGGTCGTCCCGCGCTTTTTTCTGACGACTTATCGGACGATCAGTACGCGCAGTATAGGCTAGAGAAGGCTGCGCAAAAAGCTGGCTTTAAGCACGTCGAGTTCCTCGCTGAGCCCATTGCCGCGGCTTTTGGTTTTCGTAACTTGTTAGAAGAGCCGCGCACCGTTCTTGTTGCCGATTATGGGGGCGGGACTTCGGATTATACTGTCGTGCGAATCGGTGGAAAAGGGGAGTCCAAGGGGTTTCAAGTGTTCGATGTCTTGTCGGTGGGCGGCGTCTCGATCGCCGGCGACGCACTCGATGGCTCGATGATGCGTCACAAGATCTCCCCCCATTTTGGGGCGGACGTTTCTTACACTGTGCCCTTTGGGTCCAACGTGCTCACGATGCCGCGCTATTTAATGGAGAAGCTCTGTTCTCCGGCGGATATCTCGTTGCTACGCAAGCGTGACACGCTCGAGTTTTTTCGCAATGTGAGAAGTTGGTCGTTGGGAGATGATGATCGATCAAAGATGGACCGGCTTTTTTGTTTGCTTGAGAATCAGTTGGGGTTCTCTGTTTTTGAAGAGATCGAGCGCACCAAGCGCAGATTGTCTGAGTCCTCAAAAACTGAATTCGACTACGCATATCCTGAGCGAGGACAGCCTGGGGCTGCAAGCGAGATTGATGTTCGTGTGAAAGTGAGTCGCGGAGAGTTTGATGAGTTTTGCGGGGACCGCATCCAAGCAGTGCTGAAGTCACTAGACGATACTGTCGCTCAGGCAGGACTCAAAGCGAGTGATATCGATATCGTATGTTGCACGGGGGGCACTGCAAAGGTGCCCGCGATCCAGCGTGGAATTCTCGATCGTTTTGGCGAATCCAAAGTTCGGCAGCATAACCACTACCATGGCGTTGTAGAGGGCTTGGCTGAGCGTGCGCTTGAGCTTTTGCGCTGATTCGCTGTCAATCTTGAGTCCTCGCTGAGGGCATTGTCTCTTCTATAAAGCAGCGTTTTTCGTCATCGACATCTTTATATTCTCTGATGGCGGGTTGTCGGCGCTTTGGTTGACAACATCTGCGAATCCGATAAATTGCCGCCACGCAGGAGTACAAACGCATGACCACCGCACCCCGATTCTCGAAGCACACTCTCGATTTCATCAGAAAGGCCTCGCGCCAGAAGCACCCTGAGTGGCTCGCTCGAAATCGCGCGGAGTACGAGCTTCATCTTCTCGAGCCATTGCGGCATCTCGCTCGACATCTGAAGAGCGAATTGGGCGAAAAAGCCACGGGCTATCATTTCCCACAAAAAGGAATTGGCCGTCTAAGGCGCCCATCGAATCGCGTTGCCGAAACCGGGGGAGGTCTCTACAAAAATTGGATATCTTATTCGGCGTCGAGACCGTCCGGTTCCCGATTCGATCACAATCCCAATCTCTATTTTATGATCGATCCGAATGATGAAGATGACAGCGTGCTTGTCGCAGGCGGTCTATATATGGCTTCTTCTCGCCAGCTCCGGTCGATCCGTGAAGCGATTGCAAAGAATGCGGCGCCCTTTGATCGGCTCTTTGCTTCGAAAGCATTTGCCGCACGATTTCCTGGAGGCTTTTCAACTGAGAAGACCTCGACGCGCCCGCCACGCGGCTTTGATCCTCAGCATCCTCGACTTAAATGGCTTAAACTTCAGGGTTTTTTTGTTTGGCGGAGCTACTCCAAGAAGGAATTTGCCTCTCCACAGTTTGCCAGCCTGGTAGAAAGAGATTTTGAGCAGATCCTCAGATTGAATGAGCTACTAGATCAAGCGATCCAGGGTCGTCAGCCGGAAGCTCCGCGGGTTAGAGCGTCGAAAGCTCAAGATCTATTAGCTCGAATTGATAGTGTGGATGGAGTGACTCGGTCGCAAGTAATGGATTTTTAAGTAAAATAATCAGAAGTCAGTCGATTAAGAATTCGCTGACCCCAGGGTGTGCAGAGCGTTAAATCGAGGGACTATGGCCCTCGCAGCCTATCAATTCAGGAACTCCAAATGATGCTTTCGCATCATCATGTTACCTGGAGAATCGCGTTGACTTCAAATCACCTCTCTTGTACTTCCAACCGTCTATGTTGCAGCAAAAGACTTATCAGGCGAAGCAGTTCGGCCCTCATTTTTTCGAAACTCAGGGCCCTAACGCCCCGAAGTGGTACATCGTTGATGCCACAGACCAAGTTGTTGGTCGTTTGGCTACCGTGATCGCTCGGGTCATTCTCGGGAAACACAAGCCCACCTTTACTCGTCACGCCGACAGCGGCGATTTCGTGATTGTCACGAACGTGGATAAGGTCGCTTTCACCCGCACCAAATGGGACAAGAAACTTTATCGTGATCACTCTGGTTACGTCAGCGGTCTCAAGACTAAGACGGCTCGCCAGATGTTGGACTCGCATCCAGAAGAAATCATCCGCCGCGCAGTGTGGGGCATGACCAATGGTTCGAGCCTCGCCAATCACCAGATGAAGAAGTTGAAGCTTTATGCTTCTACTGAGCATCCACATAAGGCGCAGAACCCACAGCCACTTCCTGCTGGCGTCACCCGCCGCACTGTTGTTGGTTCGAAGAAAAAGAAGGCTGTTTAATCAGCTAGATTTAAAAACTGAGCTTGAGAGAGCTTAGCGTTACACTTGAGGAGATGGATTTAAGATGGAAAAGCAGCAGCACCAAGTCGGTAAGCGAAAGAACGCGATCGCTCGCGTCTACCTTCGCAGTCGCGCCGGCGAAACGGGCGTGATCCGCATCAACGACCGCTCATTTGAAGATTACTTTCCACGTCCTACCGCTCGCATGTTGATCATGCAGCCTTTGGAACTCACTGCGACCGTCGGTCGTTTTGACATTCTGATCAACGTTCGTGGTGGCGGTCTTTCGGGTCAAGCAGGTTCTGTTCGTCACGGGATCTCTCGCGCTCTACTCAAAGTCGACCCTGCTTTCCGTGCCGTCCTCAAGAAGGCCGGCTTCTTGACTCGCGATTCTCGTGAAGTCGAGCGTAAGAAGTACGGTCTGGCTGGCGCTCGTCGCCGCTTCCAGTACTCCAAGCGTTAATCGCGGAGTTGAGTTCAAATTTGCAAAGGCCGGGCTTTCCGATGGAAGGTCCGGCCTTTTTGCGTTGTGCGCCCAGCATGCTCGATGTGCGCCGGGGGTGCCCCGAGGAGAAAGCCGCGGTTCTTCGCAAAACTGGATAGCGGATACCTAGAAGACTAGGGGTGCTCCATCTTTAGGATGATCCGAGACTGACCCCAAGGGTCTGGTCAATACGCCTCATTTAATCGTTCGCTGGATGAGTTTGTCAGGTGAGCCACCGCTGTGTTCTGATTTTCGGAACTCTGGATTGCGCCGACAAGCTTATCGCAAAACACTTGAGTCAAAGCTTTGACATCTTCTGATTGCGATGGGCAAAGCATAATGCATCGGGAATAATGGTTCTAAGCCCCATGACGTGGACCACTTACAAGGAGAAGATCAAGCGGTTGTCCTTGCGTATTGTCGATGCGCAGAAGCCGATCCGCATTCTTGATGCCATCAAGTGGGATGCGTCGGTGGAGCAGGAACTGCGCAAGAACAAGTTCCGTCACATGCCGAAGGTTGGTCCAGAGTATTACGAAAAGTTTCCGATAAACTTCGATACGGCCAAGAAGACCGAAGAGCTTAACGATATCGCAAAGGATGTTGTTAGATCCTTAGGTCCTGAAGATGTGATTGGCAAGCTATTGACCAAGATCTGCGAAGAGTATCTGGAGGTGATCCAGCTTTTACGCACTCGTGGGACTAAACAGTTTTGGGTGCACAGTCGCAAGCTCTACGGATCACCCAAGGATCTGATGTACGACGACAAGAATACGATCTTGGATCTAGGTCAGACCCTCTATTCCATTCTTAATGGGTTTGATGACAAAGAGATCGGCCCCGAACAACCAGAAACGATCGATGCTGAGGAGACTGTTAGGATCCTGAATAGTCGTTTTGAGACTTACTTTCCCGATAACACGGTTGAAGCCCGGATCTCCGATGGGATTTTGGCGGACGCCGCGGCTGGGGGTGATGTGGTTAAGATCCGCGAAGGAACGATGTTTTCCGCGCGCGATGTCGACATCCTCGAAGTTCACGAGGGCTGGGTTCATGTCGGTACCACTCAAAACGGACATTCTCAGCACGTCGCTAAATGGCTATCGAAGGGCCCGCCCCGATGCTCCGCTACACAAGAGGGACTCGCGGTTATTATGGAGATCTTTACGTTTCGCTCCTATCCAAAAAGAGCTCGGCATATCAATGACCGCATTTTGGGAATAGATAAGGCCGAAGATGGCGCTAATATCCTCGAATTGATCGAGTTCTATCGAACCGAGGGTTACTCCGAGGATGAATGCATATCCAACGCGAAACGGGTCTTTCGCGGAGGGGTGGTTGAAGGAGGTGCGCCTTTTACTAAGGATATCTCTTATTGCCGAGGCTTCATCGAGAATTACAACTTTATGCGGGCAGCCATTCGCGCTGGACGCCCTTATCTCCTTCCGTTTCTTTTTACGGGCAAGCTTAACGTTGAGGACGTCCCTCTGCTTTATCAAAAGTATAAAGAGGGGATTGTCGATGCGCCGATCTACTTGCCACCGCAGTTTCGTGACCTTAATGGGGTCGCCGTATGGATGAGCTTTTCTAGTTTTCTGAATACGATCGATTTAAAGAGGATCCAGCAACATTATGATAAGCTGTTTAAAGCTTATCTATAGAAAGGGAGAGCAGGATGAAGGGAATCATACACATCAATCGAATTGCACTGGCGGCTTGCGCCCTCGTAACCCATCTTATGGCATCAGGAGCTGCTCACGCGGTAGATCTTGCCAAGGTCAATGGACGCATCATTACCGATAAAGATTTAATTAACACTCTGGGGAGCCTCAATGAGGGTCAGCGTGAAAGCCTTCTCAAAGACGTCAACTCCCGCAGACAAGTCTTGAATGGCGCGATTGAGCAGCAGCTTCTCGTCGAGGAAGCAGAAAAGCAGAAACTTGATCAGGATCAAGAGTACAAAGAGGCTATAAACGCGTTTAGAAGACAGTACCTCGCCAGTCGGGTCTTGCAGCGCAACCTTGGCGCTAAATTTGGAGAAAAAGACTCCAAGAAATATTACGAAGCTCATGTGAAGCGATACAGCACGGAGCAGGCTCATGTTCTCCACATCCTAGCCCGTGAAGAGGCTGACGCTAAAGAGATCCTCAAAAAGGCCAAGTCAGCGAATGATGATGAGTTCAAGGATTTGGCTGAGAAGCTTTCGAAAGATACTTCCGCGAAAAACAACCGCGGGGACTTGGGATTCATTACTCATGACCGAATGGCAACCGAGTTCACGGATGCTGCATTCGATGCTGCTGAAGGTGAAGTAGTAGGCCCGGTCCGCACGGCCTTTGGGTATCACATCATCAAGGTGATTAAGAAGAAGCCAGGAAAGCCACTTGAGTTCGATGAGGTTGTTTTGCGCGTAAAGAGCGATCTTCGCGATTCTCTGACTCGTAACTATGTGAGCAGTCTCAGGAAGCAAGCTAAGGTCGAGATTGACGATAAGGCGGTCGACAAGCTTTAGTTGCAGAAGTTTCGTACTCTAGCGTTAGATAGCAGAGATCGAAAATCTTCGGTTACTTGAGCTTGCCCTGCTATTTGGCGGGACTATCTTGGATTTTAGACGAATGGTCTGGCTAGCTCAGAGATCTTGTAGCTGGGACTAAGGTCATTCGCAGGTCATATAGCTTATAGCTACTTAGACTTTGGCTTTGCCAACGCTGCGGGAGTAGGTTCGACGCTATCTCGCTTGATCTGTCCGGGCAAAGGAATGTCATCTCCTTTGTACATCGAATGGGCTTTGGAGTTCTTTTCTGCCCGCTCAGCAGCTCGCTCTGCTTCGCGTCGAGCCTCTTCTTTTGCGCGTTTTCTCAGAAACTCAGGAGTGGGTTTCTGGTCAATCTCTCGCAGAATCTCGTAGAGTTTTTTTATGTTGAGAGCGGAGTCAGTGACGATCAATGTGCTGCTCAGCTCGGAGGGGATGATGCGCGAGTTGGCCGGCATGAAGCTTCGTGACGTACGAGCGAGTTCGTCGACAACTTCGGAGTGCGAAGACTTGTAGATCATCGTATAGAGATCCCAGTTGTGGGGGAGCTCAGGCTTGGTGTTCTTGTCAGCTCGAATGATCGGTAGCGTAGAGTCTCTTGCATCACGTTGGCGCATGATCTGATAGGTGCCGAGAGGGCCTAGCGGAACGCGCGTGAATCCATTGATATTGAGCATGTCAGTAAAGAGAAGCTCAGCGTTCTCGCGGGTAATGAGCAATCCCGAGGTCGCGCTCATCTTGCCTTGGATGTCGACGTCGTAGGCGTATTGTTGGCCCATCAGTTCGGAGACTGTTTTTGCGCATGATGGGATATCAGGACACTTTTCGCTAAAGGAGTCGCCGGCGAGTGCGGGTGTTGCGCATAGGAGAATGAGGGGTAAAGCGGCAGATTTTTTATTCATCATATTCATTTTATTAAATCAGGATTGAGAGGTGCGGGCAATGCGATAGAGAATCTGTGGTCTAAGGTGGCGTTTAACAGGGGGCATAGCGTGCTCAGGTGTTCTGTTCCGATGGATCATTCAGTTTCTCTCCAATCCTGCACGCGATCGAATATTGGCAGGGACAATAGGCTAGAAAAAATCCGGCAAAACTAACCTAGTGAACGCGGTTTCTAGTGGGACTCGCGGGGTATTCTTGAGTCTCGAGTTAACGCTTAGCAAAAATTTTAGTATTGTAAGGTTTTCCTCGATCGGATTTGCCTCACTTGCTACAACGTAACTCATGTCTAATCATTCTCCTTTGTTGAAGGCCCTTGTGTCTAAAGATCTCTCCACAGCACGCGCGAAACTGGGTGGTACGCCTGATCAATGGGTTGTCGAAGAGATTGGTGATGGCAACGTCAACATGATCTTCAGAGTTCGTGGTCCCGAAGGTCAGGTGCTGATCAAGCAGTCGGTGCCCTATCTGAGATGCGTGGGAGAAGCGTGGCCGCTTAGTGTGCAGCGCACTTTTTTTGAATACACGGCATTTAAGGAACATGCTGCCGTTGCTCCGCAGTATCTGCCTCAGATCTATGCGTACAGCGCGGATTCGACCTGTATGGCGATGGAGTTTCTTGGTGAGCACATCATCCTTCGTAAAGGACTTATGCAGGGCATTAAGTATCCTGCCTTTGCGGCGCATATCGCTGATTACATGGCGAAGACCCTGTTTTTTACCTCGGATCTATTTTTGTCCGCGGCCCAGAAGAAGCAGAAGATGAAGGTTTTTTGCGACAACACGGATCTTTGCAAGATCACAGAGGATCTGATCTTTACAGACCCCTATCGCGAATCTCCTCAGAATCGTTGGACTAAGCCGCTGCTGGATCCCATCGTCGTAAGTTTTCATCAGGACAAGCGCTTGAAATTGGCGATCACCGAGATGAAAGGTAAATTTCTGATGTCGGCGGAGGCTCTCGTACATGGCGACCTTCACTCCGGTTCGATCATGGTGAACCAGACTGAAACCAAGGTCATTGATCCTGAGTTCGCGTTCTACGGGCCGATGGGTTTTGATGTGGGCTTGTTGTTGGCTAATTTCTTCATGGCCTATTTCTCCCAAGAGGCGATGGGTTCTCGTCAAGGCGAGCGAAACGAGTTTGAGGAGTGGGTACTCGACCAGGTTCAAGAGATCTGGGTGCGGTTTGATCAGGGCTTCCGCGGATACTGGGATACGCATCTAGAAGGGGACTATCTGTCTCCAAATCTCTTCAAAGGCGTTGAAGCAAGGGAACTCGTTGTCGCTAAACGTGATGAGTACATGGCGAACCTTTTTCAAGATTCGATTCGCTTTGCTGCCGCCGAGATGATCCGCAGAACCCTGGGACTTGCCCATGTAGCGGATTTAGATACGATCGCGGATCCTGAGCTCAAAGCTCAGTGCGAGTATCGCAATCTCAAGATGGCATATGAAATGCTGGTTAATCCGACGCAGTATTCGGATCTCGAAAAGCTGCTCGCGCTAGCTAAGAAGTCGCGGCAGCTGAAAATTTCTGGCTGAATTCAGTCGCGCTATAGACGCCCGAATTCAACACAATGCCCGAAGCGAGAGCGACGGGCGTGACGTCGAACGAAGGGTTGTGGACCGCGCAATTCTCGGGTGCCCAGCGCACTTTACCAAATGATCCGCTTACCCCACGGACTTCAGCAGGGTTGCGTTCTTCGATCGGGATCGCAGCCCCGTTGGGGCACTTGGGGTCTACGGTGGAGAGAGGCGCGACGGGATAGAAGGCAACGCCGTGATGTCTAGCCAGCACCGCGAGTGAGTACGTGCCGATCTTGTTGGCGAAGTCTCCATTGGCTGCGATGCGGTCAGAACCTACGAAGCACTTTTGAATTTTGCCTTGCTGCATGAGAGATGCCGCCATGCTGTCGCAGATCAAGGTGTGAGGAATGCCGAGCTTTTGGAGTTCCCACGCAGTCAATCTCCCCCCCTGCAGCAGCGGTCGCGTTTCGCAGAAGTAAACATGGATTTTTTTTCCTTGCCGAGCCGCTTCGCTGATCACACCTAAAGCGGTTCCGCAGCCCACTGTCGCAAGTCCTCCCGTATTGCAGATAGTAAGTACGCCATCTCCATCTTTGATGAGAGGAGCGCCTGAGCGAGCCATGCCATCGCACATCTCGACGTCTTCTTCAAAGATCCGCACAGCTGTTCTCATGAGAGAATCAGGGTTGAGGTCCGGATTTTCATTGAGCATGCGGTCGATGGCCCACAACAAATTCACTGCAGTAGGTCTTGCGTCGCGAAGTTTTTTCGCGGCTTCTCGAATAGCCTCCTGGGATTGCCGCGAGCTCATCGCGAAACTCCCAAGCGTTAATGCCGCCGCGACTCCAATCAGGGGGGCCCCGCGTACAGCCAAGCCTTGGATCAGCTCAACCATTTGTTCGGGACTACGAGCCGTTACCCAGGTTTCTTGATCAGGCAGGAGACGTTGGTCTAAAATGCGTAGCTCACCTGATTTAAAGGTCAGGCCCATCGATATGAGTTCGATCATAAAATTCTCCCGTCTCCTTTGGCGCGGAGCCCTTCGAGGTAACGGACCTCATTCTCGGGGAGCTCCGTCAGACCACCCATGGTTTGTGCGTGCATGAGGATCTGCGCTGAATGCTCGAGGCGTTCGATTCCCATATAGGCTTCTTCAAGGGTCTCTCCCCAGGCCACAGCGCCATGTCTGGATAGAATCATCGCGCGATACTTCGGTAGGTAGGGTAGCATGACGCTCCCCATGTCCTCAGTGCCGGGGCGAGCATAGGGAACGATCGGGATTGCTCCGACGGCGAGGATCACCTCAGAGATGCAGCGCGAGGGGAGTTCTCGGAGTTGCGGGTGAGCGATGCTCCAGGCAATCGAGATCGGAGGGTGAGCGTGCACGATGGCGATCGCTTTTGGGCAGGCTTTGTAAATCGCCAAATGCATCAGGCGTTCGCTCGAAGGCGTGCCGCGGAGGATTTTGTTGTCGACAGTGACTTCGGCGAGATCCGAGGTTTTGATGAACCCTTTGTGCCGAGCGCTGGGTGTGATGAGGACTCGATTTCCGTCTCGGACGCTGATGTTTCCATCGCAGGCTGCTAGCCAGCCTCGGACATGGAGGCGATGGCAGACGTCGAGAATGGCTTTTTGGCGCTGAATTTCGCTAAAAACTTCGCTTTGCATTGGGAGCTAGCGTAGCTGAAATCAAGCTATTTGTCAGGTGATCTACTTGAGACTACGAATCAAACTCCCGCGCGACTTGGTAGCTCTAAGAAACGCTGCATGACTCCAGGTCAAATTTGGGGCACCTTGCATGAACCCTGTGTCGCGATTGAATTGCTCTGACATCGAGCCGTCCGTGTCCAGGTGAAACATAACCCTGCGCATATAGTCGTCTCCGGCTTCTAACGTCGCCTGCACCAAGGTTTTGAACTCGATGGAACCCGCTTTGAGATAGCTCCAGTATTGGAGTTGAGCGTGGGTGGGTGAGGACAGAATCAGAGAGTTAAAGAATTTTCGGTTCTCCGGGGTAACAATAATCGCCCCTTGGTCGACCCATTTCTTTGCCAGCGCGTAATGAAAATCAGCAAAAGCAGCGGTGATGAGGAACCAGGGGTTGCCCGAGCGGTCGGTTCGGTAGCCGTCATAGCGGTCTTCAGGGTACCGGCCGATGCCCACACCCAGCGAGGGTTGGACATGATTGAGGTTGTAGAGATGTCTAAACGTCGAGAGAATGACTTCGGCTGTCGAGAGCACTCGGTCATCATGGATATCAAAGAAGGGGTCTTGCGCGTCCTGGGAGTAGAGGACTCCTAGGATCACAGAGGTATCGATGCCAGAAAGCTTGTAATCTATCCCTCCATCACGATCGACGGTGGAGACAATATATCCACGCCGGGCATCCCAGTGCCGCTCAAGTTCCTTTCCAAGCCTTTTAGCTTGAAGGTCGTACCAATTCGCCGCAGCGGGATCGTTCAAGGCGCGAGCGAGCTTGGCCCCCTCTTTGAGAGCCCTTCGCTGCAAGATTCGGTTGAAGAAATGATGGCCGCGAATTTCTTCCCAGGGGTCAAAGTCGGTGTCCATCCAGTGGTGAGACACGTACTCGAGATCTTTTTTGATCACGGTCTTCGCTGGAAGGCCGGAGGCATAAAGATGCTTGGTGACCCAGTCCATCTCGCCCGCATCGATGAGTTGACGAGCGTATCGGATGAGGGTGATGGCGCGCAATGCAGGGCCATCATTCTGAGGGCGGCCCCAATCGCCGGTAAAGGGTTCTCCGTTAACAAGATACTTGGGTTCGCCCAGGCCGGCTGGTGTCCAATGAGATTGGTGGATTTCGCTCAAAAGGGCGAAATCGCGCACGTGGCTGATGAGAGCAGGATTTTCGAGGTCCAAGAAGGTTGACATGACCAGGCTTCCGTCTCTTGTCCAATGAAAGAAATAGTCCGGCTCTGCTCGTGATGGCGCCGCGATCACAGTGCCTGGAAGGGTGCCTTTGGGAGAAATATTGTCGAGAAGTTTGTAGGTAGAGATTTCAAACTGTTGTTTGAGTGCTAGCTCAATGTCCCCTTGGACTGATTTGGCAGATGCATCTGCTATGTGAAATCCGAATCCCAACCATGCAGCAGCCCAAAGAAGACTACCACGCCCCCCACGTAACATCCGAGATGTGACCATTACCTAAGTTTTTAGGCACCCCTAGAGGCGGTGTCAACTTGTTAAGTGAGTGACTCAGAGCAGGGTAGTAATTCGCTTTCTTTGTTTGGCGGAAAGCTGCGGTCATTGAATGTGGATTGCGTTAGTCTTGCTGCGTTAATATTCGATTCTCTTGCCGTTGAGCATGGTCCTTTGTGCTGCAGCTTTCTCTAGAAAAAGTTCAATATCGTACGAGCGATGGGTTGGAGATCCTTCGTAGGTGCCGCGAGTGGACGCGGCTTCTAGGGTCACGGTGTTGCCCGTTGGCGGTTTGCTGTTGAGGGCGAACTCATCTATAGAAAAATTTATTCTCAAGAGATAGCCGCTTTTCGTAGAGCTCGCTCCATTGGTTATTACCAAACTCGGATGCCCAATAGCTCAAGACTTTTCTGGCGGGACAGGGGCTCGGCCTACGAGATCCATGTAGTCACGCTTGAGGTCTTTGAGGTCGGGTCAGCGAACTCCTCACTCGCTCGTTAATCGGCTTAGATATATTCTTTAGCGCTGATCCCATACTTCTGCAGTTTTCGTAGCAGAGTTTTCTTAGGGATATTGGCATGCAACGCGGTCTGATTGATGCGTCCTTTGAACGCTTTCAATGCGCTGATGAGGAACTGGCGCTCAAACTCCTCTTTGTTGGCCTGAAAGTCGAGGCGGTTGATGTCGAGAGTGAAGCCTTTGCCGCCGCTCATCGCCGTGCTGCCTACCATGAGAGGAACGCCGGAAGTCAGGCCAGCGCCTAGAGGTATCGAGTCATCGTCGCCGCCATCGAGTTCATCAGAGAGATCTTCATCGAGGTCCTCGTCAGCGCTGAGCGCTGTGGTGAGGCCTGGTCTGCCGGCACTGACCGAGTCAGGCAAGCTTGAAGGAGTGATTTCGTTTGAAGACTCGATCACAAATGCGTGCTCAATGACGTTCTCGAGCTCTCGGATGTTGCCTGGCCATGAGTGGGCTTTCAGAAGCGCCATCGACTCAGGATTTACAATCGTGATGTTCTTGTGGTGCTGCTGATTGAACTTCTCGATGAAGTAGCTCGCGAGCACTTCGATGTCGTTCTTGCGTTCACGTAGGGGCGGGAGCTGAATCGGCAGGACGTTCAGTCGATAGAACAAGTCTTCGCGGAACTGGCCGTTCTTAATCATCTCTTCGAGGTTGCGGTTAGTCGCGGCCACGATACGGACATTGACTTCGACTTCTCGATTTGCACCCACGGGGGTAAACTTCTTTTCCTGAAGCGCGCGCAGGAGCTTGACCTGCATGGCGGGAGAGATATCGCCGATCTCATCAAGGAAGAGGGTTCCGCCATCAGCGTATTGGAACTTGCCGATTTTGCGTGAGTCAGCGCCGGTGAAAGCGCCCTTCTCGTGGCCAAAAAATTCGCTTTCGATCAGGTTCTCTGGGATCGCCGAGCAGTTGATCGTGACGAAGCGGTTGTCCTTACGAGGGCCATTGTAATGGAGGCTCGATGCGACAAGTTCTTTGCCCGTGCCGCTCTCGCCGCGAATGAGGACCGCGGTGTCGACGCGCGAGAGCTTGTCGATCACGGCGAAGACTTTCTTCATTTCATTGCTTTGGCCGATAAAGTCGGTGCCGTTCGGGAGCTTGAACACCGGAGCCGACAAACTCATGTTGCGGATCATGTTGTGGGCTTTGAGGGCTTTGTCGACCAAGTACACAAGATTTTCGGCTTTGATTGGCTTTTCGAGATAGTTGTAAGCGCCTTCGCGAGTCGCTTCGACAGCGTCACGGACGTTAGAAAATGCGGTCAGGATGATCACGATGATAGAGGGGTCGTGCGCTTTGATTTCCTTGAGTGCTTCGAGACCCGTCATGCGAGGCATGTTCACGTCGAGGAGCACAAGGTTGTACTTTCCGGCGCGGACCCGGTTGACCCCTTCCTCGCCATCTTTCGCTTGATCGACTTGATAGTGGTTCTCAGAGAGAGCCGAAGCTACAGTGATTCTCAAATCCGCATCATCATCCACAACGAGTACTTTAAACATTTTCTCTCTCCTTCGCTTCAGCTACCACAGCAACAGTTTCAGCATCAACATTCACGTTCATTTGTCGGGTCAAACCTTGAGGTTCGGCCAGGGGTAAACAGATCTTGAAGCGGCTACCCGCTCCTTTTTCACTCGTTACCTCAACTCGACCATGGTGGGCCTCGATGAAGTATTTGGTGAGATATAGCCCCAGCCCTGTTCCGGTGACCTGGGTTGTATGGTCGTTTTTGGCGCGGTAAAAGCGCGTGAAAAGACTTTGCCGTTCTTCTTCGGAGAGCCCAATGCCTTGGTCGGCTACCGAGATCTCGATCCATTCGCCGATTTCGCGGGACTCAATCCGAACAACGGAACCTGCTGGCGAGTACTTGAGCGCGTTGTCGATCAGGTTGTTCAAAACCTTGGAGATGAGCGAGGCGTCGATTTTGACCGGAAACAGCGGCTCTAGATCGACGCGAAGCTCAATTTGTTTGGAGCGCGCTTGAGCTAGGAAGCCTTCGACAGAGCGTTCGATGAGTTGATTGATGTCCCTGGACTCGAAGTTGATCTGCAAGCGATTGGACTCAACTTTGCTGAGCTCCAAGATGCTATTGATGAAGTGATTGAGCTCTTCGGTGGCGGCTAAGATGCTGCCTAGAGTTTGGCGATCGCCGTCCTGCAGTCTCGAAGCGGCGTGGCGCTTGAACATCTCGGTTAGGCCTTGGATTCGCGCAACAGGGGTTTTTAAATCGTGCGTAACCAGGTAGACAAAGTTGCTCTTCATCTCTTCGACTTGAGTGAGTATCTCGTTCTTGCGTTGATAATCCCACCGTTTTTTATACTCGCGAATGAGGCGGTAGGGCACTACTAGGTAGTAACCCACGAAGATGCCTACTAGAGGTTGGCTCTCTCGCAGCCAAAGTCCTTCGTATTGAAAAAGCACTTGTCCCATCAGAAGGACGCTGCCCACGAGACCGATAGTTGAGAACACGCCATAAAGCGGAGTGGAGTTAAGCACCCAATAAAGCACGAATGCAGTCACCGAGAACGTGGTCAGCCAGTTCGCCCATGGAGAAACTCGGATCAGGCCGTCGTCGTGAATCACGGAGTCCAGGATGTTGGCGTGAACGAAGAGCTTGGGGTTTACGAAAGGGCTCTTCGAGTAGGGGGTGTAGGCAAATGCGTTAGAGTCTTCTTTAGAGAAGTTGCCGATGAGGACGATCTTGTCGCGGAGGATATCTGGATTGACGATACCCTTGACGACAGCGCCTTCCATCAGGGTTTCCATCAGCTCCTGA
>CAZGCK010000020.1:0-6867 GCA_964524175.1 uncultured Bacteriovoracaceae bacterium | reverse complement strand
TGACGATACCCTTGACGACATCGACGAAGGAGATCATGCGGTACGGAGTTTTCTCGGGGCGGGCGCGATCGTAAACGGTGCTTCCGTGATAGCGGAAGAAAAACAGATCTGCATCGATCTCGGGGAGATGAAAGGTGCCAGCAGGGCGTTGTCCAGTACCAAAGATACCGAGCCGCTGAGCGAGCGCGATATGAAAGGCAGGCTTGTCATTGAGATAGCTCAGAGCGCGGCGAGTGATCTTATCTTCGGCAAATACGTTGCCATCCATGTGGATGATCGCAAGCGCGTGCGACAAGGTGCTCAGTGGGAAAGGAGGCAGTACTTCGCCCGTCACGTCGTAGCGAGTGCCAAGTAGGACAGGCACGCCTTGGCGTTCCATGCGGTTAGCGGCATCGACGAAACGCTTGGCCCACGCCGTTTGAAACAGGTCTGGGTTGGTTTGGTTCACTTCGCCAAAATCCACGAGGTAACCCACAGCGCGTGGGTTGAGCTTCTCAAGCGACTCCATCAACAGTGTGTGAAAATCCAGAGGCAATGGCGCGAACTCGTCTAGGGCCTTGGTTGTGGCGTCGTCGAGCGAGATGAGAACGATGTTTGGGTCGGATGCGATCTGTTTGCCGCGCGTGATTCTGAGGTCGTAAAGGTTGGCCTCGAGCAGGTTAAAGTCGAGATTCATGAGGACCGCCGTGAGGCCGATTGCGCCCGCACAGATCGGCAGGGCTTGCCGAAACACGGAGGACTGAAGCGTCCGGAGAATGATGTTTTTAAGCGCTTTCAGCATCCACAAATTCCACAACAAAGGTTCACTCAACGTGGGTAGACCGCACAGGGTCTACCGTGTCACGGGGTACCAAGGAGCAAGGGGTGTACCATAAGGTGACGTTTTGCGCCCACCGTAAATACTTGGAATGATTGAGGGGGTGGGTGCGGGGAGCAGTGAAGGGTGTCTAAGGATTGGTCAGCATGGAAAGAAAGGTGAGCTTCTGGAGGTTTAGGCATTTCGAAACAAATCGAAACTTCCCCCGTTGGGCCGAGTTATCAAGAATGTTTTAGATTCCTTTTCCAATTTAGGGAGGATTTTTCGATTCTTACTCCTTCTGTTAGTCTTGAAGGGGCAAGGAGGTCGTCTGCCATGACTGCATTCAGATCCGTCCCTCGGACTGGGGTGATCTACGTCACCAATGAGGCGCAAAAATTGGGGTTTGGACAAGCGGGTCCTCAAGGCGCCGGATGGTGCAACCTCGGCCAAGGCATGCCTGAATGTGGAAGCCTTCCTGGTGCTCCGCCACGCATCGAAACTGTGGTCCTAAATGACCTGACTCATGAGTACGCACCTGTGCCGGGGATTTGGGAACTCCGGGAAGCAGTTGCCGCATTCTACAATCGTCGCTTTCGCAAGGGTATGGCGAGTCAGTACACGGCGGAGAATGTTGCGATCTCGGGTGGGGGGCGATCTGCCTTAACTCGTGCTGCTGCTTCGCTGGGGCAGATTCATCTAGGACATTTTCTTCCAGACTACACTGCGTACGAAGAGCTTCTCGATATATTCAAAAACTTCTCTCCTAGCCCGATCGCGCTAGAGCCTTCGAAAGGCTATCATCTCTCGCATGCCGATCTTGAACGCGAGATATTGGGGCGTGGGCTCTCGGCCTTGCTTTTTTCCAATCCCTGCAATCCGACAGGCCAGGTGCTCGGGGGTGATGAGCTTTCGAAGTGGGTTGAGACGGGACGTAAACTTGATTGCTCGCTCTTGATTGACGAGTTCTATTCTCACTACATTTGGAACGAACACGGCCCCATCCAAAGCGCGGCCCGTTACGTAGAAGATGTGAACAAGGATCCGATCGTAATCATCGATGGGCTCACCAAAAATTGGCGCTATGCCGGATGGCGTATTTCCTGGACGCTTGGACCACGCGAGGTGATCGATGCAATCGCTTCGGCTGGAAGCTTTCTGGATGGTGGTGCTTCGCGACCTTTGCAGAAGGCGGCAATTCCCTTGCTCGAGGACTCGGTCGTTGACCTTGAGATGCAAGCGATTCAGGAGGTTTTTGGCCGCAAGCGTAAGGTGTTGCTGGAGCGGTGCCGGGCGATGGGATTGACGGTCGATGCTGATCCTCAGGGAACGTTCTACGTGTTTGCTGGCCTGAGTAATTTGCCTCGAGGGCTGGATGAGGGAATGGGCTTCTTTAGGGAATGCCTAAAGGAGAGAATTATCTGCGTGCCGGGGGAATTTTTTGACGTCAATCCTGGAAAGCGAAGGCGCGCGGTAGCGTCTCGCTTTAGCCGGCATGTGAGGCTATCGTTCGGGCCTACTGAAGAGACCGTGCGCACGGCTTGCGATCGTTTGGAGACGATGATCGCCAAGGCCAAGGCGAAAGAGTCAAATTAAAGCACTTTTCCTAGTCTTCTCACGGCTTCGTCCAGCGTCATATCTGGCTGAGCGAAGCAGGCCCTAAACCAGCCAGGCTCAGGCGAGTGAAATGCCTCACCCGTGGTCATATTCACCTTGGCCTCGTCGAAGAATCGAGACCAGAGCATGCGCTCGGCATCGAATGTCTGCGCCGAAAGCTTGGATCTAAAGTCGGCCCAAACGAAGAAGCCTCCGTGGGGTTCTATGGTAGGGACTCCCAAGCTCTCAAATCCTGCACGGATCTTGGTGCAAGCATGAGCGAGGCGCTCGCGATAGGTGGTCATGACTTTTTTGACCGCGTCGAGGTCTTCGAGGAGATGCGCGAGGTACCATTGTGGAAGAGTTGAGACTGTCGAGAAAAGAGAGAGGTTGCGGCAGGCGTGCAAGAGCTGTTTATTTGTGGATTGAAAGTAACCCATCTTGAGTCCTGCGATGGCGAAGTCTTTGCCAAATCCGGAGAGCATGTGCACGTGCTCTTCTGCGGGATAGGCGAGGCAGCTTGTGAATTGAGTATTGTTGTTGAAGACGGACTGCGCGTACAGCTCATCAAAAATCACATGAAGCTGCCTGGCGCGCGTGAACTCGATGAGTTCGCGAACCTCCTGAGCTGTCAGAACCGTGCCAAGTGGGTTGTGTGGGTTGCAGATCAACAGTATGCGCGGTTTGATTTTCTTGGAATTGCATTGAGCGAGCGCGGTTTCGATTTTTGCGGGCGTGAGGCGATAGCCTTCTTGGGGGTCGAGAGGGATATCGATAGGTACTGCGCCTGCGCGCATGGAGATCGAACCTAAAAAGCCCGAGTAGTAGGGCGCGGGCAGTAGCACGGCATCGCCTGGATCACAGAGGGTGTAGACCATGTTGTCGAGTACGGAGGTCGCGCCAGTGCCGATGATTAGCGTCTCAGGATCGATCGTTCGTCCTTGAGTCATGTCTTGCAAGTAGCGCGCGATCGCCGTGCGAAGGCGGAGAGTGCCATGTAGATAATCGTAATGGGAGACAGACTCAGGGATGCCTTTGGAGTCGGGCCTGAACCACGGCTCGATAAGACTCCAGAGCAGGCGGTTCTCTGCGGTGCCGAGATTGATGTACCCCTGCGGCCGAGTCTCGGCATGATACGGATCGAGATAAGAGCGAAAGTGCGCTTCGACGATTGGGGGAAGTGGACCCAATAAATTTTGCGCGCGCTTAGAGATCATTGATAGCCTCCTGTAATAGAACCTGGATGCACTCCGAGTCCGAGTGATGCGTCGAGCACGGCTCCGTGTAAGATGCGTCCTGCATCGCTGCAAAGAAAGAGTGCGAGCTCAGCGATCTCTTGTGGCTCGATGAGGCGGCCTTTAGGAAGGCTAGCTGTAAAGCGCGTGCGTTCTACATCGGTGAGTTTAGAGAGAGTGCTCGCTTGAAACATGGCTGTGTCGGTCGCGCCCGGGCAGATCGCAAATACGTCGACTGCTTTGTTTGCGAGCTCGGCCGCTAATTGCTTAGTTAGAAAGGCGATGGCCGCTTTACTCATTCCATCGGCGAGCCTAAAGCCCGGATAGGGTGAGATCCCACCGCCTACGGAGCTCATGAAGACGATTTTTCCGTACCCACGTTTGATCATGCCGGGTGCCAGGGCTTGCGTGAGCCAAAGAGTGCCGGTGGCATTGACCTGCATGAGGGCTTGGTCTTGAAGATGGGAGCTGGGCGTGTATTTTTCTACGGTCGCGCTT
Organism: uncultured Bacteriovoracaceae bacterium; assembly: GCA_964524175.1. Classification (GTDB taxonomy): domain Bacteria; phylum Bdellovibrionota; class UBA1018; order UBA1018; family UBA1018; genus CAZGCK01. The sequence goes on along the minus strand of CAZGCK010000020.1, from coordinate 2,742 downwards.
CCGAGCGCAGCGTTGTTAATGAGGATATCGATGGCGCCGGGCAAAGACTCGAGCAAGGCTTGGTGGCTATCCCAATTACCCTGATCGAATGCGAAGGCGTGAACATTAGGTGAGAGCTCGTTGATCAGGGATTCAGCAGCCGACTTCCCGCTTCGATAAGTGAAGCAAACCTCGTATCCCGCTTTTGCAAAGGTTCTAACGCAGGCGCGGCCAATGCCGCTCGAGCCGCCGGTGATCAGGCATCGTTTTGAACTCATAAGTAAGATTTATGCTCTGCCCGAGCGACCTGGTCTACTTAAAATGAGATCAGAGGATAAAGAACTCATTGCCCAGCCGATCGCAGGTTTGTCGGACATGCTCAACGCTGATATGCCCCTGGCTTGGGTAAAAGAGTATGGAGATCCGTGTTTTATCACGCGCTCGAATTTTGCGGCATCCGCCGAGTACTCCGAGCGTGGGACAAGTCTGCACGTATCGGTGTTCTGCCTCGTGCTCGCAGCTGCGCTTGATAGTATCCATGACGGCAGGACCAGCATTCGCGTCGGTAGCTCCGATAACCGCATACTCAGTACAGGTTTTGTGACTCAGACTGCTGCAGGCCCCGATAGTTTGAAATCCTGCAGCATCTTTGGCGGGCAATTGAGCGGCTTGGCTGGCTGGTTCGGGGATAAGGCTTTGTTTGCCACAGTTCAGGTGGGTCATAGCAAACACAAGGGCCAGTAAAGTTGAGTATTTTTTCATGCCGTTCATTGGTCCCTTGGAATGTAAATGAGAGGCAGAAAAATTAGAATGGTTGAAGCAAAAAATCAACGTCCGCGAGTCCTTTTCGTATCCGCTTCGTATACGACTCAGAGGAACTCAAATGAAAATCAGATTTTTTTCAGCCGTTTGTTTAGTCTTGCTAGGCGCCTTAAATGCACACGCAGAAGTATTGCCCGCGAACACTTACTCACCGAGTACGACCGAAACGGTGAGTCTTCGCAGAGATGATCCAAGTTGGTTCGCGCCCATCACTGGAGTTGATTTTCAGAAAGTTTTTTTCGCGCACCGATTGGGTGAGGGAAGGTGTTACGGAACGGATTTTATCAGATACACGTTTTATCTGTCGCCTGGATCGACTGGGTCATATAGCCAGATCGGAACTCAGACGGGGGCATCTTCCGCCTCTTTTACTAACGGATCGACCTCGATTTCGGATGGCTGTGCGAAAGGTGCATTTCATTACAGTCTGAAGTTGCCTCCAGGTGGGAGCACATTCGCGGTTTGTATCAGTAATCGTCTGAATACGGCTCAGAACTACTGTAAAACGCTCGAGGTTAATACGAGTGGCGTGGCTCCCAGTCCATCTCCAAGCGCGAGCCCTTCGCCTTCGGCAAGTCCTTCTCCTTTGCCAAGTTCGACTCCGTCGCCTTCGCCAAGTCCGACTCCTCTGCCAAGTCCAACGCCATCGCCAAGTCCGACCGCGACTGGCAATGTAATCAACGCAACACCTAGTACCTATCGCAGTTTGGTAAGTACCCTGCGAGCGGGTGATACTCTCAATCTGGCAGCTGGTTCATATCCACAAGGCCTCTCGATTTCTGGCCGAAATGGAACGGCCGCGGCGAATATCGTTATCCAAGGACCTGCTACCGGAACGCCGGCGACGTTTTTGGGTGATCCAGGTCGAGGACGCAATACTATCGAAATAATAAATTCTAGTTATGTAACAATTAAGAATCTACGTGTGGACGGACAAAATATTTCAGGGGTCTTTGGTTTTAGTGCGAAGGACGGTGCGAGTAACGTTACTCATCACATCACTCTCGAGAACAACACGATCGTTGGTCATGGTGGCAGTCAGCAAACAGTGGGGATAAGTACTAAATCCCCTACGTGGGGTTGGGTAATCCGCAAAAATACGATCATTGGAGCTGGGACCGGGATATACTTGGGTAGCTCAGATGGCACCTATCCGTTCGTTGCCGGCGTGATTGAAGGCAATTTGATTAGCGACACCGAAGGATATGGCATGCAGATCAAACATCAGACCAGTCGCCCAACGACGGCCGGAATGCCCACGACTGCTCAGACCACGATCATCCGCGACAACGTGTTCTCCAAGGGAGATCGTGGCAGTGGGGATGGCGATCGGCCAAACTTGTTGCTTGGCGGATTTCCGACTTCGGGCACGGGTTCACAGGATCTGTATCAGGTCTATGGCAACGTCTTTTTTCATAACCCTCGAGAGTCACTTATGCAGGCGGAGGGGAGGGTGAGCATTCACGATAATTTATTTGTGGATGCTTCGAACTACGCGATTGTGCTGCGCGCGCAGTACATCGATTTGCGCTTGGCGCGCGTGTATAACAACACGTTCTACGGCGCGAACACTGCGATCTACATGGGTTCGGTACCGACACAGGGTTACTCCGTTGCAGGCAACCTGATCTTTGCAGGTACCCCGTATAGCGGCGCGATTTCGGGCTCGTCGACGGGCGTGATCGGAAATACCGTGAGTACTGTGAGCTACGCTTCGAGCTACGTAAACAATCCAAGTACAACGTGGGGCGCAATGGACTTCTACCCAAAGAACAGCTCGGTTCAGGGAACAGCGATTGATCTGAGTCAATTCGCTACCGATGTGGATTACAACCGTGACTTTAATAGAACCTTGCGGACCTCTGGCGTTTATCGAGGTGCGTACTTTGGCATAGGCACGAATCCCGGTTGGACGTTGCAGCTATCGATAAAGCCCTAATT
>CAZGCK010000019.1:37479-45687 GCA_964524175.1 uncultured Bacteriovoracaceae bacterium | reverse complement strand
GGATTCAACGCAAGTGTAGGCTACAGGATTCCTAAAATAGATAGCCCCTTGCAATTGAGCATTCTAGGTGGGTTCTACTATTCCACCATGCTGATCCCGGCTACCGGATTTGGTTATCAGGATATCTTTGGGCCACAACTTTTTCCTACTCTGAAGCGGGAACTTAAAAACGGAGATTCAATCTCAGGCTATCTTAAGCTTTCTCCAGTGACCGACGGAATCTCTCTGCTCTCTCTCAGCAATCGAGAGTTCGGTATCGGCGCAGGCTGGAACAAAAAACTCAAAAACGGACGTCATTTGATTTTTATGATGGATCTCTCGAACCTCAACTTGGAGCTCCAGTCAGTGGTCGTCACGAGCAATGCCATCCATGCGAGCATTGGTTACAATTTTTGATCACCTCTCACCTCTAGACATTTACTTCTTGGTCTAGAACTTGTATCGGCCCTCCCAAGTCGTTTTGAACCGGGGGATGCCATGCAAGCTTACATTTTCAAGAAATCGTTTCGTTCGATCGCTACCGTTCTGATTCTCGCTCAACCCATGACTGCTTTAGCAAACACGATCCCGGATGAGATCGATGTTCAAAAATACCAAACTGCTTACGAAAGCATGAAGGCAGTTTCTGATGAAAAACGCGCAGATGCTAACTCAGTCGAATCGCAGCTGCGATCCCTCGAGAGTCAACTCGCTTCCGCGCGATCCCAACTTTCTTCACAGCGTCAGTCGATTCAAGATACGCAAACCAGCATCGATCAACTCCAGCGAGAGTCGCAAGCGCTCCAGGCTCAGAACGCCGCCCTCCGGGTAGAAATTAGTCGGCACCAGTCTGACCTCAGTGGCAATCTGACCCTGACCCGCGACTTAAGTGCAGAGTTGACCGAGCTCGATCGACGCATTCAATCCGAAAGCGCGGGACTCAAACAACTCACTTCTCAACTCAGACGCGAGGAGGAGAATCTTCGCGCCATTGAAACGAGAATCACTGCTCAAATCGAAGAAAGAGACCGTACGGTAGCTGAACTGAACTCTTCGAGGCAGGAGCTAGGCCAGAAACAAAACGAACTGGCCCAGCTGCAACAGTCCTTGGCACAGGTCGTCCGCGACATCGAGAACGTCGAGCGCCGTGATCGGGAGCTATCGGGCCAGCTCCAGTCTGCTAACAATCAAGTCAGCGACCTCTCCCGTCAGGTTCAAGCCAAGGACGCCTCGCTTGCCCCACTGCGCAATCGCCAAGCTCAGGCCCAACAATCGGCAAATGCAGCTCAACAGGATGCAGCCAAAGCAACAGCTCGGGCCAATCAAGCCACCGCAGCACTCAAACAGAACAGTCAAGAGACGACTCAGGCCACTGCCCAAATCAATCAGCTCCAGCAAGCACTGCAGAACAGCAAGGGTCGCGCGGATGCCCTTAAAAAATCAATCGACCAAGCTCAGTCTCAGATCCCAGGAATCAACGCAGAGGGCAAGGAAACTGAAATTGCGATCTCTAAATTGCAAGTTCAAGTCAAACAGCTGATCGAGCAGAACGAGAAGGTAGAGTCAACGCTGTCTGACAAGATCCAAGAGCTCAAGAAAATCTCCAAAGAGAAACCAGATAGCCCCCTCATCCCTGGCCTCAAGAAAGAGATCGATAGCCTGCAGGCTCGAATTGCTCAAAACAAGGAGACTATCAAGCGCGGTGAAGCTGGGCTTAACGAGCTTCAGCAGAAACGAGCAAGTCTCGAGCAGAAAAAACGCACCCTTGCGGCTGAAGTAGCGAATCTTCAAGGCCAGCTTGATCAACTCCCCGGCAAAATCGCAAACGAAGAAGCCCAGCTCAACGGCGCGCGCAATCGCCTCACGCAACTGCAGTCTCAAAGATACCCGCTCGAAGCCACACTTACCGAGGCTTCTCGGGAATTGGCTGATGCTAACAATCGCGCCAACTCAGCCAAACAGTCTCATGCCCAACTCACCGCTGAGCTCGAGCGCGCCTCCGTCGAGTTACGTACGCTTCAGGGACAGCTTCAACAGGCGACGTCCCGCCGCGACATGCTTAATACGGAGATAGGTCAACAACAGGGTCGCCTCGCTCAGCTTCGCGCGGCTCTGCAAAACCAAAGAGAACGCTCAAACCACGTGAGCCAACGCATTGCTCAGCTCCAGCAGTTTGACTCGCAGGCGCGCCCTCGCATCGATCAACTCAATCAAGGGTTGGCTCAGTTGCAACGTCAGGCTCAGGAAATCCAAAACAAATACGAAGCGCTTCGCAATCAGGTGGTCAAACAAGCGGACCATGTTCGTGGACTCGAAGCCCGAGCAGATCATTTTTCAGGTCGCATCAACGTCCTCATCGGCGAGCGCAATCAACTCGAAGGACTGATACACGACAAGTCCTCTTCGCTCGCCTCGAACGAAGATCGTATCCGCTACGATAACTCCTCGATTGCCCAGCTCAGCTCAGAACTTCGCTCGCTGATTGGATCTACCCAGGAGCTCGAGCGCACGGTTTCGAGCACCAGCTCTGCGGTCGACTCGACAGCTCGCCACTTCTCTCAGCTCGAGTCAATAGCGAGAAACGCCGAAGCCACCACTCAGGCGGCATATGACCAGTACCTCCAGCGCTACAACCACTACAACCAGCTGCTCGCGCAGGCTCAATCCTCGGGCGCGTCTCAAGGCGAGAGCCAAGGTCGCGCAGCAGGCGCTCCTCAGGGAGAAGTCGAAGGCCAAACACGCGGCGAAGAAAAGGGCAAAACAGTAGGTACTTCAGAAGGACTTGCTTGGGGTTTCCAACAAGGGCTGAACCAAGGTGATGCCAAAGGCTACATCGATGGCAGAGCTCAAGGCGCTGCGTCCGAAGTTGATTATCAAAAAGGTCACGCTGAAGGCGTGGCACGAGGCAGAGTCAACGCACAGGAAGAGGCTCAAAAAGTGGATTTCCCGCGGGGGCAGTTGACTAAACGCACTGAGCTCGAATCTCAGCTTCCCACTCAGCAGGTCACTCTCGATAACCGTGCGCAAGAGATCGCGACTCTCGATCCTCGCAATCGCTTCGACGTAGCCTTTAGCCTGCCAGAACTCAACAACTTGGCACAGCTAGATGGAGCGCTTAGTTCAGTGACCAGCGAAAAGTCTGCGGGAGACGACGGCGAATTCTTAAGTGTCCTTTCCCCCGCCGAGTTTGGAACCCCAAATTGCTCGCAAAGCTACATCGATTTTGCTGAAGCTTGCCAGCAAGCGTACCGCGAAAGTTACCAGGCCTCTTACCAATCTGCCTTTCAAGACAGCTACGAAAGAGCCCACAAACTGGCATACGATAGCAATCGCTCCGCTGCTTTTGAGGCCAGCAAGTCGATACGCTTCTCAGAAGGCTTTGAGCAAGGCCTCAAGGCAGGTGCCACTCGAGGTTTTGCCGACGGAGCACAAGACGCTCAACGTAAGGGTGTCCTCGAGGGTACCAAGACTGGCTACAACGAGTTGATCCAAGCGGCTCGCCAAGATGCATTTGAGCGAGGAACCCAAGACACTGTTACCCGCTTCGCCAACGAAGCGGTTCTTGTCGTCAAATCGGCTCGCCTCGATCGCGTCGGCTCAGATGGCTCTCAAGGAGGCTCTGTCGGTGCGGGAGACACGCTCGACCTCGCCCTTCAAGTCGTCAACTTTGGCGGCCAGAAGTCGTTGAGGGGCGCAGTTCAGGTCGAGCTCGAAGCGCTGACCCCGAACCTCGCAATCCAGAACAAAACAGCGCAGCTCATCGGAGTACCCGCGCAATCTGTAGCTGAAGTGAAGTATGTACTGGCAGCGCGAGTGCTTCAGGGCGCGGCGGGCGGAGGAGTCGAGCGCCTCAAAGTCAAAGCCAAGCTCCCAGATGGACGCAGTTTTGAGCAAGTGATTGCAATCACTGTCGTCGCTCGCGTGGATATCAAGATCAACTCGTTAAACTATATTCTCCACCCCAAGGTGGGTTACATCCAGCGCATGAAGGCGACAATCGCCAATGTCGGGCGATTGAACTCGACCGAACCTCTCACACTGGAGCTAACCACCCGTGAACCCGCGTCGGATATAAAAATCACGACCAGCTTGCTCACAGTTCGCGGCAATCTCGCTACCGGCCGCAGCTTAGTGATTGGCGATTTTGTTTACTCGGTGACCAACCTGGCGGCTTTGCGCCGGGGATTAGTCCTTCGGGTATCTCTGAAGCATGGCCGCTCGATTGTCACCCATCAAGATGTGAAGCTGACGGAACGGTAAAACGCCCAGTCACAGGAACCGTTTGGCGATTACTCCCAGATGAGTCCTCTTTGGCTCGCAATCTGCTCCACTCGCAAAGACATCATCAAAATAATGAGCTTGCCTGTGGTCTCGTCGCACTGAAGGATCGCCGACAAACTAAAGGGCTTCTCACCCGTATTAGTGGTGTAATAGTGCCATTGGTAAGCGCCCTGCAAAGTGTAAAAAAAATTGTAGCCGGTACCGGTATAGCCATGACCGCCCGGACCATTGAAGTCTAAGCCGCCTTTGAGGCCGTGAAGCTTTGCAGCTTGCTCATTGGCCGCGCGCTCGACCAATCTCACAGTGCGCTTGCCGAGCTCTTCAGGCGTGATGCAAGGACCCGCGAAAGTGTCGCTTGCAGACAAGCATCCCAACAAGAACATCAGCATTGAACTTTTTTTCATAGGTGGGGTCTCCAGCTCAGTTTGCTAAATCCAATATAACGCATTGAGTTATATAACCACCCTTAATTAATCTACCTCGAAGATAGAAATATTCTTAATCTGTAAGCACTTAGCCGGGCCTTGCGAGTAAACAGCTTGCAGCCGTTAGCTTAAAAGAACGAACCCATCAACATTCGTGCAGGCTGCCCGAGACTCTTTTGCTTTCTCCCTCGTAGAACCCCCTGTCCTGAGTCTGAAGTCATTTGGCATTGGCCCCCGCTCATACTTCAGACTCAGGACGTTTCATTTGGGAGGAACACCATGCTTAATTCACGAACCCGCCTCATGCTCGCTTGCATCTCGACGTGCCTGCTCTCTGCTTTATTTAACTCGGCCTGCAACGCCCCCGACGAAAACTCAGGTTCTGCAAGCAATACCTCAAGCCCCTTTACGGCGGGACCCAACGGCAATGCAAAAGTCGGCATGACACCAGCCACGGGAGGCTCTTGTGTGTCAAACGATCCAGAACAGTTCTGTTTGGGTGTCCACTTTGTTTCTTACAAAGACTCCTCAGGCAAACCGGTCGCTAGCGAAGGCCAAGTAGCAACGATTTTTAATACGATGAACTCCGTCTGGTCCGCGTGCAAAATCGGATTTCAAGTAGATCATTACGAAGCCGTCGACCCAAGAAACGAAAGCCTCTCCTATGGGGCGCAATCGCAAAACGAAACCAACGCCATCCGTAGGATCTACACCAATAGCAACGACGAGCTTCTCGCAGTCAATACCGGCCCCTGGGGTACCGCTGTCAACGCTTGGACCAATATGCCGGGCGAAAGCGTACACGGTGCCATTATGGAGTCGAGCATCGTGGGCTACGGAGGAGGGATCATCTATGCCCACGAGTTTGGACACTATCTGGGCCTGGACCACGCGAGCAACTCGTCCAACTTAATGACCCCGGTAATCCACTCCTCTTCAAGAGCGCTCAGCTCAAGCCAGTGCGCAGAGGCTCGAAGCATCATTGGTTCGTACTGGAGCTCGATGTTGAGGCGCTAGTCAATCTTCTTGAGTTCGCCTAGGCCCACAATGCATAACCCCAAGCAGATGGCCTTCGCGAACAAAAACCTATCCGCGCTCAAACAAAGCATGACCCCCGTGGTGCTCATTTCTGCGCTCGGATACTTTGTTGATATCTTCGACCTAGCTATTTTCGGAATCGTCCGCATCTCGAGCCTCCAGGACATCGGGGTGCCCAAAGAATCCATCCTCGATCAAGGGATCTTGCTCATCAATATTCAGATGGGAGCGATGGTATTAGGAGGCTTTTTCTGGGGCAGTCTCGGAGATCGACTGGGGCGAAGGTCCGCGCTGTTTGCTTCGATTGCGCTGTATTCCTTGGCAAACTTTTTGAACGCGTTTATTTCGAGCATCGAACCCTACTACCTACTCAGATTCTTAGCAGGCCTCGGCCTTGCCGGCGAGGTGGGTGTCGGCGTCACGCTCATCGCAGAGTCTCTCCCGCCTCGCGCCCGCGGTTACGGAACGATGCTTTTTGGATGCATCGGAGTATCGGGTACGATTGCAGCCGCCCTGATTTCAAGCCATTTTGGATGGAGGGTCTGTTATGCGGTGGGTGGGGCACTGGGTTTTGCTCTACTGCTGCTTCGAGTAAAAGTACTGGAGCCCGAGATCTTCTCGCGCATCAAAATGATCGGGGTCGACCGAGGAAGCCTCATCAAGTTACTCTCAAACCCTCGGCGCGCAAGAACGTACTTGGCATGCCTGCTCACTGGGGTGCCAATCTATTACGTGGTAGGTCTCCTGCTTAACCTATCGCCTGAACTCGCGCAGCAGATGGGAGTTCAAGGCCCCATCCAGCTCTCTACGACGAGCATGCTTTTTAGCGCGGGCTCTGTCCTTGGCTCTCTGGGTTGCGGCGCGCTTTCAGAAAAACTAAAAAGCAGAAAAAGAGCCGCACTCGCGTTTCTGTTATTCCTCGCTGCAACGATCTTTAGCTTACTTAGCCTTCACGAAATAAAGACCCCTGTCTTCTATCTTTATTGCGCTGCCCTGGGATTTGGAACCGGCTACTGGGTAGCATTCGCAACGTTGAGCACAGAGCAGTTTGGGACCGATCTTCGTGCAACGGCAACCAGCACCTTGGTTAATCTGATTCGCGGAGCGGTTATCCCATTGACGCTCACGTTCAAAGGCCTGAAGCCTCATTTGGGCTTTATGGCCTCCGAGCGAGTTCTCGCTCTCACCGTGCTTCTTCTAGCCATCACCTGTCTCCTCACTTTGCCCGAATCATTTGGCAAGAAGCTCGACTTTGTCGAGTCTGACTGAGTGCTCCTAGACGGGATCTCCAGGCTCTTGTATCTCTGAATCATGACAACCGAGGCAAAACTTTTTAATCGCTCTCACCGAACTACTCTCGTCACGTTTCTCGCCTTGCTGTTTTTTTTCATGATCCTCGTTATCAAGATGGTGCGGCCCTATCTTTTGGCCATCATCATGGGAGGCATCCTCACGCTGCTCTCCAGACCTGCTTACGTGCGCTTAACAAACCGGGGCCTAAAGCCCAAGACCGCGGCTACAATCATAACCCTCGGCATTTTACTTTTAGTCGTAGGACCTGTCTCGCTTTTTACCACTTTGGCGATTCAACAAGGCATCTCAGTGGGTCAAACGCTTGCGAATGACGACTCGTTTTCACCAGCCGAAATCATGGCACGAATCGAGGAGTGGCCCCTCATTCAGACCGTCATTGGTGATGCAGCTACACTTGAGAGACAAGTCAAGAGTTCACTTCAGAGCGCTGGAAAGGGTGCAAGTACCGCTATTCTAGGAGCCGTCGCGGATATCCCGCAAATTATCCTTCAAATCGTACTCGCTCTGATTTCCTGTTTTTTTCTCCTTTTGGATGGCTACAAGTTCAAAGAATGGATGACTGACAAAATCCCACTCGATGCAGACGTTCGACAAAGAATTACCGCCTCCGTTCAAAACACGACACGCTCCGTGATTTGGGCAACCCTTGCGGCAGCCGGAGCTCAAGCCGCTGTCATACTGATCGCATTCTTAACTCTAGGCGCTCCTGCAGCGTTTCTCGCTTCGGGAGCAACTTTTATTTTGGCCTGGATCCCGATGTTAGGGAGCGCCCCTGTCTGGATCATTGGAGCGATCATTCTTTATGCTAAGGGCTCCATCGCAAAGTGTATCGCAATGGTGGTGTTTGGCATCTTCACGGGTTTGATTGACAACTTGATCCGTCCTCTCATTCTAAAGGGAGGCGGATCCATGCATCCGCTGGTGAGCCTTCTCGCCATCTTCGGCGGCATTCAGCTCTTCGGCCTCTTCGGCGTTTTCGTGGGGCCGATCCTGGCGGGAGCCGTGACGGCGGTCGACAACATCGATCCGAAGACGCCCGACCTGAACCACGATGGAATCGTCAACGGCGCCGACCTGGGCATCCTCCTGGGCGCCTGGGGCACCTGCCCGACGTAAGCCGTCGGCAGCGTGAATGCACCCAACCAAGCCGCCTGGCCGCAAGGCCAGGGGG
>CAZGCK010000019.1:33980-37469 GCA_964524175.1 uncultured Bacteriovoracaceae bacterium | reverse complement strand
CAGCGGAGTATTTCTTGGCCCAATCTTAGCAGCTTTATTCATCGCTCTTTTGCAGGTCTGGCCTACGGTTGCTGAACGCTTTGGGCTCAGATGACCGAATCCATTTGCCCAATCCACTAGAACGCCACAAGGGGTTTTTGTTCAGGGCCGCCTCGATCATCGCAATCGCGATGTCATAGTCGAGCCCATCTGAATCACGCCCAGCCGTCGCCCTCCAACTCTGTGGCGCCTCGGGATGAGGTCCCGAGATCACAACATACCCTTTGCCCGACCAAGTTTCGGAGATCGCCGGCGCTCCATTCACATAGCGAGCGACTACGCCGCCTGACCATTCGGGAGTTGCCGGGCCACCCCACCATACGAGCTGTCGATGTGAACCATCAGCAAAGGTCACATCAACCATATCGGCAGTCAGCGAGGTGTTGCCTCCAGGGTAGTACGCAGGGAGAACTGATCCTTTCGAAACCGCCAGACCATAGGAGGCGATCGAATTACCCAAAGCCTCTGGTCCCACCGCGACCCACGCACCTGCGCAGAATCCAACGTAACCCACACCGCGGTCCCGCACTGCTTGCCTGATCCTAAGCCTTGCATCGGTTGCGATGGCTGCGGTGATGCTGCCACCACTGCCACCCGGCACCACAATCACACCAAAACTCGCTAGCTCATCCAGAGTCATGCCATCCACCTGGCGAGAGTTCACCAACTGATAACTGAGCCCCAGAGACTTAATGATTGCCTCAGTGTTTTGCCAATCCGATGTCGATACGCCCGTGCCATTGTAAAGAAGCACAGCTGTTTTGTAAGCCGGTCCAGCAGGAGGCAGTGGGGTTGATGGAGGCGGAGTGATCGGAGGATTTGCTGGATCACTCGTACTCGTATCCGGCAAGATCGAAGGCTCGATCGCCGCGGAGGTCGGAGCAGGGGCTGAATCATTGCATCCAACCCCCACCCCGACAAACAGTGCCACTAACCAGGCGTGCTTCAATCCCCTTTTCACTACATGTCCTCCAGATTACAGATGTGAGTCTTGATTGCTGTCGCAGACACCGGCGCTTGCGCAGAGAGTGAGAAGAGCTCTTGCTGGTAGTGGTCGTAGCCGTTCAGATAGGTCGAACTCCCCATGATGATGGGATACATAATCGAGTCATAAGACCCACCCGATCTCAACGTCGTATCATGGCCACGATAAAGCACGCAGTGACCCAACTCGTGATGCGAGAGGAGCTCCCTTTGCGTGTCACTCACGGAGTTCCAGAAGTCTGGGTCATAGGTTACGCGCCTCAGCCCCCCCCCTGTCTCGCAAAGACCGATGACTGAGGATCCGTACGAATTGAGACTCGCGATCCGAATCGTAAGCTTAGGCCCGCTCATATCGGGAATCACGTCAACTCCTTGAAGCGCTCCGTCCGAGATGAACTTTCCTACATAGGGCGCGACTCCCTCGGGCCCTGTATAGAAGTCAGTGGGGTCAGATGTTGGAGTCGGGATCGGGCTAGGTGTGGTGGTGGGTGTGGGAAAGGGAGTGGGTTTGCTCGTGGGCGTCACAGTGGGCACTGGCAAGGGTCCGCCGGAGGAAGTCTGGGGCGCACTCAATTGCCCTTCTGAAACCGGCGTTTCAGGCTGATTACATGCCGACAATCCGATGGCGCTCAGTGTGAGCACGAGCGCAGAGTCACGTAATATTTTTTTCATTCGGTATCTACTCCTTGAAGGGCAGCGCGATCATCGTGCTACGCAGAAGGAGATACGCGGCCCGCTCAAAGAAAGTCTCGCGAGCCTTTCTGAATCTAGATCCTATTCAACGCCGTTACAGCCAACTTCTTGACACCTTTCCTTGACTCGCCCACCTCCCCCTTGTTAGCCATCACAAACGATGACCATCGGAATCATGAGCGCAATGAATGAAGAGATCGACCTTCTCGTAGCCGAAATGGCCTCGGACCAGATCTCTGAACAAGGCAAACGCAGTTATCATCAAGGCAAGCTCTGGGATCATCCCTGTGTGCTGGCTTTCTCCCGCTGGGGCAAAGTCGCTGCGGCTGCAACGGCAACTCACCTGATCACCCGCTACGGAGTGAGCGAAATCGTCTTTACCGGCGTCGCCGGTGGGGCCGCCCCGAACCTCAGGATCGGAGATGTCGTGATCGGCTCAGAGCTCTGCCAGCACGACATGGACGCAAGCCCGCTGTTCGCACGCCATGAGATCCCGCTTTTGGGAACGACTTTCTTTGTGACTGAACCCGCGAGACGGAGCGCTATTTTGAAAGCGGCAAAGGAATTCGCGCTCACTCGCTCAAAGAAGCCCCAAGTCGTAGAAGGCCTCATTGCCAGCGGCGACAAGTTCTTCGCCAGCGCGAGCGCGCTTGATGAGCTCAAGTCACGCCTCCCTAAAGTCCAATGCGTCGAGATGGAAGGCGCAGCCGTTGCCCAAGTTTGCCACGAGTACGGCATCCCATTCTCGATTCTGAGAGTGATCTCAGACTCGGCCGATGAAGCCTCGCCGACTGACTTCCCGGAGTTTGTCCGCACGGTGGCGAGTCAGTATTCACATGGAATCATCAAGAACTGGATTCAAGCTTCAAGATAGTGAGTCCCTGCTTGTCGGCTTACGCTGCCAAGTCCCCAAGACTGCGCCGCCTACGATGAGCGCGATTGCCAAAAAGATAGAAGGCCGCGCCTGACGTCCGCCAAAAATCATCAGCGCAAGCGATGACAAAAGCGGGATCAAATAAGAAAGCCCACCTACCACGCGAGGATCCCCATCCTTGAGCGCGCGATCCCAGCTATAGAACGCCACTCCCATCGGGCCTAAGCCCAGATAAAGCAAGGTCACTCCATCCATCCACGACAACAGGGTCGACTGCTCGAGCAGCGCATGGGCGAACATAGCAAGCACTCCCGAAACGAAACAGAACCCTCCCACCGCCGACGTGGGAAACAGCGGAAGACGCTTAGTCATCAGCGAATACGACGCCCAAGTAAAGGCCGCCGCAAGCGCAAGCAGATACCCCGGCAAATCAGCCATCTCAAAATGAATCCTGCCACCCGTCACCACGATCGCAGCGCCTAAAAAAGCAATCGCGCCACCCAAGATGTGTCGAGAACTGAGTCGGTATCCCTTCAGAAAAACGGGCGAAAGCAAAACGATGAGCACAGACCAAAGGTCGTTAACGAGATTCGCCTCGATCGGCGGTGCAAAGCGGAGCGCGAGAAAAAAAAAGAAATGATAGCCAAAAATACCGGCAACCCCAAACGCGAGAATCCGAGCGTTCTGAAACCAGCTCTTCCATCTCAAAACCGAGGGCAGCGATCCAACGAGAAACGTGATCCCCAAAAGCAGAAAAGGCGGCACATGCGCTACCTGAGTACCGAGATACGCAAGCGAGCTCCATAGCAAGATGGAGACGATCGCGCACCCTATCCAATTCATGAACGGTTTTCGAGAAGTTCGATCTCGAAGCCATCCGGATCGTCGACAAACGCCAT
>CAZGCK010000019.1:29387-33970 GCA_964524175.1 uncultured Bacteriovoracaceae bacterium | reverse complement strand
TGCCCGGTCCCCAACTCAGGTCGTAACCATGCTTTTTGAGCCGCGCTTGAATCTCCAAAATGGATTCCACTTCGTAGGCGGTATGTCCAAAGGCTTCGCCACGCACGTATCTGTCAGTATCCCAATTGTGAGTGAGTTCGATCATCGGTCCGTTGTCCGCGTCGGAAGGCGCGCGCAGAAACGCCAGCGTAAATCGCCCCTCATTGTGCTCCCGACGACTCATGAGCTTGAAGCCTAAGCCTTCGCAGTAAAACTTCAGCGAAGCCTCAAGATTCACCACTCGCAACATCGTGTGCAGGTATCTCATGGCTACGGATATAGCCGGGCATAACTGCTAGGTCTAGCGATCGTTCCGACGATCCCTTCGCAGAGGACGATCTCCACCCGGGCTAGGCGCGCCTTGCGAGCGCGGGCCTTTGCCCCAAGGACGAGCAGACTTTGAACCAGAGGAGTCGGCGCCACCCACGGCCCCGAAAACCCTCTTCTTCTTTTGCCAATCGCCGCCATTTCCGAAGGACTTTTCATCGCGCTGGAACCGAGGCTTACCACCCCAGGCGCGGTCTTGAGGACCGCGACCCAGACCCGCTCCACCACCAAAGTCCTGAGGAGCACGACCTAATCCAGCTCCGCCGCCGCTATCTCGACTTTGCCAAGGACGTGACGGCTTGGGCTTCCAAGGACGATCTCCAGCTGGAGCGCCCTCGCGCCTTTGCCAAGGCTTGCCGCCTGGACGCGAGAATCCTCGATCCTCTCTTCGCTCACCACCTCTGTCATCCCTGCGCTTCCAGGGGCGATCGCCTTGAGGCGCGAAAGCGGCCCGAGGCTCGGCTAAGGGCTTCACAAGTGGTTGCACGCTCGGAGCCTTCGCGACGGCAACTGGCTCACTCGGCTCTTTCACTTTGCTCTCTTTGAGCCATTTTTTCTTCTTTGGAGGAGATTCAGCAGCGAGAATCTCCCAAGGAAGACTCATGGGCTTATGCTCACCCCCAGCAGACGCGGCTTCACTATCAGGATCGGCAGACACTGGAGCGGGAGCAGAAGGTTTTGTCATGACTGGCTCGCCCGCTGAATCCATAGGCACATAGTAGGACGAAATTTCTGCAGAATCTGCAAGAACCTCAGGCGCCGTCATCTCACTCAGAGCCTCGACATAAACAGGTGACTCAAGCTGGGCCTCTTCCGCTGGAGCCTTTGTTTTGGTTTTTTTAGCTTTCTTGCCTGCTTTTGCGGCCTTCTTAGGGGACTCTTCGATAGCCTCCTGAGCAGGCATGGATGATTTTTCTTTTGAAGCGGGAGAGGCTTCCTTCACGGCAGCCACGGGAGCCACCGATGACTTCACCACGGGCGTAGGAGTCGAACCCTTAGCCGAAGGAGCCGTCACGCTGATTGGAGTCACCAAAGCGGCGCCACGATTTCCACGTGAGGACTCGAGTGTCTCAGAGTTGCGATCAGAAAAAATGTCCGAAAACATCAAAGTCACGAAACGCGCGGCGATCTCCTCACCGCTCTTGCCAGCCAAAGATTGCTTCCAGTCATCGCCCAAGAGCTCCAAAGCTCTTGAATGGAAAGGCTGATCTTCAAACTTCGCCAGAAGCGCCCCTACCTTCTTCGTAGCCAACTCACGACGAGTCGGGATCTTCCCCTCATGCATTCGACTTTTCGTCATTCGCTCAATTCGGCTTATGAGACCTTTGTGACTCATCGTCACCAGGCTCATAGCCACACCTTTTTTGCCGCTTCGTGCGGTTCGACCAATCCGGTGAACGTAGTTGTCGAGCTCCCGAGGCAGTGAATAGTTAATCACATGAGTGATGTCTTTGACATCGAGCCCACGCGAAGCCACGTCGGTGCAAACCAAAACACGACACTGCCTGCTTCTAAACCCTCGCATCGCGCGTTCGCGACCTTCTTGCTCGAGATCCCCGTGCAAGCAATCCGCCGCATAGCCGCGACCATTCAGGTACTGAGTGAGATCCATGACCAATGCCTTGGTCTGACAAAAAATAAGTCCGTAAAAATCATCTGCAGCGTCGATGAGCTTGCAAAGAATCTCAGGCTTATCGCGCTCATTGGTCTTAAAATAGAGCTGTTCAATGGTGTCCGGCAGCATCTCTTCGCGATTCACTTGCACGCGCTTTGGGTTGACCAGGTACTCATCCGCCACTTTGCGGACTTCAGCGCCCATGGTGGCCGAGAAAAACCAGATGTTACTCGACTCACGAGGAGTCGCTGAAAGAATTTTTTCGAGCTCATCTTTGAAGCCCATCGAGATCATCTCGTCAGCTTCGTCTAGAATGATGGTTTGAAGTGAGCCCAGCTTGAGAGTGCCCTTTTCAAGGTGCTCAACGAGGCGGCCGGGAGTCCCAACGACCACGCTCATCCCGCTCTTGAGGCCATAAAGTTGATCGCCGTAACTCGCGCCACCGTAAATAGGCAGGCTCTTCACGCCCAAGTACTTGCCCATGAGATTGATCTGTCCAGAGACTTGGAGCGCTAGCTCGCGAGTCGGACACAAGATCAGGGCCTGTACGGCTTTGAGCTTGGGATTCAGCTTTTGGAGCAGAGGGATGCCAAATGCAGCCGTCTTTCCGGTGCCGGTAGCCGCAAGGCCTAGGAAATCCGTCGGCTCATCGCCGAGAAGGATGGGAAGCGCCTCAACCTGGACGGGGCTGGGCTTTTCAAAGCCCATCTCATCAATAGCGCGTTTTAACAGGGGGTTTAGATTTAACTCTTGAAAGGAATTCATTTGCGTACCTCAAATACCATACTTTTTTACCCTTGTATTGTTTAATTCGTAGCATCGCCAGCTCGGCTCGGTTAAAAACCGCTTTTATGCCATACCCTTCGCTCTGCCCATCTGACGTCGTCATTCTAGGTGCAGGAGGAGCCGGTATGATGTGTGCGATCCAGGCCGCTCGCCGGGGTCGCCGTACGCTACTCATCGATCATGCGGCCAAAGTAGGGGGTAAAATCCTCATTTCAGGCGGCGGCCGCTGCAATTTCACTAACTTGGGTGCAAGTCCCAAGCAATATGTCTCTCGCAACCCTCATTTCTGCAAGTCGGCCCTATCCAGGTACCCTTCGCAGCGGTTCATAGAGTTGGTTGAACAATACTCAATCCCTTACCACGAGAAGAAACTAGGGCAACTCTTTTGCGATGGGTCAGCCCAAGCAATTGTCGATTTACTCAAAGCCGAGTGTTCGGACGCAGGGGTTGAGGTGAGCCTGGGAACTCGGATCGAAGCTGTGAAACGGACTGAGCAGGGCTCTGGGCAACGATTTGAGCTTCAGACGAGCGCCGGCCGGGTTGAGTGCGAGTCGCTCGTCGTAGCTACTGGGGGATTGTCGATTCCAAAGCTGGGAGCTACCGGCCTAGGCTATCAGCTAGGTACACAGTTTGGCCTGAAGCTTGTCGAGCGAGCGCCCGCGCTGGATGGATTTGTTTTTGGGCCCGATCAAGCTCGGGAGTTGGGTGGACTGGCGGGAATTTCTGTCGATTGCATAGCAAGTGCGGGCGGACTTTCTTTTCGCGAAAATATTCTATTCACGCACGGTGGCCTCAGTGGTCCAGCGGCACTGCAAGCATCTTTGCATTGGCAAAAGGGTGAGCCGCTCGTTGTGGACCTGATCCCTGCAGACAGATTTGTGGATGCAACGGCTGCAGCGAACGGAGGCGCTGCCGCGAATCTAGGCGAGTGGCTCATCGCTCGCAAGCGTGAGGGCAATCGCACGCTGGTCAAAAACTTATTGGGCCAATTTTTATCGGCCCGCCTTGCAGAGCGTTTATGTGAACTTTATTTGAAGCCTACGCAAGCAGGTGAGCTGCCATTGATTCAGATTCAGGACAAATCACTTCAAGCTCTGTCAGATTCAGTGCATGCGTGGACTATGATCCCCGCCGGAACGGTCGGCTATAGCAAGGCCGAGGTTACGCGAGGCGGAGTGGATACCGATGAACTCTCATCTAAGACTCTTGAGGCTCGAAAAGTTCCGGGCCTTTATTTTGTCGGCGAAGTGGTCGATGTGACGGGCTGGTTGGGTGGTTACAATTTTCAGTGGGCTTGGGCTTCGGGATGGGCGGCCGGTCAAGTAGTGTGAACGAGATGTTATTTCCAGTCTGAGGACCTTTTCGGCCAGTTTTTTCTTCATTGCCTTGAAAGTGCAATGGGGATGGACGGACCGACTGACTGAGATCACACGAGTTTTGTGGGCTTAATCGACCCGTTCCACACTGATTACCTGGGATTGACCTACCCAATTTCTTCGCATCTTCAGGTAGCGTGGTTTGTTCCGAGCTTTAGAGTATCGCTGATAATGGGATGAGGGTGGGCCAGCCAAGCGGCCGAGGCGAGGCGAATCGACCCACCCAGCCCCGCTAGATTGCGCTGGTTGTGCAATCTGCGGAGGCCGAGGCGAATCGACCCACTCAGCCCCGCTAGATTGCGCTAGGTGCGCAATCTGCGGAGGCTCAGGCGGCCTGAGCACCCATAAATTGCGCGGCTGGCGCATTCTGGCCAGGCTCAGACTGTGCGCGCGGGGTACGGGTACGTGGCGCGTCGCACCCAGCCCCGCTAGATTGCGCT
>CAZGCK010000019.1:28169-29287 GCA_964524175.1 uncultured Bacteriovoracaceae bacterium | reverse complement strand
ATTCTGGCCAGGCTCAGACTGTGCGCGCGGGGTACGGGTACGTGGCGCGTCGCACTCAGCCCCGCTAGATTGCGCTAGTTGCGCAATCTGCGGAGGCCGAGGCGAATCGACCCAATCAGCCCCGAAGATCATAGAGCTTCTTGTTTTCTAAAAAAATTCCCTGGCCAAACCCTTTCGAAACCGGAAGGATCGGGGGCATGATTTCAGTCGATTTAGGATGGCTATGCGCAGCACTGTCGTTAGGAATACTGCTCGGTTCGGGGTTGGGATTTTGGGTTGCACGCATCATGGGACGCAAATCCAATTCGGTAACTCCCGAGCAATGGGAACAAGCCTGCCGAGAAAACGCAGTCCTCGCTGAAAGGAGCCAAACCCTCGAAGCTGAAAAAACTGAGTCCAAGCAGCTTCTGGAAAACGAGCGCACCCAACTGAGACAGCAGGCCGAAGTCGAAAAAACAGAACTCAAAAAACAACTCTCCTCAGAACAAGCCCGCGCCATCCAATCCGCTACTGAGCTAGCCTCCCACCGCGAGCGCAACGCCGCACTTCAAGACCAGCTTAAGGCCCAAAAAGACTACCTAGAAGAGATCCGCCGGCAGACCCGCGCTGACTTTGAGAATCTCGCTCACAAGATCTTCGATGAAAAAGGCCGGGCGATGAACGAGCAAAGCCAATCTCAACTCAAAAATCTTCTAGATCCTCTCAAAGAGCGCCTCAAAGGATTCGAAGACAAGGTCGAGAAGAACTACGGCGAAGAAGCCAAAGAACGAAACCTCCTCAAGTCCGAGGTCCATCGCCTATTTGAGCTCAATCAAAGAATGTCTCAGGAAGCAGCCAATCTCACTCAGGCGCTCAAGGGCGACTCCAAGATCCAGGGAGACTGGGGAGAGATGATTTTAGAACGCATCCTCGAGTCAGCAGGACTTCGCGAGGGTCACGAGTACAAGATTCAAAGCCACCAGCTGAATCGCGAAGGCGAGCGATTCAGGCCCGATGTGATTCTCATGCTTCCGGGCGAGAAACACCTGATTGTCGACAGCAAAGTCTCGCTCAAAGCCTACGAAGAGTACTGCTCACAGCCCAACCCTGCAGAACGTGAGCTCAAGGGACTGGCACAC
>CAZGCK010000019.1:26578-28159 GCA_964524175.1 uncultured Bacteriovoracaceae bacterium | reverse complement strand
GAGCATTACCGCGCACATTGATGAGCTAGCCGACAAGCACTACTCGCAGCTCAAAGGAATTCACTCCCCAGACTTCGTGTTCGCATTTGTACCGATCGAAGGTGCGTACCTACTCGCAGCTCAGCAAGATCCCGAGCTCATTTCGCGTGCTTGGCGCAAAGGGGTTGCGATCGTGACCAGTACCACGCTTTTCACAACACTCAGAACCGTTGCCTCGCTCTGGAAGCTCGAGAACCAGAATCGCAACGCGCAATCCATCGCCGAGGAAGCCGGCAAGCTTTACGATAAGTTCGTGGGACTGGCAGAGGACCTCGAGAAGATCGGAAAAACGTTTGAAACAGGTCAGGCTCAATTCTCGGGAGCCATGAACAAGCTGCGCGAGGGCAACGGCAATTTATTTAGACGTGTAGAGCTTCTCAGAGAGCTGGGAGCCACTCCGACGAAGCGGATCAAAACAGAGCTAATCGAGTAACCTCAGGCCGCATCCCTCTTGGCTGGCAGGCTTCTCTGTGTAAACGCAGAGATGAATGCCGCTAAACCCACCCCTTGCTCCTTCAAGCCCTGTTTGATTCCGGCCAAGATATGCATCGCTCCTTCTCGGTTTTCCTTGATGTGGGGAAAGCTATTGAGAAGGTCGATGAGCCTCTCAGTGCCCTGAACTGCGAATCCATCAAGCGTCATCACTGCTTTTGAATCCTCCGAAAAAAAGAAAAAGACGCAGATCGAGTCCTTCGGACCTTCTGGGTTTTCGGATTCGACCAAGTTCATCTCAAAACAGTACCAATTTTTTAATTGTCTGAATTGAATCCTAATCTTATCGGACCAAATCCCGTGCGAGTCGACCGTTAAGACTTCTGCCTTCGAAACGACCCATACCCAGATCATCCCAATGACCGTGAGCAATAAAGCACCCATCAAAGCAGGGTGATTTCCCAGCGACCGAGAGGCAATTGCAAGGACCCCAAAAATAACGAAGCCAACGAACAAGAACCTGCACCTGAAGCTCCGCTTTGCATCCGCTTTTGAGTCGTAGATAAACGATACGCTCTGCACTCCCTCTTATCGGTTGGAGCGAGCGTTTTTTAACCCAAATACGTCCGAAACCTAAGCAATCCCTAGTGGATCCAGCCCAGTAGAACAGCCCCCAAAGTCGCGCTCCCCACGCAAAGCCAAAGCGCCACACCTTGAATCAGTGGCCGCATGCCTACGCTCCTGATCGTTTGGCATGTCAAATTGGCGCCGATCAAAAACAGTGTCAGCACCAATGTTCTACGCGCAATCAACTCAATCTCATGCCCTAGAGGCCGCAATCCAGGAATCCAAGTCACGATCGCAGCGGCAGCCAAGAAGCCTAAAATAAACCACGGCCTCTTAGGCTTTGAAGTCGCACCTTCTTGCACGCCGCCATTGCGCCTACGCGCCCAACCGATTCCCAATGTGAGCGGAATGATCCAAAGCGCGCGCGCGAGCTTCACCGTCGTACCGACTTCAAGCGCACCCGGACCATACTGAAGGGTTGCACCGACTACGGAACTTGTGTCGTGAATCGCAATCGCTGCCCAGACGGCAAACTGATTGATA
>CAZGCK010000019.1:21993-26568 GCA_964524175.1 uncultured Bacteriovoracaceae bacterium | reverse complement strand
GCGCTCCAAAGGCCAAACTGCGTTTGATCAAGCCCAAGCCTGTGTCCAATCGCTGGGAACACTAAAAGCGCCAGCGCATTCAGCAAAAACACAGTTCCTAGCGCCACAGAAACCTCATGGGGCTTGGCGCGAATCGTGGGCGCCACAGCCGCTATCGCGCTCCCTCCGCAAATCGCGGTCCCTGCTGTGATCAAAAGCGAAGTGTCACGCTCAGTCTTGAGCGCACGCCCAAGCCAGGCCCCCAACAAAAGGGTGAACGAGATACCCGCAATCGTGTAGCCAATCCCCTGCGCCCCCACTCTCCCCACCACGCCGAGATCCATGCCAGCGCCCAGGCCAATCACTGACAAGCTCAGAAACCGATGCGTCTGTGCGCGAGTCCACTCCAAGTAAGGGTTGCCCATCGTGAGGGCGGTAAAAACCCCGAGCACAAGCGCCGCCGCTGAAGGCAGCGGCAATCCTACCGCCAGGAGTGCGCAAGCAGGAACCCAAATACGCGCCAAAGTCGAAACCATTAAGGCGAGCATCGCCTCCCAGTATCGAAAAAGACAAGTCAATTGCTCTTGGTAAAGTTTTCTCCCATACTCGATTCATGCCCTCTCGTCGCATCCAGCTAGTCGCAGCAACCCTCACCCTCATGATGCCCGCGCTTGCCCAAGCCTCTGCCCCCTACTACCGGTTCTGGCAAGGCTGGAAGCTCGACACGATTGAGAACGGCGCATTTCTTGATGGACTCAACAAGACATTCATTATGTCCACCGTCCAAACAGGCTCAGACAAAGGCTTAATTGCTTACCTTCCCTTTGTCATGAACCTTGCCGACAAACGCCCCCCAGAGCTGGCTTCGGTCCTCCCGGAAGAGATAGCGCTCGTGGTCTATCGTTCTCAGAAAGAGTACAAAGACCTTTTCGCCACTGAAGAAGGTAAGCGCTACTCGGCTCTGCACTGGAACTATTTTGAGAGATCCAAAAGCAAGAGTCTCGTTCCAGAAGCGTTTCCTAAGGGCTCTCAATCCGCTATGGGCCATGCTTACGACCTGCTTCAAAGTGAAGCAGATTGGCAGACGGGGCGCCCCTCGGTTGAGGGACTCGCCTCAGGTGGGCAGGTCGACGCCTACCTTGAGGCGCTTAAGTCCCATTCAAAAAGAATCGGATTAGATGCGGCCGTCGTCCTCATCGCCGAAGGCTACCGACTTGAGTACCTCCTTTGGAGCGCCGACCGCTCAGTCGATAAGGCACGCGCGGAAATTGAACGTCTTCGCACTAAATACAAAGTTCGGAGAGAATTCTTCTACGCCAACCTCCGCCCTTCTCTTCAGCCCCAAGAAGAGCATGTGAGCTGGGGAGAAGGCATCACGACTATTTTTAAATCAATTCCAAAATAGAAACATTAGTTTAAATTTTGTTTCTTTATTCAGTAGAAATAAAACATTAAATCCAGCGCATGAACTCTATTGCGCTCAATCGCCTGACGCCTCTTCATCTCAGAAATAACCGCACAACCTCCAATCGCGTGGTCGTGCCACCCATGGCATCCGAAACCGCGGATGCCGCAGGCTTAGTGACTCCCCAAACCATTGAGCATTATCGTAGACTCGCCCAGTCTGGGGCCGGTATCGTTTGGGTTGAGTACACCTACGTCGATCGCAAGGGACGAAGTGAGACTCAGCAACTCGGCATCGACACGGACGATCATACAGCAGGGCTTGCACTCGTCGCGCAAGCCATTCAATCGCAAGGGGCTCTTGCAGGAATCCAACTCACTCACAGCGGGGGCAAGACATCGCGTGAACTAGCCAGCGGCGCGCTTCAAGGCCCCAGTCGAGTCGCCGTGCCCGCCAAAGATCGACAGTTGGAAGTGATGGACGACATGACCTTGAAGGAGATCTCCGAGTGGAAAATCTCATTTCTCAAAGCAGCTCACCGAGCCGTGCAGGCCGGATTTGAGATGATCGAGATTCACGCTGCTCATGGCTACGGCATCAATCAGTGGCTCTCTGCTGTTACCAATCAGCGGAGCGACCGCTATGGAGGCTCACGCGAGAATCGATTCAGAATCCTCACCGAGATCGTCACGGCAATCCGATCCGCCCACCCGGAGCTCATCATCGCAGCAAGAATTCCTGGCCGTGACTTCCTAAAAGGCGGCCTCGAGACAGAAGACTCTATCGCGCTCGCCCAGCAGCTCGAGAGCATCGGTCTAGACATCCTGGATGTCTCCTCCGGACTTGGTGGATGGAGAAGACCCCGGGATCGAGAAGGAGAGGGTTACCTGGTTGAAGACGCAGCTCTGATCCAAGCACAAGTAAGGATCCCCGTCATCGGAGTGGGTGGCATTGAAACAGGGACTTACATTGATCAAGCACTCAAAGCCGGATCGATTTGCCTGGCTGCGGTGGGTCGGGCAATTTTAAAAGATCCGTACACTTGGGGGGCCCGCTGGTTGCATTCAAATCATGGCAAAACCTTAGCGAAGGACTAGCAGAGGAGACTTGACCAAAATCGCATCCGAAGGAAGGATGAGGAAATGAGAATCTTATTTCCCCTCACCTGGTTGATTATTGCTTCGATTCAAAGCGCATCCGCACTTCAATGCGTATATAGCATTCAGCCCGACAAGCTCAAAGTCGAGTGGACCGCATTCAAGACCACCGAGAAAATCGCCGTCAAAGGGACATTCAAGAAGGTCGTCTTCAGTGGCCATAACGTGGCCAGAACGGTAGCGGCACTCGCAACAGGCGCAACTATCGATATCGACGCGAAAACCGTTGAAAGCGGAAACCCTGCTCGCGATGCAAATCTCATGGATGCTTTCTTCTCCAAGCTCGCTGGCGACTCCAAGATTCAGGGACGACTAGACAACCTCGAGCTGAACGGTGAGCTCCCAGCTGCAGAGGGATCCAAGGGCTCCATGACCCTCAAGCTGAATGGTAAAACCCAGAAAATACCCTTCACCGCCAAAATTGAGAAGGGTGCCGAGCTCGAGACGCTCCTCATTTCCGGCACCGTCGACTTGCTTGATTTTAAAGCCACCTCGGCGGTCGCATCTTTAAACAAGAAATGCTTAGAGCTTCACAAAGGCAAAGACGGCGTCTCCAAGACCTGGTCCGATGTGAACTTTGCGGTTTCTGTGCCTTTTAGAAAAAATTGCGAGTAACCGTCAAAAACCTCTCAATCCGTACCGTGATCGATAAACCTCATTGGCTTAGCATGCCGGCGGGTTTACTATTTAACTAGTATGTATCTCAGGGCAATTATCCCTCTCGCAGGACTTGGTTTATTGGGTCTTTCGCTAGCGACATGCAGCAGTATTCCTGTATCGCCTTGGGAAAACAAACCCGATGGCTCCAAGGTCGATGAACGCACGCTCAAAGCGCTCAATGCTCAATTTAAGATCCGCATCTGGAAATCCAACGGAGCCTCCGTGCCTGACTCGACGTACAACGTTGCCATCAACGAGCTCCGGCGCGTGCTTTCAATCGTCGACGAAACCAATCCTAAAAGCGAAATTAGCCGCGTCAATGCTCAAGCTGCCAAAGGGCCTGTGAGGGTCTCCAACGAGCTTTGGTGGTTGCTCGAGCTGAGCCAAAAGCTATGGGTACGTTCCAATGGGGCCTTCGACGTAACGTTTGCCCCGATTCAAGCCGAGCTTGAGCGACAAGGCTCTGACCATAGGCCTGAAGGTGGCGGAGCTATCGAAGATCCCTTTGCACTGGCGAAAGCGATTAAAAGCTCTGTGGGCAACAAGAATTTGATTCTCGATGCAAAGACTCAGTCCGTGAAGTTCGACAAACCAGGCATGAAGCTCGGAATTCGAGGCCTCACCAAAGGCTGGGCCGTTCAAAAAATGGCCGAGAAGCTGCAAACCCTCAAACTCCCTGGATACGCAATCTTGGGTGGCAATGTGCTCGCAGCTGCAGGAGCAGCCCTGCGCGACCCAAGTCATATGTGCGTAGAGCACCCCAACACACTGGGCACCTGCCTCTACCAGATTATCCCCACACATTTACTGGGTCCTCTCTATCTGGCGACAGCCACCATCGCTGCTCGCTCCGGACACACCTACGACCCCAAGTACGGGACACCCAAGGCACGCACCGGGGGCGCCACGATTGCGGGTCCTGACGGGGCATCTGTTCAAGGCGCGGCCGTAGCCATCACGATCATCGATAACTCCGCTACGGAAAAATTCTTGAATAGCCAAGACCCCCCGAAAGTAGCTGGAGTGTATTTTGAGTCGGACTTTTCGGTCGAGCTGCACGGCAAGCTGGAGCCTTACGCTAAACTCAGGCAGCTGAATCCTTCACGCTAGGACCCTAGCAGTGATTCTGCTGAACCACTTCAAAAAGGGATTCTAGGTCAATCGGCTTGCGGAGGGTCGAAGCAGTTTCTAAATCTGGGTGCATCGCCTCTCCGGATGCGGAGATCAGCACCACAGGTATCGCTCCCCACTGCGTGGGATTTTCTTCTTGGATCTGCTTCAAAAAAGAACGACCGTCCATCACGGGCATCATGAGGTCGAGCAAGATCAGATTGGGCAACGTCGCCGAACTCCTGAGTTGCTGAAGTGCATCTA
>CAZGCK010000019.1:20919-21983 GCA_964524175.1 uncultured Bacteriovoracaceae bacterium | reverse complement strand
TTGTAAACTTTCTCGAATATCTTGGTCATCCTCAACTACAAGAATAGTGCGATTTGCGTTGGTCAATTGCATCGCAGCCAATCTGCATGATTGCGCCAAACTTGTAAAGGTTCCCGGACGTTGACTTGTTCAGGACGAGGCGCTTGAAGTTGGCAATCCTAGTTCACTAGCAGCGTCCCGAACGGCCAATCGACTCCGAGAAAAGTCCCGGTTGCTTTAAAGCACGTTCAATTCTGCGAATGACGTCATGAAGAGGCTGATTTTCAAGGCCTTGCGTCGCACCACGCGTAGCGACATAAAGTCGCTGCAGGTGATCTTTTACCATCGCCAGGCCGCCTCGAGCAGAACTCGCTAATCGTGCGCTCTCCGATAAGCGCTGTGGGCCATGTACGGATAAAAGCGTCTGCCTGAGTGCGTCAGATAAGCGAGCCGCTTCGATGAAGCTCCAATACGATTGGACCTGGTCAATTGCTTCAAGGGGAGTGTTTTCTCCAGCCCAGCCACTTTTGAGAGCGCCCAGAGCAAGGGGACTTGCCTCAATGACTCTGATTTTTGAAGACAATGCTCTCAGTATTTCGGCGACCTCGAGGAGTCCCGAAAGCTTTTGATCCATCCCTAGGACGATAGCGCTTGGCTCATGATCCTGAGACGTTTGTTGGGCAAGTGCCTCAACAAGAAGTCGATACCGCTGCGAATCGGCCTGAACATCCTGAAAGGGACGCCCGTTTTGAAGCTCCGCCCCCCTTTCATATTCAGGACCGAGGATGAGCGCACGCGCCTGTTCAGCATCCGCAGAATCGACAAAAGCGACTGCCGCACGACAAAGTCCCACTGAAGCGGTGCAAGCCCAATCCACGAGTGTCGCACAAAACGATGTCTCCGTGTGCAACTCCGCTCTGAGTTGAGATGCCCAAGCATAAGCTTCAAGTGCCTGCGCAAAGTCGGTATCGATCCCCTTAAAATGCGATCCAAAAAAAACACGGGCTTCAGAATTGCCCTCATACGCAGCTCGCTGCTCCAAATATCCCGCCCAATCGTTCAATCCATCTGACATCTCAGCAACC
>CAZGCK010000019.1:0-20909 GCA_964524175.1 uncultured Bacteriovoracaceae bacterium | reverse complement strand
CCGAGATTTTAGGGGGCTTGACTGTCTCAGAGTATGCGACTTTATCTTGATACTGCTTCAAAGCTCTTTTGTATTCGCCGCTGAATGATTTGAGCAGGCCACCCGAGCGAAGAACCGAAGCCAACGCGCGAAGCTCACCCGAGCTCTCCGCACCATCCATCTTAAAACGCACTACCAGGCGCGACCGCGCTTCAAGAATCGGCCGCGCACGTCCTTGCCAAGCTTCGATCAGGCTTCGCGCTTGCGGCTCCATGAACTGAGGCATCCGCCAATTCAAAAGGGACTCGGGCGTCGCCTTTACTCGCGCAATGACCTGAAAAACCCACTCCGCTTCGAGCGGATGAGACGGCACGGGCAAACCCGAAATCTGCGCAAGGTTCAAGAAAAACGAGTCGACACGCTCCTGGCACGCGATTTTTTCTTTTACTCTAACAACCTGGTCTCGAACCCCGGAACGAGTCGAGTGAAGCAACCCGATACTTTCTGCCAATGCGCACACAGCACCACAGCGCTCAGCCAAAACATCCAAGCGCGCTGGGAGGCGCTCCGGGATCCCAGCTCCCCAGCTGATCTTAGAATCCAAGGAGGCACGCAAAGCCCGGATCTCCAATAACTGACTCTTAAAAATCATGAGGGCATCTCTGCCTCGAGGATCTGCCATTTCGGCGATCAGCTTTGGCGCTAAAAGCTGAGAACCCCAGGCGGGAGCATCCCTGGACGAAACCAAGAGGCGCTCGATCTCAGTCAATGAGGCGCCCTTGAGCTCATTCATGAAAACGGGGAACGCATTCATCTCGACCCAGAACTTATTGAGCTGAATGGATGCGAAGCGCAAGGTCCTCAACAAACCCTCAAGCTCATCGGGTCGATGCTCGGGATGAGCAAAGCCTTTCCAAGGTGAAGACGAGTGAGTCGCCCGTGATGATTGCCGCTCGATTCTTTCCATAGAATGATCCGCCTTGAGCCAACCTTGGCCCGTACAAAGGGTAACACCGCTGCGCGTGAGCGCGCAACAGGTGCGATCTCGACGAAGCGTAGGAAACTCTGATAGCAATGACTAGCGATGCCAGACCTGACCTATCTCAATCCCCTTTCTTCGCGGCTGGGCGTCGAGTTCTTTAGCCAATTACCTAGCTGCCCCGGCGTTTACTACATGCATCATGAAGATGGCCGAATCCTCTACATCGGCAAAGCCAAGAGCCTGCGGGGGAGACTAGCGGATTACAAGAACGCCAGACCTGGACGCGTGCCAGATCACACGATTGAGCTCATCGAAAACATCGCATCCATTCGCTGGGAGGAGCATCGGACCGAGAAAGCGGCACTTTCGCGCGAGATCGACCTGATTCGCGCGATTCGCCCCCCTTACAATATCCGTGGAACAGAGGAGATCCCCTACTTCTACATCGCCACGCAAGCTGGGCCCGAGGCGTTACTCAAAATCCAGCTCACTACGCGCCGCGAATGCGTGCGCGGCTACCGCGTTCATGGGTGCTACCCCAACCGCTATGCGACCAAGCGGGGTTACATTGCGCTATTGCGGCTTCTGTTTGCCGCAACCACAAGCCAAGCGAGATTCTCATTTCCGGCTCGAATCTCGCGAGAGTCTCCTCCTTATGCCTATGCGATGACTTTGCCGAACGAGTTCTTAAAACCTCTTGAACAGTTTCTGGACGGCAAAACAATATCGCTCCTGAGGATCTTGATCGAGCGAATGCTCTTGAACGAAACGATCCCCGCATTCGTCCGTCCGGGGCTTCAAGACGACTTCAACGAGGCACGCAAGTTTTACTCAAGAGGACCAAAAATCAGTCACCAGGCGAGAAAGTTTCTCGGGATCCGCAATCCCGTCCTGTCGCATAGAAAAATGAACGCATGGTTTAGAGACCGCCCCCTCAACTGCTGAGCGTTGGCACTGGCTTTGTGTAGCACTCAATCCATGAAGTTAAAAAACTTCAGGACTCTTCCCAATATAACCCTCAGACTCTTTCTCAATAAAACACCCTGCTTCTGAAGGTGTCGCGGTCGGTTTTGGGAACTCCAAGGTTCTGGACACTCTACCCAAGCCCCTTCCAGGGAGGCTATTCGACTCTGTGATTCAACATCACTAAGCGGAGGGATCCGCTTCAAAAAAACAGCGAGAATGCGAGCGGCTCGATCACGAAGCGGGGATCGAAGGACCATTGCTTCACGATGCCCATGGAAGGTGCGTAGGCTATATTAAATGCAAGATTAAAGCGCTTGCCCGCACGAAGCGAAACCGTGAACACCGTATTTGCCGCAACCACTGCACTCGAAAACGAGGAGCGCGCCGTAGTAAACCCTAAATGCGGTGAAAGAAAAAACGACTCTTGAAGAGCCTGATTCTCAGGAATATCCGAGTCGAACACAAAATTAAAAGTTGGACCCACGAAGCCCTGAAACGCGGTGGTCGTCGCGCTGTCGCTGCTCTGAAGGCGCATTGCGACACTTCCTCCAACCTGCATGAGCTGCGCAACCCTCCACCGGCCCTCGGCAAAAAGCGAGACTTGCTGCGAGCTATTAGAAAGCGTGACAAGACCGTCCGTCCCAGCCGTCAGCTCAAAGCTCGGCGGTGGAGGCGGTAGATCGGCAGCCACCATCACACGAAGACGCCTCGCTTGATCTTCTCGAGAATGATCTTCTCCGGCATCGTCGGATCTTTTGGATCCACACTGAAAAATGCTTGCTGCTCACAGCGGCGCTTGTTTTCGAGCAGCCATTTGAGAATCGAGGCAAGGCCTTTGTTGCGTTTGTCTTGAAAGAACGGATCGTTCTTGAGCGCATCCGAGCATTTTTTGAGCGCGCGCACTTCTTGAGCATCGTTCTCTTTGACGGGATAGTCGTTGAGGTCGTACTTCTTGATGTCCTCAGGCAACACTCCCAAAAATTTAACGTCTGGTGCGGAGTAGTCGGAGTTGCGAATCAAGGAAGCGGCAGAGCCGGCCTTGAGCGTCCGAAAAATGTTCTGCATCGTGTACGCGTCGAGATCTCCGAAGAAGTAGAGCGGGATTTTTAGCTGATCTTGAATCAGCTTGCACCAACCCCGAACGGCATTGGACGGGACGCCCTGCGCACCCATGACAATCGAGTTGTTTCGTCTCGTAAATCCATTAGCCACGAGTGTATTGGCAGTACCTTCGGACTCCACGACGAGGCAGAAATCGACCTTCTTCTTAGTCGAAAGCTTAAGATTCTGGGGACGGTTCTTAGGCTGAAACGGACTCGTTCCGAGCTTCGACAAATCAATGGTCGCCTTGCTCCCATCAGTCATCGTCTCGACTACGACGAGTTGCTGGGAGTATGTCTGGCCGCCGCGGTCATTGGCGTAACAATTGACTTCTTCGCGATAGCATTCAAGAAGCTCGCAGATAAAATCGATGATCTCATCGCTCTCGTTCTGATCGGTGAAGTCCAGAGGCTTAAGCATTGAGTTATGCTTCACCTCGCCTTTAGAGATGTAATAGAGTTCGCGCTTTGTATTGACGGCGCCTGTGTCGATGTTGCGAAGAAGAATCTCGAGCAGGAAGATCGCACGCGACATTTTCTTCACCGAGCTCACATTGAGCTCGGTAGCGACTTTCTTATCACCCGGGGTCAGATAACCCACCTTGTGGTTGTAAATCGAATTGTCGAGGGAGCATTTGGTTGCATAGAGAACCGGGCGCTTAGCCGCTTCGAGATCTTGCAGAAGTTTAGAGCAAAGATCTTTGCTCAGCTTGGGGATATCCTCGCCACTGCCTTTGCCTGCCATAGAAATTCCGGACATATCTAAACTCCCGTCTCTTCTGCTTTTTTAACGGTGGTGCGTGCTTCAGCGCTTTTGCCTGATTTGCCCCGTTTGGATCCCTTAGCAGCTCCGCCGTGAGCGGATGCTTTGCCCTTAGCTGACTTGCCGATTGCCTGGCCCTTAGCCTGAATCGCCTCTTCGCTCAGCGCGGCCTTCTCTCCCACTTGAGGATCCACTTCGTCCCCGAGAGTTGCTGCCTGCTTGGCTTTTTGAACTTCTAAAAGCGCATGAGCCTCATCGAGCTCCTGCTTAGTGGCATGGGCATCACGTCCGAGAAGCTTGAGCAGGCCTTCTTCTGCCTTTTTCTTGCGAGATTCAGGTGCCTTGCTGATGCGGCACAGGCCCTCGACCAGGATCGGCCCGAATTGCTCGATATGCCGGATCTTCTCCTCAAGCTCGTTTGCCTTGGCCTCGCGACGAATGTGCTTAGAAAGCTTCTGGCCAGCTTGAATCAGCGCAAGCCTCAGTTCCTCAACCAACTCATCCGAAGCGTCGACAGTTTCCTTCGAGGCATTCTTGAACTTGATGAAGGGCGAAACGATCGAAACCGCGATAATGTAAGGACCCTGCGGAATCGAATTCTTGGGTTGAACAATCCCATAAGTGCGCCAATTGACCGACTCGATCGCATGCACGATGGCGCAAGCGGCTTTATCGAACTGAAGGGGCACGCGGTTCGCAAAACGCAGTACCTGAACCTGGGACTCCGCTTCGATCGACTTGTCCTCGAGTCGAGCAACAGCGACTTCGACCTGAATAGGCTTAAAATCGCAGATCGCAGGCTTGCGAGAAATCACCGCGAAAAAATCGACGGCGCCCAGGCGCTTAATGCTTTTCGAAAGCGACTCCTCGCCAATCGAGAGGACAGACTTAGTCGAAGGCGCCATGAGCTTGGTGTTTTGAATGGTGACAAAGAGGTCCTTAAAGTCTCCCTCATTCATCGCATCCACGGACTTATCGAGGACGGCCTTCTTGAGTCCTCCCTCCTTGACCATGTCGTTCAGCACCCCTTCATGGATGCGCGAGAATCCGGTCTTGAGCCACTGCGACACTTTTACGCGGCCAAAAAGATGAGAATGCGCGATGAACTCACCGAGCTTCATCGTATGCGGATGAGGCTCAGTGGCTTCCGGGATATCGGGAATAGTCTGGCTGACACGCTCGACTGTATGCTTCTCAAGCTCCGGAAGCTTCCAGTGCATCGTCATGTGAGGATTCACCAGAGTGGTGCCGTTCAGATAGCTCAAGAGTCCCGCATCGCCATTGAGCTGGATGCGGCCATCGATGACAAACTCAACCGATGTCCCGCTGGGGCGATCCCAATCGATCGTCTGGCGATCCTTCATCTGTCCCTTGTTGTGCTTGATATCGACTTCAACTGTGCAAGAAACTGCTTTGCGCTGAGCTTTGGTCTTAGAGATGACCCGCGCGCCGGTCGCGCTCGTCAACTGAGCCCAAGTCGTCGCGGCCGAGATCCCAATACCCTGCTGCCCACGCGAGCAACGCCCTTTTCCAAACTTAGAGGAAGCCAGATACTCACCAAAAACTTTGGGAAGGTCTTCTTCGGAAATTCCAGGACCGTTGTCCTCAACTCGAATCAAAATCTGATCTGAATTCTTTAGGGAGCCCGCTCCCTTTTTCTCTACGGTGATCGAAACCTCGGGCAGGATCCCACTTTCCTCACAAGCATCGAGCGCGTTATCCACAGCCTCTTTAAGAGTCGTCAGCACCGCTTTGGTTTGGGACGAGAATCCAACCTGCTGGAGATTCTTTGAGAAATACTCTGCCGTGCTGCTCGTGGTAATCTTGCCGGCGCCGCCTGCTTGTTTTGCCATGGGGCCAATTGAACCAAAGGGTATGGGCATTGCGCAACCTGTTTTTGGTGTGCCCGGAATTTGCAGACAGCTTGGGCATGAACAAACAGAGTCACCCACATTCTAAGCAGACGCCCTTTATGACCGACATTCAAGAGCTCCGGAGGCGTGCGCGCGAGCACATCAT
The DNA here is from genome assembly GCA_964524175.1 of uncultured Bacteriovoracaceae bacterium. Classification (GTDB taxonomy): domain Bacteria; phylum Bdellovibrionota; class UBA1018; order UBA1018; family UBA1018; genus CAZGCK01. Next base: position 15,100 of record CAZGCK010000019.1, on the reverse strand, counting down.
GCGCGGAGCTATGACAGAGTCTTACAGGGGTGATCGCGAGCTTTCCGTGAAACTCCTCAATGAGGCGCTCGCCACAGAGATCGTCTGCGTGCTGCGATATAAGAGTCACTTTTATCTCGCTGAGGGCCTCCACGCCAAGGCCGTCGCCGAGGAGTTCGAGGAGCATGCTCGAGAAGAGCAAGAGCACGCGGATTCGATCGCTCGCCGCATTAGACAATTAGAAGGTCAACCCAACTTTAACCCAGAAGGCCTGCTTGCCCGAAGCCATGCCGAGTTCAAAAATGCAAATACCCTCCTTGGCCTCATTCGTGAAGACTTGGTCGCGGAGCGGATCGCCATCGACTCGTATCGAGAGATGGTTCACTTTTTTGGCGAAAAGGACTCAACCTCACGGCGCCTCATGGAAAGCATTCTTGAGAAAGAAGAGGAACATGCCGAGGAGTTGGCGGACCTACTCAAAACCCTTGACCCTGGAGCTAAGGCTCCGAGCGCGGCTTAACTTTCGGCCGCTTCACAAGAGAGGTTTTTCAGGTTTTAGCGGCGCATCGCTGTAAACGAGAATCTGCACTGTCACCATAAACATGGCGGCAATGATCGGGCCTAAAAAGACGCCAGAGAACCCAAGAGATTGCAGACCCCCAAATGCGGCAACGAACGCTAACAAAGGGTGCAAGTTGGCCGAGCCACGCAAAAACAAAGGGCGAATCAAGTTATCAAGCAGCAGCACAACCAAGGCAGTGACCAATAAAAGGATCGCTGACCCTCCCCGATCCAAAAAAAACTGATGTAGCACCAGGCTAAAAGTGATGGGCGCCGAGCCCACCACTGGAATAAATGACGCAACGAAAACCAGCATTCCAATCAAAGCAGCATTAGGCATCCCAATGGCCAAGCACACGACAAACACAAAGAGCCCTTGCGCAGCTCCAGAAATGATCGAAGCCAAAATGACCGAACGACAGGTTCCCGCCAAGGTGTACATCAACTGATCCGTTTGCTGAGCGCTAAAGACCGAGTTGCGACGGAGAAAAAGCACTAGCCTTCTTCCATCGATCAAAAAAAAGTAGACGCTGACTCCTATCACGGCCAAAGCGAGGACTATGCCGGGCAACTGGGTAGCCAGCGACCCAAGCCCTTCAGCCAATTTGGTGCCAGTTGCGTTGACCAAATCTTGCGCGGTCTCTCCTACTTGCTGCATGTCGATCGGAAGCCATTGGGTGAGCTTCTCCAAGAGGTGGTGAATTCGAGGAGTCTCGAGCATCGCCTGAACCCAACCCACTTCGCCCGATGCAGGACCCTGGGTCGCAGCAGTCCTTCGAATTGCATCGATCTGAGTCAGCGCCTCTTTGGAAAAGATATAAATCACAAGCGCCGAGGGAAGCACAAAAAACAGAGTAATCCCCAGCGTTAACAACGCTGAAGCCAGCGAGGTAGAGACTTTGCGTCGCTCAAGATACTCAAGCCAAGGAACAAAAAGCACCGCAAGGACAGCGCCCATTGCCACCGGAAACAAAAGTGGCAATGAAATGTACAAAAATAGGATCGCGACGGCAGCTGCAAAAACTTTACGACCCATGCCTCACTCGGCTAACCCCATTTGATGCGCTGCTTGGAGTTGTTTCTTTGAGCGTACCGAAAACCCAATCCCAAAGCGGCGAACTCACGCCCCAGCGAGACTCCTGACTGACATAATGATGCATCATATGGCTCTGCTTGAGATAGGTGCCAATGCGCGAACGAGGCTTGAAGTGATGAACGCTGTAGTGAATGTAATCGTAGCAAAGGTAACCGATAACAAAGAACGCGAAAAAAGGCTCAACAAGCATGGGGCCAAAAATGGGGCGGAAGATCGCGTAAAAAATCACGGCAAGCACGGCTCCTGCCACTGGGGACATCACCAGACGCGTAGGATCAACAGGATCCGCGTGGTGCATCCCGTGCATCACGAAATGCACGAACTCGAGAGACTTATTGCCACGAGGTTCGTAATGAAAAATAAACCGATGAAGTACGTACTCGGCCAATGTCCAAGCAAACATCCCCAGCGCGCCTAGCATGAGGATTGTCCGCATACTCAGGCCGTTCACAGAGGACGCATGCCATAGCAAAAAGACCGAAACGGGCACCCAGCAAACTAATGGGGTGAGCGGATGAACATGGGTAAGTTTTTCAAGAAGGGGGTTCTTGAAAACCTGTATACTTTTGTAAGCAGGGCGCATAGTTGCCCCTTTACTTCTCACACTCTGTTTTCAACATCAAACAGCTTTAATTCTTTCAACAAACTCAAGCATTTCAAACAAATGCTTTGCAATTTAGGAAGGTGAGCGCCAACTGATGACCGTCTCCTTGCCCAAGCAAGAGGGCACGCCCTTGATTTTGCCAAGTTGCCGATCGTAAGATCCTCGCCATTCTCGGAGACCCTCGTTTTGCGTAAAATAGCCCCTCACCTCTCCCATGCCTCTTGCCGCATCGCCAATGTGTGGCTGCTCGAGGATTCTCAGAACCGCCGCTTCTTGATCGATACCGGCCATCCAATAGAGCGCGTCAGCTTGCTGGCCAACCTCTGGAAAGCCGGTATCCGGGGACCTGGCGATCTGACCGCGATCCTCCTCACCCATCGCCATTGCGACCACGCGGGCAATGCAGCGTGGTTGCGCAAAAGATTTGGCGCGCGCGTTGTTTGCCATGAACATGATGCAGACGTCCTAGCAGGAAATAAAACAGCACCTCGACTTTGTCGGACAACCCAAGAAGATCGGGAAACCGGGCGGCAGTTCTTTTACGAAAAGTGGCTCTGCCGCTATGAAGACTCAACCCCTGCGATCTGCGAGGTCGATGAAACTTATACTGAAGGCGCTTGGAAGTGGGGTTTTAACATCGTCTCCGTACCGGGTCACACGGAGGGTTCTGTCATGCTCTATCATGAACCGAGCACCACGCTCTTTAGCGGAGACGCCATCTTGGTAGGCTACCCATTTATAAGACATATCAATAAAAAGGCGCGCAAACTCAGGCTCGCTGATCCTGCTTTTAGTCATGACCCAGAAAGTTGCCACCTTGCGGTGAAACGGTATCTTAAGACACTCCCGCCCACTGAATTGCTCTGCTCAGGGCACGGCCCGGTTGTCGATGAGACAGCTTTTAAGAAGCTAAAAGCGTTGGTGCGAGGTTAGTTTTCAGAAATGAATTGAGGACGCTGCCCGATACCTGCCCTTCACACAAAAAAATTAGGTCATAGACCTTTGCCGATTTCTTCAAAGAGATGGACCTGCCCAATGCATGCCTTGCGCAAATCACTGACAAGCAGGCTTTCGTTCTCGCCATGCGCATTGGTATAAGGATCCTCGACCCCCACCAAGAGCGCCGGCGCGCCACCCAGCGCATCCGCAAAAGGCTGCACGAACGGAATCGTCCCTCCGCAACCGATCTTGAGCGGTTCGCGTCCATAACCGGCCTTGAGCGCGCGAGAGGCCGCTTCAAATGCAGGGCCACTGGCCTCAGTCGACCAAGCTCCGTTGCAAGCTTCGACTTGAAAGGACACGTCCAAGCCCCAGGGCACTTGCGCTCGCAAATGATCTTCAAGAAGCTTCAGTGTTTTCTTGGGATCCATTCCGCCAACAAGGCGAATCGTCACCTTGGACCAAGCCACATCGTTGATCACGTTTCCAGATTGCTTGCGCGAGGAAGCCTGTATCGCGTTTACCGAAAGGCTCGGCAGCCGCCAAACCTGAACCAAAGGCGAAACATCGCGCGCGATATCTGCGCTAGAGCCGGGTGGCAGATCGGGTTTGAGCAGCTGAGCTCGGTCGATCAGTCCCGATTGCTTGCGAAACTCTTTTTCATCGTAAGGGATTTTCTTGAATTCGACTCTTTCTGCCTCGGTCACTGCCGGCACTTGCTCCATCACCCCCGGAACGATGATGTGACCCTGATCATCGACTAAGCTGGCTAGCATCTTTGAAAGCGCCATCGCAGGATCTGGCAATGGCCCGCCCCACATGCCGGAGTGCACGGTTTTTGAGAGCGCGCGAACCTCGATTCCAAATCCAACCAAGCCGCGGAGCGCGATCGTCAACGCAGGCACTCCGCAATCAAAGTTGGACGTGTCCGTGAGCACGAGCACATCAGCATCCAATCTCTTGCGATAGGTCTTTAAAAACAGAGGGAGGTGCTCACTACCGATTTCTTCTTCGCCCTCGATCACAACCTTGACGTTTACGGGGAGCTCTCCCACGGTCTTCAAATACGAATCGATCGCCGAAGTGTGAATCACGATTCCTGCTTTATCGTCGGCTGTGCCTCGCCCATAGAGGCGCTCGCCTCCAGGACCCTGCTGGAGAGTGGGCTCAAAAGGCGGAGTTTTCCAAAGCTCTTCGCGACCGGGCGGCTGAACGTCATGATGAGCGTACAGAAGCAGCGTAGGCTTGCCTGGCGCCCTGAGGCGCTCGCCATAAACGTAGGGGTGCGCACCCGGAACTTCGAGAATCTCTACGTTCTCCAGACCACGCTCTTTGAGGAGGCGCGCTACCGCTTCAGCGCTGCGCCGCACCTCTGTGGCGTCAAAACCATCAAAACTCACGCTGGGGATGCGAGCCAAGCTCTTGAGGTCTTCGAGATAGTGAGAAAAATGCTTTTCTAAATGTTCGGCGGGTTTAGTCATACGACCCGCAATACCCCTCCCCCCGCACCTTGACAATACTTGGGTTTGAGGCAAAACGTTTGCGACGGCCACCGACTTGAGGGGAGAACCAAAAATATTTCCCAGGAGGAATTATTTTTAAGGGGTTCGCTTGATTCAATCGGCGGCCCTATTGTACCAGGCCCCCGCCCCGAAGGCATGGCCGAGGGGATTTTGCAAAGAGAGGCGCTCACTGTCCACTTCAACGACCCGCATTAAGATCAATCCTTCGTACTGGCGCCACGGGAGCTGTGTTCCTTTTTCAGAAGACGTCGTTCCGTCCAGCTTATTTCTCAAGCATCGGCACTTCCTCATCATCGACGTCGAAACCCAAAAGCTAGTCCAAGATGTGGGAGGCTGGGACCATATTGATAAACTGGGGATTTCGGTAGCGTGCGCCTACGATAGCAAGACGGATCAGTTCTTGGCTTACCGAGAGAGTGAGCTCAAACAACTCATCGAGCTCTGCGAAGAACGCCTGGTGATCGGCTACAACATTCGCGGGTTCGACTTGCCCGTCATGGTTCCCTATGGCCTGGTGATTCAACGACTCGATGTTTTTGACATCATGTATGACTTACAGACGCTCACACGGCAGCAATTCTTGAAGCTCGAAGCCGTAGCACGCGGGACGCTTGGCGAAGGCAAGTCGGCCGACGGATTAATGGCGGTCGAGTGGTACAAAACCGGCCAGATTCAGAAAATCATCGACTACTGCATGCAAGACGTGAAAGTGACGCGAGACGTGTTTCAGTACGGGCGTCAAAACGGCTTCGTAAAAATTCAAAGATCTGAAGAAAAAATCGTTCAGGTCCCAGTTTCTTGGAGTTAGTCTACGCAGAGTGTTATCCTAGTAGCACTGCATGTCGTCCAACGCTTCAAAGGCTCGCATAGAAACAATAGATTCCGATCCCCACCTGGAGGCAGAGCCAGAGCTCTCACTAAAGAGTTTGCCACAGGTTTCTAGCGATAAACCAAACCTCCCGTTCCTGAGCTTTCTGGGTGTGTTGGCTCTCCTTTGGTCTTCGAGCATTTATTCGGGATTTGGAATGGCCGTGTTTCCTCGCCAAGAATGGTTGCTTGAGACGCTCGTCTCTGCGGTGTTTCTCATCCCAGTCGTTAATCTTCTGGTCTTGCCTGGGCGATTGAGCCGGGATGTGCGCATGCTCGGAGCGGCGCTGCTGCTGCATTCTTGTTGGGATGCACTGCACTTGCCAAGCTTGCACTGGGTCCAAACGCCCATCGATCCGCGCTTTCCGCTCGCCTGCCCCTACGTGGATATCGTGCTGGGATTCTTGCTGCTGATTCGCGGCCGCTAACGACTCAAAAACTGCCTCCCTTGCCTGTGACTATTGGCGCGGACCGAGAGCATTTGCTGAGCAATGGCCCTGGCTTAGCGCAATACCATACGTCATGAGTGTGATCATTTTAGAGTTCTTCACCACAGAATGCCCCACTCTGAAGGGGCAGCTGCCGATTTTGGGCAATCCCCAAAGGCCTTCTGGTGGCTATTGCTAGAGTATTTAAGTCAACATCAACAGACTGAAGGAGCAGTTTTCTCGCTTGGACTTAGTGGTGCGCGGGCTCTGAATGAGCCTTGCTAGCCTGATTGTCGTGATGCTCGGCTTTCTTCGCATCCGTTGCGTGAGCGCTGTGGTCCGCCGCGGGAGTCCGATGGGAGTCGACAACCGGAGCCGCGTGCGCGGCTGCTTGAGCAACAGGAGCTTTCGCCTCATGTGAGGGAGCTGCTGCGTGAGTTACATCATGCACTGCTGCTTTTGCAGTTTCATGGGATGTCGCCACAGGTGCCGCCGATGAAACAGTCGTTTTCGCCGCATCATGCGCAACAACCGGGGCGACTGCCTTAGCATCGTGAGCCGCTGCAACCGGAGCAACAGTCGCAGCCGCTGGGACCGCCATCGCAGGAGCCTCAGGCTTTTCTTCACCATAAATCGCGGCCGTGATCACCTGGCTTACCGTATCACTCGCCACTCTGGGCCAACCTGTATCACTACGACAACCTTGTTTCTCTACAACCGACTTGTCCGCACGTACTAAACGTACGCGCACGGGAGAGAGACAACCTTGAAAAGCAACAGTCGGCACTTGTACCGCAGTCCCCAGATGCGCGATCAGCGCTCGGGCGCTAGTGCTGCTTAGGCCTTTCTGAACCGGAGAAGCAGGCGCGCGTCCAGTCGTCGTCGGAGCCTCTCCGGCTGGAGTAAAAATCGCAGGCGTAATTGCGATTTGAGCCTGACCCGCGTCCTTGGCCTGGATGCTGACCATGAACGAAGTCGGTCCCGCCCATTTTTCGCCAGGTCCCGGATATTCGATCCTCGCTTCGACAAAAGGCTGAGCCGATGCATTGGGATCCAACGATGTCTGGCTTTGCATGCTCAGGCAACCCGCTCCAGCTACAGACAACACACTCAAAACCACGCTAACTTTTAAAATCAGTTTCATTTTTAACGACCTTCTTTCGTCGCTAACTCAATCTTAGGCGCATTCTCTGAAGATGCTGTCGTCACGGACAATGGGATCTTCTTAAAGCACTGAGCGAACTCCGCATTCTTGAAAATAGGGATATCGCAGCCTGGACCCGCAATTGAGGTGGCCACCGTCGAAGAAACTGCCCAACCGCCCTCCGAGTACGAGCCTGGTGCGCAGCTTTGCGCCTCTGTGATCTTGAGACATTGAAGCAGCGGACTCCAAGTGCCACTCGCCCCTAGTCGCTGCAACTCACAGGGACTCCACGCTTGAGCCACCAATCGAGTGATCTCAAATTTTGCGCGGGTCGGATTCTTATGCGCCAATTTAACAAATCCGCCGCCAAGACGAATCAGTGGCTCGCCTTCCTGCGTTTGGCTATAAACACCAATTCCGCGCCAGGCGAGGTCTGGCTCCTCAATCGATGGGGGCCGCTGAATTTTGATTCCACGCGCCTGCTTCTCCATGATCTGGGCAGTTTTCTCAGGGAGCTCTGAGCGGTGCTTATCGATCCAAGCAACTAGAGCACCTTTGGCTTGATGAAACTGAGACATGACTTTAGCCCACTCATCTTTCGTCACACGAGTCATCTTAGGGCCTTCGCCAGCAAACTCGATCGCAGCGCAAGCGGTCCCAGACGAAGCGGTGTCCACGGCTGCGGCGACTAACTTGTCAGAGTCTGATTCACGATGACCGCTCGACCGAGACGAGTGATGAGTTGGGTTCTCTTTTGGATGCGACTCAGCCGCGTGACGGTTCTCCGCATGCGATTCATGCGGAGCTGACTCTGATTTATGAGCGCTGTGCGACGATGCATCGTTTGATGCGACTGATCGAGAAGCCTGGCCCTTGCTCGATTTGGAGCTATGGGCTCCCGCAGGCTCTTTGAGCTGTGACGGTTTTAATGTGTCCGCAAGCTCGGCTTTGCCTTTGCTTGGGGTGTGATGTCGAATCGCATATTGGATTCCGAGTGCGGCCGCTAAAGCTGGAACCGCAAATACGACATAATGTCCTAAACTGAAGTCGCGCATCCTGCGCATAGTGGAATCTCCCTAAAATGTGTCGCCCGGAGGCATGACCTTTCAAAATTGTAAGTGACGTGCTGCAAAATCCAAGCAAAAAACTGTGGTTTTTTCGATAAATCCGCAAGTCTGTCAAGCAGATGACAGTTTGAGATTCAAAATCCCATCCAGTTCGGCAATGATGGATGACCATGCGTCTTCATTTGATCTGCATCTGGGTGGCTTGCGCGGTTCTTTATGGGTCGGGGTGTGCTCCCAAATCCAATCTGTCGCCGGATCTAGAATCCAACGGGCAGGCGCCGCAAGGCCACGACATCGAAACGATTGCGATCCTAGGAACCAACGACTTGCACGGAGTCATTGCCCCCCAGACTCTAAAGACTCGTGAACTCGATGGTGTTATTCCCATTGAGTACCAGGCAGGAGGCATTTCTTACCTAGCGTCTTACGTGAAGATTCTGCGCAGCGAGTTTGGACGCAACCTGATTTGGCTGGATGCGGGTGATGAGTTCCAGGGCTCGATCGAAAGCAATCAAGAGCAGGGGCGTCCTTTGGTGACGTTCTTTAACCAAACAGGATTGCACGCTGCCGCTATCGGCAACCATGAGTTTGATTTTGGCCTCGATGCGCTCAAAGAAAGGATGCTAGAGGCCCAATACCCGTACTTGGGAGCCAACATCCTGTCGAAGAACTCCAATCGCTTGGCTAATAAAGAGCTGCCCCACCTCAAAAGCCATGCACTGATCGATGCCGGCAGAATCAAAGTCGGCGTGATCGGATTATCGACGATCGAAACCCCTCAGACCACTCGCTCGGTTTATGTTCAGGACCTCGATTTCGGAGATGCGAAAGAGGCAACTTTGCGCGAAGCCGCCGAAGTACGTAAGGCTGGAGCGGATATCGTCATTGCCGTGGCCCACGTAGGGCTCAAGGGCGAGAAGGGCGCGTCCCTTCTCTCAGCCACATTCGAAAACCAACGGATCCCCAAGGAGACTGCGGGTCTCGCGACGAGCTGGTGAGACTCTTGCGCAATCTTCCTGCCGGAACGATTGATGCGGTCGTAGCTGGTCACTCTCATCAGATCGTTCATCACTGGGTCGCGGGCGTTCCTGTGATCGAGGGCGGAGCATTTGGCCGTTTTTTTAACGTGATCTACCTGTCCTTTGATCTAAAAACTCGAAAGCTTTTAGGTGATCTGACTCAGATCGAGGGCCCCGTCTCGGTCTGTCCCAAAGTTTTTGCCAATCAAGGAGACTGCAACGGAGAGCGCCCTGCGCCCAAAGCGGGACGTGGTCAGCTCGTTGCCCCAAAGTTCCACAACAAGATAGTGAGCCAAGACACTCCTAGCGCCAACCTGATTAGTTCTGTTTTAGAGAAAACCGCGGAAATCAAAAAACGGGTGATCGTCACAGCCTCTAGGCCCATTGAACACGAGCGATTTAAGGAATCTGCGCTCGGAGATCTTTTCGCTGACGCGATGATCGCGGCCTCCAATGCGGATGTTGCCATTCTAAATCCAGGTGGGATTCGCTCCAGCTGGGAGCAAGGTCCGGTCACCTATGAGTCGGTGTTTCGCAGTTTTCCTTTCGAAGACTCCATCGTGACTGTCAAGGTGACAGGAACTGAGCTCAAGACCTTCTTGCGAATCGTAGAAAGCGGAGCCCGAGGATTTTATTCGGTATCCGGGATCCAGCTCCGGCTTCTGCATCCAGACTCTGATGCTCCCGCTCAGGACCTCAATGACGACGGCAAAGTGGAGGCTTGGGAGGTGAATCGCATCTTGGATGCTCGTTTTTTGACGGACGGCAAACCGATCAACGACTCTCAGGAGTACACTCTCGCCTTGTTGGACTTTTTAGCCACCGGAGGAGACGATCTGGGCTGGATCATGAGCCAAATCCCCAAGGATCGAATTCATCATGACCCTCACACTCCGCCACTGCGCGACGCCGTGATTCAGTATGCGCAGAAACTCGGAGAGGCAGGCCCCCTCAACTCAGTCGAGCGGCCCATCATCAGTGCCACTCACCCGCGTCTTAAATTTGAGAAGCCAGCCGGCAAAAAAGGCAAAGCCAGGGGTTCCAAAAAGAGTAGGCGCAAGAAGCATTAGAAACGGGGCCGTGGTATCCTCCTAGATGTGCGTCGTCGAGTCTGACAATAGACGCTCGAGTCCGCCGCAACCGACTCGAGACAGGGAGACGACACACTAGACACCTTGAGGAGGGCTCCCGCATGGCCTATGAATCTAAGCCTCAGCTTTCTGCTTCAGAGGCGCTTAGCGCAATCGATACAGCAGTCAAGAAAGAGTTCGACACCAATCGTCGCATTCTCTCCTTTGATGAATATTTAGCACTGCTCGGAGAGAACCCTGAACGCCAGACACGCAGCACAGCTGCGTACTTGGCTGACATGATGGATCACTTTGGCCGCGAGCCGCTCGACCATCCGGAGTCTCAGCCCTCGGCGGGCGGGAATACCTCCGCCTTTCGATTCAAGCTTTTTGATATGCCCAGCGAGAGCATGGCTTCAAGCGTTGTGGGCCAAGAAGCAGTTCAAAATCACATTTACCGCGCGCTTCGCACCTTTAGCCGTCAGGGCATCAACAGCAAGATGATTTTACTTCATGGGCCCAACGGCAGCGCCAAGAGCTCAATTGCGCATACGCTCATGGCTGGACTTGAGCGCTATTCGAAAGAAAACTCCGAAGGCGCGCTCTATTCGTTTAACTGGGTATTTCCAGTCGAGAGATACACCAAAGGCGGAATGGGCCTGAACTCGCCGACCTACGCGGCCTCACGAGAGCATGCGCTCCAGACCTACGCAAAGCTGCCGGACGAGGAGATCTCTGCTCGCTTGCCCTGCGAAATGCGGGATCACCCGCTGCTCATCGTGCCTGTCGAGCATCGCAAAGCGTTTTTAGAGAAACTCCTGGGACCGACCCGCGCAGCTGCCGTGCACGAAAGTTTATCGCACTATCTTGGCCGTGGAGGACTCTGTCACCGCTGCAAACAGATCTTCGATGCTCTACTGACGGCCAATCAGGGAGACTATCGAAAAGTTCTGATGCACGTCCAAGTCGAGCGCATCTACTTCGCGCGCAGGTATCGTCGCGGACTCGTCACGATCGAGCCGCAGATGCACGTCGATGCACAGTATCAGCAACTCACCTACAACAAGAGCATGGGCTCTTTGCCTTCATCGCTTCAAAGCCTGAGCCTCTTTAGCCTTACCGGTGATTTGGTCGACGGCAATCGGGGACTCATCGAGTACAGTGATTTGCTCAAGCGGCCTGTGGATTCGTATAAGTACCTCCTTGGAGCCTGCGAAACGGGCTCGGTCAACGTCGGCAACTCGATTGCCTACATCGACACGGTGATGCTGGGATCCACCAATGAGCTGCAACTGGACGCGTTTAAGGAATTCCCCGATTTTACGAGTTTTAAGGCGCGGATCGAGTTGATCCGAGTGCCCTATCTGCTCTCAGTCAGCCAAGAAAAGCGGATCTATCAATCACAGCTGGGTCAAATGGCCGGAGAAAAACATGTGGCACCCCACGTGGCTTGGACCGCTGCGACTTGGGCGGTGCTCACTCGCTTGAAGAAACCCAACTCCATCAATTATCCGCCTACCGTCAGCACGCTCGTCTCGAACCTCACACCGCTCGAGAAGGCGCGACTCTATGACACGGGTGAGGTCCCTGCCAATCTTGCGCCTGAAGATCGCAAACTCCTCCGAGCCAATCTGCGCAAGTTGCGCGACGAGTACACAAACATCCCCTATTACGAAGGCCGCATGGGCGCATCGGCACGTGAGATGAAGTCAATCCTATTTGAAGCGGCTCAGAGCCCGGACTTTCCGTGCCTCTCGCCGCTTGCAGCTCTCCGCGAGCTCGAGGAGTTCGTCAAGCGCGTCTCCGAGTACGAGTTTCTCAAGCAAGACATCAAGGATGGGTTTCATGACGCCTCTGAATTCATCAACGTAACTCGCAACGAGTACTTGAGCCGCATTGACCGAGAGGTCCGCGACTCGATCGGAATCTACGACTCAGCCCAGTGGGAGGAGTTTCTCAAGCGCTACGTGCAACAGATCTCGCTCGTCTTGAAGAAGGAAAAAACCAAGAACCCGATCACAGGCAAGATGGAGGATCCTGACTTCGCTTTGATCGACGAGCTTGAGAAGATTGTTGAAGCGCCTGCGGACGCCGCTCAAAAAGAGGCATTTAGGCAAAACATCATTTCGCAAATCGGCGTCTGGTCGCTCGATCACCCCAAGGAGCCTGTTGTCTACGCAAACGTCTTTAAGGAGTTCTGGAGCAAGCTTGAGAAGCATTACTTTGAATCCCAAAAACAGCTTCTGACCAAGATGCACAACGCGCTTCTGGTCTATGACCGCGAGCATGGCGCTGGCGACCTGAACTCAGAGGGTGGTCAACTGGCCCTCAAGACTATCGCTAATATGAAGGCTAAGCAGGGCTACTGCGACCAGTGCGCCAAGGAAGTGATTCTGTTCTTGATGCGTTCTCGCTATTAGTCGTTCGCTCGGTCTACGCCATTGGGAATGGTGCGCGCCGCAAGTGCCCACCGGGCAGTTGGCTTTTGAGTTAGTCAGGAGATTTATTTTTTCTACAAAATCAGGATCTTAACTACCCAAAGGCACGACCCAAAACGCCTCGGTCGACTTCTTTACCGCAGTCTGACATAACTTAGCTCCGTCTGATGACTCGAAGGCACCATTTGAATTGATGAAAACCACGCGCGACTTCAAATCCGAGAACGAATACCTAGTCACCCACGTTGTGGACCGCACTGGGATCAGGCTCGACGCCTTTCTCAAGGAACGCTACCGTCGCAGATCGCGCCAAACACTCAAGCGCGCCATCCACTCGGGCGCAATCACTGTCCAGCGCGAGCAGAGCCCTCACCTTACAGTTGGCAAACTCAAAGCTAGCACCCAGCTGATCGCGGGCGACGAAGTCCTTGTCTTGTCCGAGCGCAGACCCGAACCCCCAGTTTGCTTCGACTACAAGGTTCTCTACGAGGACGAAGTCCTCTTCATTATCGAAAAACCTGCCAATCTCCCGGTGCACCCGGCCGGCCGCTACTTCTTCAATACGCTTCTCGTGCACCTGCGCACCGAGGGACATCGACAACCCCTACGCTCCGAGCGGGAGTATTTTCTTGTTCACCGCATCGACAAGGAAACCAGCGGCGTTCTCGTCCTTGCTACCGATCGTGACGTATGCGCCCACCTGGTCCGTCAATTTGCTGAGCGAACCACCGAGAAACGCTACCTCGCCATTGTCCGCGGTGTTGCGCCCGAGGAGTTCGTGATCGATGCTCCTATGATGCGCCACACTCGATCCGCGATCTCGCTCAAAATGATGATCGCCCCCGAAAGCGAGGGCGGCCAAACGGCGCTGACTCGCTTCAAACGACTCAGCGTGCACGGGGACTATTCGCTTCTCGAGTGCTTTCCTAAAACAGGGCGCCAGCATCAGATCCGCCTGCACCTGGATCATGCGGGCCACCCCATCGTCGGTGACAAGCTTTACGGCATCGATGAAAGCGAGACGCTAAGGTTTTACGAACGCGAAAACATCTCAGCAGAAGCTGAAGCGGCGCTCAAAGCAAAGCTCAAGCTACCCAGACACGCCCTGCACGCTTCAAGCATCCGTTTTGAGCATCCATTGACGGGACTCAGAATGGAGTTCTCGTCGCCTCTGCCTCAGGAGCTTGAAGCGTTTTTACAGGAACAAACGATTCTGAGCCAGCCTCAGAAATCACCCTCTCCTGCTCTTGCCAGCGACCGTCCAGGTCAGCTGACCACTGAACCGGCACCTTTGCTGTAAAATAGTCTTTAAGCGACTCACGCAGGATGCCCAAGTCCCGGATAAAAGGGATACCAGAAAATCCCGTGTAACCTGCCCCACCCAAGGCAAGAAAATCCAGAGTCGCGACCGTGAACGTGCGTTCGATCCCCATCGTGGGTTGATTGACTGAATAAATGAGCTCACCATCGAGAGTTTGAACATCCAGGACACGAGCCTTCACGTCGACATCAGTTCCGTTCGTTTGCTTGCAATTGCGCTCGTAAGTGACTCGCAACCCGCTTTGCATGAGCGCACCGTATGCCCCGCACGTTTGCGCCGAACGCTCGAGCAAAGCCAAAAGCTGAGACTGAGACATCGGCCCCACCGTCCACGCATGGGTGTTGAACGGCAAGACTCGGTAGAGCGCTTCGTAAGTGACCTCGCCTTTGGGGATCGGAGCGCGAATCCCACCCGTGTTCATGAACGCGATCTGGGCTCCCGTCAGGGCGCGCATCGCATCGGTCAGCACATTCGCCAGCGCGCTTTCCTTCGTTCGATCGATAGTGACCACATCTTTGGCAACGCCTAGCTTTAGCTCTGCAAGAGCAGCCACTTCTTTACGACCTTCAGTAATGAGCTTTTCGATACGCAAATTCGGCACCACCTGTACTCCGTGGTAGAAAACTTGGCTTGGGGCACCCTCTACCGCCTTGCTCTGGCAGAACGATTCCGTTTGTGGAGCACAGCTTTCAGCGCGAAGCTCGATTCCACCCAGCGAAGCGGTTTTAGCGTGAACCAGCGCACCCTTCTGGGTGTTCCAGACGAGATGAATCCTTCCAAACATTGTTCCGCCTGAACCCGACTGAACGATTGGCACATTACCCACGCGTGCGTTGTTCACATGATGAGTGTGACCTGCAACCACCGCATCGACTTCGCCGACATTGAGCTTTTTAACAAAACTCGAAACCGCGAAGCTGGTTCTAGTGTCCCCATTGTGAATCAGCGCTACAAAGACATCGGCTTTGCCAACTAACTCAGCTCGCACCCTCTGATACGCGCGCGCTTCATCATCAAAGCAAAGATCCGTGACGTTGGCTTCTG
>CAZGCK010000018.1:12973-46560 GCA_964524175.1 uncultured Bacteriovoracaceae bacterium | reverse complement strand
CATCCGCAACGCCCGCAGACTGATTCGCAAATCGCGCGCATACAAACAAATAATCGCTTAAGCGATTCATGTACTGAATCACCTCAGCACGCTGAGGATCAGCGCGATTGAGCGTGACCACTTCGCGCTCAGCCCGACGAGACACAGTCCGAGCTAAATGAAGAAGTGCCGAAGAACGTGAGCCGCCCGGCATGATAAAGCTCTTGAGCGGCGCGAGCGACAACTCCATCGCATCGATCTCTTTTTCGAGTGTAGCGATCTCCTCCTGCCCGATCAGCATCATCCCCGAGTTCTTGCCCCGAGGGGTCGCAAGCTCTCCTCCCAACTGAAAAAGCTCGCACTGCACGCGCTTCAACTGGGTTTGAAGCTGAACTTGCAGCCCAGCTTCGCTCAAAGCTACGCCCAACGCCGCATTGAGCTCGTCCAAAGTCCCATAACTTCGAATCCGCTGATCATCCTTGGAAACACGCACGTTGCCATAAAGCCCTGTCTCGCCCGCATCTCCGGCTTTGGTGTAGATCTTCACGACTCAATACTCTCCTTTGGCAGCTCAACCGATCCGATACTGCGTGCTAGGCCCTGCGCCCTCGCGCTTGATCCGTCCAAACTTAAGGGCTTCGTTCAGATAGCGCAATACAGACCGCTCAGAAACATCCAACAGTTGAGCCCCTTCAGAGACTGTGAACGCTTGTTCACCAAAGCGACCGCGAAGGTCCTCGACATAGGAGCGCACTTTTTTGCTGATCACTCTTTCGGCTGCAGAGCGAGGTTGCGGAGGCATCTGATCACGCTCGATGCGGAGCACGGCCCCAGCTGGCGAGTCGAGCCAGAATCGGCCATGATCTTCTTTGGCCTCAAGCGGGATCTTGTGCGCCTCAAGCCAGCCTCTCAACCACTGAAACGCCATATGAATCCGTGGAGGCGAGGTTTGCGGGTCAAAAGGCTCATCCGGATACATGTACTCGAAAATCGTCGGCACTCGCGGTGGCACATAGAAGTCCGAACACAGTGCCTCGATCAAACGCTGCTTGACCTGACCGGGTACGAGTTCCTCGCGGCTCAAGTTATTTTTACCCGTGGTGACGTCAAAGGTGAGCTTAGGCTTGCCTGACTTACCCAATGCACCCAAGCGCCATTCGTAGACTTCTGGAAGATTTTCCTTACCACCCAACGCCTTCGCAATACGTGCTTTGGTGCACTCCGAGACCGTGCCAAAGTACAGATGAATGAGCTTAGCCTCATCCTTCAAAAACATCGCGGGCCAGTAATCACAACCGCGCAGCCCATCCCAGATACCGGCTTGCATAAACTGCTGCTTGAACCGCTCGAGATCCACGAGAGCTTCCTTGCGGGTCGAAGGCTTGAGCACATCCGCCAGCGCCGTCCGATAATCCACGTAAAGAGTGAAGTGAGGGTCATCGGCTGTCTTTGCCACGCGCTGAGCCCGCTCTGCGTATTGCTTGGCTTTCTCCCAGTCCCGTTTCAAAAACTGCGCTTGAATCGCGAGCTGGAGAGCTTCTTTATGAGCTAAAGGTGAATTCTCGAGGTGTGTCTGCTTGATCACATTCTCGAGCAAGACTTCGGCCTTCGCAATCTGTCCTGGCCCGTGCATCAAGGCACTCGCCAAATAGAGCTCGCCATCAAGTTTTTGCTGACCCATGAGCTTGCCGCTAGCGATGGCATCATCCAGGGGGCCGACAGCGGACTCGAAGTCCCAGCGACGGCAAAGAACCGCGCCCAGAAAGAGTTTGATCTGCGGCGTTTGAGTCTCGCGAACCTCGCTAAGAACCTCTCTAAAAATCCGAGCGGACTCGAGGACAGAACCCGAGTAACCCAGAGCCAAAGCATACTGCATCTTCTCTTCTGGCGTTGCGGGCACCAATCCTTCCTTG
This sequence comes from uncultured Bacteriovoracaceae bacterium, assembly GCA_964524175.1. Taxonomy (GTDB): domain Bacteria; phylum Bdellovibrionota; class UBA1018; order UBA1018; family UBA1018; genus CAZGCK01. Next base: position 44,668 of record CAZGCK010000018.1, on the reverse strand, counting down.
GCAGGTCTCACCACAGGATGGAGGATACGCACCGTTCGCTCATGCAATCGGGCCTGCCGAGAAAGATCAGCCATCCTCAGTAATAAATTTCGAGGTACTCGCCTGAAGCCCAGCGTATTAAACAAAATTCGCGCGCGAGCAATGGATCCTTTGTCGATCTCTCTCTCGATTTGATCGAGAATATCAACAATCCTAGTTTCTTTAATCATTTGGATTCCTACCTTCAGCACCGAAAAACCTGGGCCAGTCGTGGCTAATATTGCCCGTCAATTATCTAAGTCGAGAGTAATATACCAGCATTTATGAAAAAGAGTAAAAAACTATACTTTAACTCTTCACTCATAAAGTCGATGAGTTACCTCGCTTCTCACTGAAGAGCGGCGGCACTTTGTGGGTGGGATGGAGTATTTGCGATCAGAAATTGATTCTCTGCAAAATCCTCATGCCCCTCGATATGGGGTAGAGCCATTGATTTTTACAGGCGCTCCAAAATAAAAAGCCCGCCGCTGATGCGACAGGCTTTTTATTTTGGAGCGGGAAAAGGGGCTCGAACCCTCGACCTCCACGTTGGCAACGTGGCGCTCTAGCCAACTGAGCTATTCCCGCCCGATCGATGGCTCACGGTATTAACCACGAAACGGGGCAAGGTCAAGCAGAGAAAGTAGAACTCAAAAATAACACAGCGCACTTAACCCATTCAAATCATCGCGCTTTTTAGCTTCATTTGCTACATTCAACCCTATTCACATACTCGTTTTTGAAAGGACTTTACACGCCTCATGCAAACGCATCCGTTGTCTCGCGCCGAACGCACCCAAATTCTCAAGCAAGCCCTGGCTGAACGTATCCTGGTCCTCGACGGTGCCACAGGCACTGCGATCCAAGACAAGAATCTCACAGCAAAGGACTTTGGAGGCCCGGACCTCGAAGGCTGCAACGAAAACCTCGTCCTCACTCGCCCAGACGTCATCTCCTCAATCCATGAAGCTTATCTCAAAGCGGGCTGCGATATTGTCGAGACTAATACCTTTGGCGCTACTCCCCTTGTCCTAGATGAATACGGCCTAGGATCCAAAGCTCATGAAATCAACGTTCAAGCTGCCCGCCTTGCGAGCGCAGCTGCCGCTCGTTTTTCGACTCCAGAAAAACCTCGTTTCGTAGCAGGCGCGATCGGCCCCACGACTAAAGCCATCTCTGTTACCGGCGGCATCACATTTGAGGCTCTCCAAGAAAACTTCTACGCACAGGCAAAAGGGCTTCAAGAAGGCGGCATCGACTACTTCTTGATCGAAACCTGTCAGGACACTCGCAACATCAAGGCTTGCCTCCTCGCACTCGAGCAGCTGAGCCGCGACACCGGCGAGCAAATCCCAGTCGCGGTCTCCGGCACGATCGAGCCGATGGGCACGATGTTGGCGGGCCAAAGCGTCGAAGCATTGATGGCGGCTCTTTCTCACCTGGATCTACTCTACATCGGCCTGAACTGCGCAACCGGCCCAGAGTTCATGACTGACCACATCCGCTCTCTCTCTCAGCTTTCACGGTTCAGAGTGAGCTGTGTCCCCAACGCTGGGTTGCCCGACGAAAACGGCTGCTACCTCGAAACCCCGGACATGGTCGCCAAGGTGCTCTCACGCTTCGTCGACCACGGCTGGCTCAATGTCGTGGGTGGATGCTGCGGCACAACTGCGGGCCACATCCACGCGCTCGCAAAACTAGTCGAGGGCAAAAAACCCCGCGTAGCCGCCCCTTCCCCCAAATCCTTTCTCTCGGGTGTAGATTTTCTCGAAATCACGGACGACATGCGTCCCATCATCGTAGGCGAGCGAACCAATGTGATTGGGAGCCGCAAGTTCAAGAACCTCATCTGCGAAGGTAAGTTCGAAGAAGGCTCTGAAATCGGCCGCGCGCAGATCAAAGGCGGCGCCCACATTGTGGACGTCTGCATGGCGAACCCAGATCGCGACGAGCTTGCGGATATGCGAAGCTTTATGGAGATCGCGGTGAAGAAGATCCGCGTACCCTTTATGATCGACTCAACCGACGAGAAGGTCATCGAGCTTGCCCTCACCTATACGCAAGGCAAAGCCATCATCAACTCCATCAACCTCGAGGACGGCGAAGAGCGATTCGAAAAAGTCATCCCACTCGCCAAACGCTTTGGCGCGGCTCTCGTGGTCGGCACCATCGACGATGATCCAGAAAAAGGCATGGGCGTCACCCGTGAGCGGAAACTCGCTATCGCTGAACGCTCCTACAAGCTGCTCACCGAAAAGTACGGCGTCGAACCCGAGGATATTTACTGGGACCCGCTCGTTTTCCCGTGCGCGACTGGAGATGCCCAATATGTAGGATCAGCGGTGGAGACCATCGAGGGCATTCGCCTGATTAAACAGCGATTCCCTCGCACTAAAACTGTGCTTGGGATCTCAAACGTGAGTTTCGGACTCCCAACAGCCGGGCGCGAAGTCTTGAACTCAGTGTTTCTCTACCACTGCGTGCAAGCAGGCCTCGACTTGGCCATCGTCAACGCTGAGGGACTCGAACGCTACGCTTCCATTCCTGACGACGAGAAAAAACTCTCGGACGATCTGCTCTGGAATCGCACCCTCGCCACTGGTGGCAATTCTGACGATCCGATTGCTGCATTTGCGGCCAAGTTTAGAGATCGCAAAGTCTCCGAAAAAACCAACAAATCAGATCTTCCGCTTCTGGAGCGGCTGCCCCGCTACATCCTCGAAGGCTCTAAAGAAGGATTAGCCGGCGATCTCGAAGCCTGCCTGAAAGGCGACGAAGGCCGTCCCCCGATGAAACCACTTGAGATCATCAACGGCCCCCTCATGAAGGGCATGGACGAAGTCGGAAGGCTCTTCAACGCCAACCAGCTTATCGTCGCCGAAGTGCTGCAATCAGCAGAAGCCATGAAGGCTGCAGTCGCGCACCTTGAGCCTTACATGGAGAAAAACGAAAGCTCGACTCGCGGCAAGGTTCTTCTTGCGACAGTAAAGGGCGACGTACACGATATCGGCAAGAACCTTGTCGAGATCATTCTCGTCAACAACGGATTCAATGTCGTGAACTTGGGGATCAAGGTTCCGCCCGAGCAGCTGATCGCTGCGGTACGTGAACACAAGCCAGACATCGTGGGCCTCTCCGGCCTTTTGGTCAAATCCGCGCAACAGATGGTCGTTACGGCCGAGGATTTTTCTAAAGCGGGTGTCAGTACGCCGATGCTTGTGGGCGGCGCCGCGCTTTCATCCACGTTCGTCGACAAGCAGATCTCACGCGCTTATGTGGGCGGCACCGTGGCCTACGCATCGGATGCGATGAATGGACTCGATCTCGCTAAGATCATTGTCGACCCGGAAAAGTTCACACAGTTCAAAGAAACCCTCAAAACGCGTCGAGAAGCAGCCGCAGCCAGTGCGGTGAGCATCGCAAAGGATCGGTCCGCAGCAGAGGCTCCAGACCGCCGATCTGCTGAAGTCGAGATTTTAGGGGATTCGAGTCTTCCGCAGCCGCCGGACTTTGAGCGTCACGTCCTAAGAAACACTCCCGTTGAGCAGATTTGGAAGTTTGTGAACCCGCTCATGCTCTATGGCCGACACCTGGGTGTTAAAGGCGGTATCGTTCGAAAGCTCGAACAAGCATCCGGAACTGATCCGGACTCGATCAAGCTCAGGCACGAGCTCGAACAAAGCGATCCCCGCTCGATGGCGATCTGGAAAGAAGTGCAGTCAGTGAAGGAAGAGTACCGCAGCACGGACGTTCTTCAGCCCAAGGCGGTTTACCGTTTTTTCAAAGCCATGAGCGATGTCAATCGCCTCTGGGTTGGCGGAGTCCTTGGCGTCGAGCCTCTGGCGTTTGATTTTCCTCGCCAAAAAAAGGCGGGAGGACTCTGTTTAGCTGATTATGTCCGACCGGTTGCACAGACGGGGCTCCCTCCGACAGAAGCCGCCTGGCATGCCTGCCGAGACAACGTGGCGTTCTTTGTCGTCACCGCTGGACAAGGCGTTCGCAAAGTGGCGGAGGATCTCAAAAACCGCGGCGACTACTTGAGGTCTCATATTATCCAAGCACTAGCGCTCGAAACGGCCGAAGCCTATGCCGAACTCCTTCACGCTCAACTCAGAAGCTCGTGGGGATTCCCGGATGCTCCAGAAGTCACGATGATGGATCGATTCCAGGCCAAGTACCGGGGCAAGCGCTACTCGTTTGGCTATCCTGCCTGCCCGCGACTCGACGACCAAGAACTCCTTTGGAAGCTTCTCAAGCCGCAAGAGATAGGCGTACAACTGACCGAAGGATTCATGATGGATCCGGAGTCAAGCGTCTCGGCAATCGCATTCCATCACCCGGCGGGTAGTTACTTCTCCGTGGGAACGAGCAATGACAACCGGTAAGCGGGCTGCAACTACCGCCATCGGAAGCCTGCCACATCACAACGCGGATGTGGCATTGGGCTTTTCCTTTCGGTTGGGAATTCCCTTTCTTCCGCAAATTCCAATCCGCAATCCATGGGAGTATATGATCGCCCAGGCCCTGGAGGGTTTGCCCGGCCTTCAAGCTGATATCGACGGCTCGGTCACGCTCAATACGGATATCTGGTTGAGCCGCTCATCTGATTTCCAAGCCCGTTTGGATGCAGCTTTGGCTCACGCAGGAGGGGGAGTAAAGAAAACAACCACGGGCAGCGACCCTTTTGAAGGATTTGAGCCTTCACCCTCGATCTCCAGCTGCTGGCAGCCCTTTCTCTGGGAGTTGAGCGAACGCAGAGTGCCCATGGCCAAAATCCAGCTCGCAGGGCCAATGACGGCGCAATGGGCACTGATGCTCAGGGACAATGCCGGCCACGATATTCCAGCTCACTCGGCAGGCGGAGCAGGCTTTGGCGACCAACACCCCGAGCTTTTTACGCAAATTTATCGACTCGTTCTGGCTCGCGCAATTGCGATGTCGCGCCGGCTACAGCGCTCAGGCATCCAGCCCCTTCTTTTTTTGGACGAACCAGGACTTTACGCGCTATCGCCTGCGAATGCTCGCCATGTGCTGGCGCTTCAGGAACTCAAGCTTCTGATCCAGGCGCTGCGCAAAGAAGGTGTGCTCGTAGGTCTGCATTGTTGCAGCAACACGGACTGGAACATGGTCCTTTCTCTGCCACTGAATTATCTCTCACTGGATGTGGCGCTCTCACTGGATAGCTTGCTGGAACAAAAACCGGCGTTCGATCGCTTTGTCCGCGATGGCGGCAAGCTTTCGCTCGGAGTGATTCCGACTGGGCGCTCTTCGGTTTTGCGTTCACTGGACATTCAGGCGCTAGCCAACTCACTGATCGAGAAACTTCCGGCCTCAGTACTTCGCGACGCGCTCTTTACCCCTGCTTGCGGATTGGCGCTTCAAAGCGCAACTGATGCCGAACTGATTCTCGACTACCTGATTCGATTCGAGGCGATCATTGACGGCCGAGATCTCCGCTAAACCCACAGGAGCATTTGCGGAAGGCTTTAAGAAAATGCCGCCCCTGGGGCAGCTACCGGGCGCGCCTCAACTTGAAGCATCCCTCCTGATCCCGGCTCGCAGCGCGGGTCATGCGCTTGAGCACACCGTCACTGAAGCCAGACGTGCTCTTTCGCTCGCATTTCCTGGCTCGTTCGAAATTGTATTGATCCCTAACCCTGCCCCTGGAGCTGAGGAGTCAGATCCTTCTGGCCGCATCGCCGAGGACTTGGCCCTTCGTTTTCCTGGAGAAGTCGTCGTCAAGCATCACCGCCGCCCACTCGGCAAAGGTGCGGCACTTCGCACCGGCTTTGAGGTCGCGCGCGGCAAGGCGATCCTTTTTACCGACGCCGACCTTCCCTACGAGCTCAGCTTCTTTGAGATCTCAGCACAGATGCTGAGATCCGGATTCGATTTGGTCACAGGCAATCGCAGACTCGACACGAGTGTGTTTGATCTTCCGGTCAGCTTGTTGCCCGTCGCCTATAGCCGTCATCGTCTGGGATTGCTTTTCAATCGAGTGGCTCGCCGACTACTTCCGCTCGAGACTACGGACACGCAAGCCGGCATCAAAGCCATGTCGCACCGACTCGCGCTCAGTGCGTTCTCACGGCAGCGATGCCCTGGATTTTTCTTTGATTTGGAGCTCTTTCTCACCGCGCGCGCTCACGGATTCAAGCATGTCGAGGTACCCGTCGCCTTGCGCATGAATACCGAGAAAAGCACTGTCCGAATTCTTCGCGAAGGCGTTCTCGCCTTGTTTTGGATGGGTCGAATCGCTTGGGCTCAGTCTTTTAAGAAGGCCTACGGGCCAGGAGCGGCTTTGATGACGGCCTCAACCCTTTTGCCCCGCTACCGGGACTCTGATCTTTCGACTCGATTCTTTCTTCAAGCCAGGTGGAGACTCACGCCGTACCTAGTGATGGCTTCAAAGCTCCCACCCCAAGGCAAGATCCTGGATCTAGGTTGCGGACATGGCCTTTTTTCGCTGGCTCTCGCGCTTGGCTCACCTGATCGCGAAGTGATCGGATTGGACCATGATCGCGAACGCATTGCATTAGCCAGAAAAGCTGCCGGCGGCGTCTCTAACGTTCGATTTGCCGATGGCACCCTAAGTTCGCCGGATAGTGCGCCAGCGGACGAACCCGTCGTCGGCATCAGCATGATCGATGTCATGCACTACTTTGGCCGCGCCGAGCAAGAACGCCTGTTTCGCGAGGCTTATTCTCTTTTGAAAGAGGGCGGTACCCTCATCGTCCGCGAAGTGAATCCAGGCGATGGAATTGCCTCCTGGTGGAATCGTCTTTACGAAAAACTTGCCACTACCACAGGCTTTACCCGCTCAGACAACAAGCAGTCCCTCTCGTTTAGAAACCGCGAAGAATGGGAGGAGCTACTCAGGCGCACCGGATTTGAAGTGACCTCGGAGAGGTGCAGTCACTTCTTGTTTGCGGATATTCTCTACGTCTGCCGAAAACCAAGCAGAAAGACCTCATGAACGCAGACAAGCTCCGTCAGATCACCTCTAGTCCTCGTGTTGCTCAAGCTCGCCAAGCGGCGATCTGGCTTGCGCTGATCGCCGTCGCTGTCGTCATCCCGCTCTATGCCGTCAAAGTAGCTCGCAAGACTGACTACACAGACTTTGAGGTTTACTACCGAGCAGCCCACCGCGCGCATCTTGGACTTTGGGAAGAGATCTATAACCTCAAAGATGGCGCTTCGCCGTTTCGATATGCACCGCCGCTGATCCCGTTTTTTCTGCCGTTTGCTTATTTGGAGATCTCTACCGCTCGCTTGGCTTGGTACTTCATGCAGGTGCTTTGGTTTGGCCTGGGATTTTATTTTCTCTTCCAAGTCATCAAGACGACTCGTTCAGGACACACGAGCTTGCGCGCGGCTCCGAGCGCAGCAAACCCTCCTCATGCTCAATGGATCACTGCAGTCTCGCTGCTCTTTGTACTGCGCTTTTGCCTAGACTGTTTTACCATCGGTCAGGTTTCGAGCCTGCTTTTTTTAGGTTTCTGCGTGAGCTGCTGGGCTTGGGTGCGAAAGCTTCATGGCCTCGCGGGAGCAGCGCTCTTCGTGCCGGCCGTATTCAAAATCGGGCCTGGATTTCTTTTCTCACTTTTTGCGGTTTCAAAGAGGTCTCGCGAACGCGAAAGCGCGCTCCTTGCACCGCTCGTTTGCCTGACCGCACTCAGTGCCTTGCTTCTCACTTGGCTAGGATCATTGGATCGTTTCATGACTCTTTGGAGAAGCTGGGTGGCCATCGTCGTAGGCGACTCGACTTATTACGATGCCTCTCACTATGGTAGTCAATCGATCAAGAGCGCGCTTCTGCGCGCGGTGAACTCGGGACTTCTCAGCTACGGCACTGCCATTAATCTGTATTTAGCTGGCATCATCATCGGCTGCATCACCGTTGGAATGTTCTGGGCCCTGCGGCGCCCTCAGACTCCTCGGGCGCGAGGTCTGTTTTTTTCGATGGGGATCTTTCCTTACCTTTGGTTTATGCCCGAGACTTTTAAGTACTCGCTGACAACTCTTGCAATACCAGTGGCGTTCTTGCTTGCCACACCCCCAAACCAAGAAAGGGGCCGCTTCAAGCGCTTTGCCCTTATCTTTGGTATCCTCACCCTTTCGGTGGCGGGACTCGACATCATTGGGCAGAAGCTTTTCTTTGGCTTGCAGCGCGCTTCAATCCCCCTGCTGGCAACCGTCCTGCTAGCGATCGCAGTCGTGCGCGAAGCGTGGGCTGAGTCTGTTCCTAGCTTAGGACTTCAGGAACCCGAGCTTGGCCCCTGGGAAACGGGCCCCTGGAACCGCAGCTCAGTCACCCAACCCATCCAAAACTCAGTGTTGCTTCCCCTACCGCTTCAAAGTGAAGCGTGGCTGAGTCCTACCCATTTTCGGCGGGCATTGAGCGATCTTCAGTCCTCGTTCGCCCAGCATTCTTCTACAGAGTTGATCATTGCACCTTACGGCGATCGCATAAGCTATGCCCACCCCACTTGGATCGAAGCCAAGGAGAGGGTCAGCCAGGGCCAAACACATGTAAGTCTGCATCTGCTCGAGCCCACTGCTCATGGCGCAAGAGGCGCTGCCCTCCGAGCAGCCTTTCTCGCCTCGCGCGGCACCCATATTCTTTGTGCAAGCTTAGAACAGCCGATTGCCCCCGATTTTTTTGACCGCGCTCTTAAGCTCCTAGAAAGCCGACAAGCGGACCTCGTTCGAGCCAATCGCCGCCACCCGGAGAGCAGATTTAAGATTCCGGTTAAGCATCTTCCGGTTGTTTTTGGACGACACCGACTGGGATTGCTTTTTAATCGCTTGGTGAGAATCATCCTACCGATTCAAACGACAGACACTCATGCTGGCACCTGGGCCATGTCACGAGAGGCCGCTACTCGTGTCTTCACTTTGCAGCGAGACGCAGGGTTTTTATTCGACCTAGAAATCGGGCTCATCGCTCAAGCCCACCGCTTTCGGGAGCAAGACCTGCCGGTGACTCTGCAGCTGCTCTCCGAAAAGTCTGTGGGCCGCATCTCTCACGAAACTCTCAGCATTCTGAGCGGACTACCTAAGCTCGCCTGGCGATCCTATCAAGGCTGCTACGCTCCACTCCTTGCCCCCAAAGCGATCACGGCCGACGACTGGGGACTCAGCCCGGGCATCAATCAAGGAATCCTAGAACTCGCCAAGCAAGGCATCGTCAAGCGCGTCTCCATGATGTCCGAGGGCAAATACCTACGCGAGGGACTGAAAGAACTCAGGGCGATTCCCGGCATCGAGTTAGGCCTTCACTACAACCTCACCTACGGCCAAGGCCGCGCCTCCGCTCCTCGAGTCATGATCAGCTGGACCAAGCCCGGTGCTGATCGCGCCGAGCTTGAGCGATCAGCCAGCCTCGAGCTCGAGCGGCAACTCAGCCTGCTCGAGGCCGCTGGAGTCCAAGCATCCTACCTCGATGGCCATCACCATATTCACCTGGTTCCCGGCATGCTCGAGACGCTCGCGCCGATCCTTCGAGCAAAGAAAATTAACCGCGTGCGCTTGCCTTTGGATTTTTCGCTCTGGATGGCCAAACCCACTCTCTTGCTGCTAGCGCTAAAATCGCGACGAACACTTCAACAACTGGGATTCAATTCGTTGACTTGCTTCTATCCACAAGCCAAGCATTTTGCTGACCAAGGACTCTTGCGGGCACGGCTCTCGCTCGACCCTCAGGCCGAGGTCATCGTGCATCCGGCGATTCTCGACGACTTCAAAAGTCTCGGGATCGAAGACCCCTATCAAGCAGAGCGCGTGACCGAGTTTCGCGCGCTCTGGATGCTGAGCCAAGGCCAAGGCTCTCTACACGGAGAACGACTCCAATGACCTCAGTCAAATCCATGTCACCGCGCCTCACTCGCGGGTGGCAGGCTCTGATTCTCGTCTCACTCGTCGCCGGCGCCTTGCTGCGTCTCCTGCACGTGCAGGACATGGAGTACAAAGAAGACGAAGAGTACAACTTCACTCAAACCCAACTTCAAGGAGCGCTGGGCGCGCGCGGCGGCCCCTGGCCTTGGTTTGGAATGCCTTCGGGCGTCTACATCCCCAACCCAGGAATGAGCGTTTGGGTTTTTACAGCGCTTGCGCGAATCAGTGGTGCGACCACGCCCACGGAGCTTTGCACAGCCCTTCAGGTCTTTGCGTGGATCGGAATTGCGCTTCTGATCCCGTTTGCACTCAAAGTCTTGCGCGAGCACGAGGACCGCGAGCCATGGCTTTGGGCGCTTTGTTTGGCGCTCGTCAATCCCTTTGCCGTGTTTTATCAGCGCAAGCTTTGGCCTGAGCCTTTTTTGCCGTTTTTTTCGACAATCATGCTCGCCGGTTGGTGGAAGCGTGATCGCGCTGTCGGCGCTTTTGCTTGGGGGGCCGTAGGCGCCTGCTTGGGACAGATCCACATGAGCGGATTTTTCTTCGCGTTTGGATTCTTGCTCGTGACCCTTTTACTACCGTCATCCGAGATCCCTCGCTCTAAAGTTCATTGGCGAGCTTGGTTCGTAGGCTCGTGCATCGGCGCACTCCCGCTCATCCCTTGGGTGATCCACATTCTTCAACATCCCAATCACGAAACGATCGCGCACGGCTGGGGAGAAATCATCCAAGGACGCTTCTGGGTCTTCTGGGCAACCAATCCCACAGGCCTGCACCTTGGCAATCCTTTAGGGCTTCTGCGCGGACAGTCCAATTTTGCGCAAATCTCAGACTTTGTCCGTTACCCGATCATTCGGGGTCACGCGACTTACCTCAATGCCGCCGCTCACGCGCTCGCCCTCATGACCTGCCTTTGGATATTCTGGCGCGGAGCCTCGCGATGCGCCTCCGAGTTTCGAAGCGGCCGGCTTCAGGGACTGCGCCATTGGCTTCTCAAGCCCCGCTCAGATCTCGCGCTCGCCATCATTGCCGGCCTCTGGGGCTTTGGAGTTCCGCTCACCGCTTCATCGGTCAATATCCGTCGTTACTACTTGATGGTGAGCTTCCCGCTTGAGTTTCTTTGGTTGGCGCGCTTGGCATTGGGTGAATTTACTGCGGTTTCTAGCCGCCTGCTGGCTCGACAGGCGCTGGCCACGCTCTGGGCCTCGCAGCTCTTCATGTCGGCCTGCTTCGTGAATTACGTTCACGTCAATGAGGGCGCGACCTCTGGAGACTATGGCGAGGCCTACCACGTCATCATGAAACGCCGAGAAGAGCAGAAGGCCAAGCAGGGGCACTAGGCTTACTTTTGTTCATCAATTCTTCTAGGATTGGCAGAAGGCAGAGGGTTCAACAGTTGATGCGAATTGTCCTCCATGAGCACTTCGCGGCCATCGCTTTCCTTGAGGTTGGTCCAAGTCGGGAGATCCTGAGTCTGTCCAGGATACTTGCGCTTAGGCGGAGCTTGATTGCCCCGGGGCGGGGTCACTTGCGCTGGACTCAGTTCCGGATAGCAGATGCGATCGAGCTCTCCTTTGGTTCCCTTTAGCTGACGAAGCTTTGCGCTGATATCACTCGGTTGGCAGCGGGTAGAATCCGCGGCGCAGGAAATCTCGCGCGCGATAGTTCTCTGAAAATAAAGCATTGTATTGCGACGCGCGCTCAGCTCACTTGGAGTATCTGCAAAGAGTCGCTCGCGTTGATCAAATTGAGGATCTTCAAGCTCTTTGCGTGCCTCAATCGCCTGCTGAACAGCAAGCTTCTCTCCCAGTATCTTGCGCGCAGTAAAAGCTCGATCCTCTGGGCTGTCAAACTGTTCCGTGCAGGCCTTGATGATTTTGGCGTTTTCTGAAGCCCAAACAAGCGACAAGACAGGAATCTGCATGTACCCCGGCCTCTTGTCGATACATTCTTTCAGAAGCAGCTTGGGACGAGACCTGAGCTCTTCGATTCTTTTTTCTGCGATCTCTCTGGCGTCCAACTCGACTCGAGCAGCTACTTCCAGCCTATTTTGAGAAAACGCTGCTAGATTCTCAGAAGTCTCTAAGCTCTGCCGCTTATCCACCTCGAGCCACCGATTGCTCGCTCTCAGCATCAAGGCCCCCGCGCGATAGAGCATAACCTCCGCATCACCCAATTTCTCGAAAGCCGCCTTCAAGGTCCCGCAAGTCGTCATTTGGGTTGCATGCATTCTCTGACTCACTCGCGTGATCTCTGCATGCAGTCTCGCCAACTTGTTCCGATCTTCTTCGAGCTCTAGGCGACACGCATCGCTTTCTGCGGTACGAGGAGCATGATCGAGCTCATCTAGGTGTCCAGATACGGCATGAATTCGCGCTTCTGTTGCCTGAAGATAGTAAGCAGCGGTTTGATGGGTATACCGAGAACTCTCGACGTTCTTTAATAGCTCCAGCATCTGTTCATGAATGAGGCGCTCATAGTCCGAGATAACAGCGGTCATCTTCTCATGGTTTTCCCTGGCGATGCGGAGTCTTTCATCTAGCTTTGGATCGTCTTTGTCATCGGGCGTGTTCATCAATTCATAGAGCGATCGCCCAAACCCCAAAAGTAGATCAACTCCGACAGAAACCGCGGAGGCGCCGGCAGCAGCTACCGCTGCCGTCGCGAAGACGTTTCCGGGCTTAACCGAGTTCTCAAAAAAATCGGCTAGCCGCTTAACCTCCGCTACTCCATGATCCGCCGTAGCGACCCCTTGCTTGCCCAGCTCAAGATAAACTTGCGCCCATCTATTGGCATCATCTCGGCCCTCATCAAAGGCTGCTCTTGCATCCTTACCTAGCGCCTGAGCCGTAGAGTTCGCATTGCTCAACTCCTGAGCAATCGCGTTTCCCGCGCCACTCAACTGGTTACCCTGCATGTTGATTGCGTTTCTAATCTCGCCCACGCTCCTGAGCGAGTCCGACAAGCCGTTAGTCGCGCATGACAACTGAAGGGCGATGCACCCTGGATCCAAGGAAGAGCACAAACCTCCGCAGTCGGCCGCGTAAGCGACCGGTAGGCTCATCCAGTCTTTGATCTGGAGAGCGAAACGCTCAGGCCACTTAAGCTGGCGACCCGCGACTCCTGCCAGCCTTCGCTGGATCAACTCCGACTCGAGAGCAGCAGGCTGAGCATAGAGCGACCGAGTCCACGAAATCGAGTAGTGATACGAGCTCTCACGTTCAACAAAGTAAAGCGTCACGTAACGAAGCTTCTCGGCGATGTAGGCGTCAAACACCAACGCCACCCCCGTCTTTCGCTTGCGCCATGGAGTCTTCATTCCAAACTGCCGATGAAGAGTCTGAGCGATCTCATCTGGGCGAATGCCTACTTTTTTGTCGATAGCTGTTTTAGGCGCGTTGATCGCTACAATATGAGCGACACGAAAGCTGCCTTTCTTTAGAAACACCCTGCGCTCTAAGTACCGCGATTCGAACACACCGATATGAGTCTCTCGACGAACCGACGGAGGTGCCAACCAGTCTTTGAGCAAGACCTCTAAATCATTACGATCCACCGGCGCCCCGTTAGAATCCGCGAAGACAGGCACAGGCTGAACCCAAGAGGCAGCCAAAAATACAAAAATGAAGAAAGAGGGTCGTCTCACACCATCTTTCTTTTCGGAATAAATAGTCGGCTTCATTAAGAAAATTCAAGCCCACGAACTAATCAAAAGTGCTTGAAACCTTAGGGTTTTTCTGCGTGAACACGCCCTTGCGTTTCGCTTCAATAGAGCGTCCTAAGGGGCCGAGCCTGAACCTCTAGAGATTCTCCGACTTCGGATGCATCCCAATCAGCATGTTCTTGCGCAACTCTTCACGCGGCATCAGCGGTGCCAAATCTTCAAGTGGCGGCGAAACGATGGATCCATCCTTCTGCGGAGCCAATGATAACTTAGGCAAGAACAACTGCTCTGGATGCATGAACACTTCGCAAATCACGGGCCCAGTAGCCGCTTGCACTTCGGGCACGACCCGATCAAAGTCCTCCCAGGTCCGAATCTGATAGGCAGGGATATCAAACGCTTTCGCAAGCTTGGTGTAATCCGGGCATGTCACGCCTGAACTCTGATCCGTGCCCGAGTAGCGACCCTTAAACAGCGCCTTTTGCGTGTGCTTGATCATGAGGTAGCCATCATTGTTGAAGATCACGATCTTTACCGGCAGCTTGTGATGCACAAGCGTCTGAAGCTCTTGGAGGTTCATCATCATGCCGCCATCGCAATTCAGGCAAAGCACATCGCCTGCTCCGCCCATCGCACGATCAGCGATCGAGGCCCCAATCGCAGCCGGCAAACCGTAGCCCATCTCGCCTAAACCCGTCGAAGTCATCAAGCGTTGACCTGCCTTAAAATTCAGCACCTGGTGCCCGCTCAGAAGGGCCGTACCCATATCAGTGACGACCACCTGCTTGGGCTTGAAGTGCCGCTCAAGACGCTTCATGAAGGGGTAGGAATTGATGAATCCTGCCGGATCCGCATGCTCGGGCCCAATCCGCGGATAGCGCTCACGGTAATTCTCGCACTGGCGGACCCAATCCCTGCGCGACTCACACGCGGCGTCCGTCGCGGCCTTGGACAATTCCTGCATGTAGATCTTCGCGTCGCCGCACACGGGCAGATCGATCTTTGCCCCGTGCTTGCGAGCTTCGGTCGGGTCGATATCGACCGCGACAATCTTGGCCGCACGAGCAAACTCGCTGAGCTCATAGCCCACCTGAGGCACCGCCAAGCGCGTGCCGATGCAAATGAGCAAATCACTGTTCTGCAGGACAAAATTCGCGGCTCTTTGCCCATAAATACCAGCTCGCCCAAACACGAGCGGATGCTCGGAGTCGATCATGTCGATCCCTTGCCAGGAAACCAGCACGGGCGCCTTGAGCTGATCCACAAGAGGACGAACGAGATCCACTGCACCGGCCAAGCGGATCCCATGCCCTAGCCAAATCACCGGGCGCTCAGCCTTCTCCATGAGCTTCACCGTCTGGCGCGCGGCCTGAACCAGGTCAGTCACCAGACCTTGGGTTTGCGACAATTGCTCATGCGGCAAAAGCTGCTCTAACCCCTTCCACGGCCGCAGCTCATCGGTCTCGACTGGCGCGGCTTGGATGTTCATCGGCACATCGATCCACACGGGCCCAGGACGACCCCTGCCTGCCACTTCGAACGCCTTGTGCATCTGGTAGCTGATGTCATTAGCTTCCATCACACGCGCACTGTATTTGGTGACCTTGCTCACCATGGCGGAGCTATCGTAGCCTTGAATCCCCCAGATACGAAGTGGGTTACTCTCCAATGTGAAGCGAGAGTTCTCGTTGCCTGAGAGGATCACGCCGGGCATCGAATCCATCCACGCACTCACGACACCTGTCACTGCATTGGTTGATCCAGCACCCGTCGTGACGATGCATGCGCCGATCTGTCCTGTCATTCGATAGTAGGTCATCATGGCCATGATGGCGGCCTGTTCATGATGTACGCATACGATCTGGGTGAACCCACGTGCCGTGATCGAATCAAAGATATGCGCATTGCCCGAGCCGATGATTCCAAATACGTGCTTGATCCCCCGATCCGCGAGATGATCTGCGATCAGGTCACTGACTTTCTTTTTCATAGAGCTTGATTCCATTGAATCGTGCGCTCAACCGCCTGGGCAAGCGACACTTTTTGCATAAGACCCAACATCTTCTTTGCCCGGCTTACGTCGGGCACCATTCGATTGCGCGGCACGATGCCAGCAGCAGTCCTTAACCTCACCTCGGGACGCGGAGTAAAATGTCCGGCGATCATCGAAGCCAAAGTCTCGAGCGCAATGCCTTCTTCAGAGCCCACATTGTAAGCTGTGCCGCTCACGCCTGCCGTCAATACTCTGAGCATCCAAAACGCCATGTCGCTCGGGTACATGTAGCTTCGAACAGTCTGACCGTCTCCGGTCACGCGTACCGCATTGCCGCTCATCGCATCCCGAATGAAACTATTGATCGCCCAATTGGCTTCCATTGATTGATAAGGCCCGATGAAGGCAAACGGACGAGCAGTCACCACAGGAATCCGAGCCTGTGAGCGAGCCGCGGCGCAAAGTGTCTCTGCAAAGCGCTTAGCTTCCGCATACACCGAGGACACCGATGCGCAATCAGGCGCTCCCGCAAAAGTCTCGGCCATCTTCTCGAGCTCCCAAGGCTGCCCGCCATAGATCAGCGAAGAACTGAGATTGAGAAACATCTTAAACTGCGAGCATCGATCCACAGATCTCAACACGCTTGCGGTCCCATCGGCGATGATCGACATCGCCTCGACAGGGTTCGAAGAATGCAAGCGACCATCCGGATTAGCTGCGGCGTGGATCACCCAGTTGGTTTCTTTTGGGAGTTCAAACGTGTGCCGCACATCGGACTTAACTAGGGTAACATCCTTGCGGTTGGCTAAATGAGGGCGAGTGGCGCGAAAATGGTCCGTGCTCCGAGAAATAAGAACTATCTGAGTGCCAAACAAAAAATCATCGTTCAGGGTGCTGAGCATCTCCGAAAGCCAGGTTCCGACAAATCCAGTGCCTCCGGTGATGACAACCGTATCACCCTTGAGCGGCGCCAATTGCTGAGCGCAACCCTCGAGCACGCGCAGGCAATCCTGCCTCACCAATGCGATGGTTCGAGGATTCATACAGAACTCAACTCAAGCGTGCGCGATGTCTTTTGTGCTAGGTCTTGAGCGACTTCAATAATGATGTCTTCTTGGCCTGCGATGATCTTGCGACGACCGAGCTCAAAGAATATATCGCGGGGGTCGAGCTGGTACTGCTTAGCGATTCGACTCACTGGCCTCATGAAGCCCGAGAATACGCCCGCCAACCCACTCACGATACTGGTGGATTGAATCGTCGGCACGACCTTCATGAGCTCGCGCTCCGCCAGATCGGCCGCATCCAGGCACTTATAAAAATCAATCCCTGTGGCGTATCCCATGCGCTCGAGCACAGCGACCAAGACCTCGAGCTGGGCATTGCCTGCGCCAGCGCCAAACCCACGCGCGCAACCGTCGAGCATCGAAGCCCCTGCTTCGACTGCCGCAACCGAATTAGCGATCGCCATGCCCAAATTATTGTGCGCGTGAAAACCAACCGGAATCGTCAGCTCGCGCCTCAGTGCGACCACTCTCTCGGTCACATCCGTAGGCAGGTAGTTGCCCGAAGAGTCCATGAAGATGAAACCTTCAGCCCCGTAAGACTCCATCTTTTTTGCCTGCTCCGCCAAAATCGGGGGCGACACCATATGCGACATCATGAGCACGCCATAAACGGTACAACCCCGCTCACGCCCATAACCGATGTGACGTTCGGTCAGGTCCGCCTCGGTGCAATGGGAAGCAACGCGAACGACGTTCACTCCAATATCGATCGCACGCTTCAGATCCTTCTCGATCGTGGCAAATCCAGGAATCACATGGACGCCTAGCTTCGATGTCTTGAGATTCTCGCGAGCTGTTCTCAAAGCCAACTCGTCCGGAGTCGTCGACTCTCCCAATTGCAGAGATGAAGCCCCGATCCCGTTGCCATGACCCACTTCAACAATAGGGATCCCGGCCGCATCCGCAGCACGGCAATAAGACGCAATCTGAGCCGCCGTCAGCGTGTGCTGAATCGCATGGTTGCCATCTCGAAGAGTAGGATCACTGATTAATACGGTTTTCATACGACCCCTTTGCCTTCACTCCGCTTGCGCTCAAAACACCCGTAGCTCTCGCCTTCACGAGCTTTGCGTACTCTTCGGCCGTCGCAATCGCCGCGCAGTTGATGATGTCGAGGTTACCTGCGTATGCCGGCAAATAATCCCCAAGCCCCTTCACTCGAACCATCACGACAATGCGCTGGTTCTCGATCGTAGGCCCAACGAGCACTTCGTAGCCCGGAACATAGGCTTGAATTCTTTTGACGATTTCATCCACAGCGACTTTGAGTTTATCGATATCCGGATTGTCAACCTTGCAAAAAATGGTGGTCTGCATATTGATGCACGGCTGAGCAGGATTAAGATTCAATATCGCTTTGGTGCGCTTGGCTCCCGAGAACTTCTGCACACCGCTTTCAGTCGTATGGATGTACTCATCCAGATTGATGCGTGTCGCGGGGCCCGCACTCCGAGATGCGATGCTCGAAATCACCTCGATGTAATCGATGTCTTTCTGCGTCTGCCCCATCGCATAGGCGATCGGGATCGAAGCTTGTCCGCCGCACGTAACCATGTTGACGTTGCGTTGACCGGCGAGCTCTTTCATATTCACGGCGGGCACGAACATGTGACCAATCTTGGCCGGTGTCAGGTCGATCACGAATTTGCCTAGCTTTTCTAGAATAGGCGCGTGAACCAAATGGTCTTTTGCTGAGGTCGCATCAAAAACGACCTCACAGCTCGTTGGATTATCCTCAATGTACTGGATACTCCTTGCAGAGACAGTGACTCCTAAGCTCTGAGCTTTAGCCATGCCAGGGGATGAAATATTGCGCCCAATAAACGCAGTACATTCAAGATAAGGAGATCGCAGGACCTTCACTAGCAAGTCAGTGCCAATGTTCCCGCTTCCAATAATCGCAGCTTTGACTTTCTCGCCCATCCCGCTCCCGAGGCCTATTAAGGTTTTAAGAAAAAACCCTAGCAGCCCCAAAAACCCTTGTAAAGGCGTCCAAGCAGTCGAGTAGAACTTACAACTACATGCGTTACAGCAGAGGAACCTGCTTAACCGTTCTGTTCGCGACTTAAACGTCCTTGCCACCACGCGACCGAACGAATCAAGGCCTCTTCCATCGAGATTTTTTGCACCAAACCCAGCTCAGTCCGCGCCCTATGAGTCGATGGAACGTAGCGCTCAGTCACACTCCCCGGTGTCACCTCTCTAGCCACGTTGATTTCGATTCCCGAGGGACTAAAAGCCTGGCCGACCTTTTCCGCAACGCTGCGAATCGAAAGACTCTCCTCCGACCCCACGTTATAGGGCCGACAAGTCTCGCCTTTGATCAAAATTGTCCAAAGCCAAACCATCAAGTCGGCCGTGTAGAGATAAGATCGATGCGGGGTACCATCTCCCCCCACCCGAATAGGGCCGCCTTTAAGTGCGTTTCCAATAAAATTACCGATGGCGTAGTGCCCGTCCACAGGGAGATGCGGCCCAACAAAGGCAAAACAGCGCGCGATTTTAACTTCCATCCCGCTTTGATGCGCAAATATCGCGCAAAGGTGCTCGGCTGCTCTTTTGCCCTCGCCATACACTGACTTCAAATTCATGAGATCCGGTCCACCCAGCCAATCTTCCTGAACGTGCGTGATCGTATGCAACTGAGGGCCGTAGACTGCTCCTGAGCTTTCGAACAAACACTTCTCGACTCCAGCCTTCTGAGCGAACTCCAATACTTTGCGAGTTCCATTCACGATCGTATCAAACATCAAAAGTGGATGTTCGTGAATCATCTTGGCATCAGCGGAGGTCGCACCATGGATGCAATAATCAAATCCCTCCTTAGGAACACCAAGACTCAGCACATCCCCCTGCAAAAACCTCATCCCCTTGAGCGCACCAAGCCTCGGAAACCTCTCTTTGAAACCGCTTGGATCGCGAGTCAAAACCACGGCTTCAGCGCCCAGATTGAGAGTATCGTTGACGTACGCAAAGCTCTCGAGAATCCACTTGCCGAAGAAACCGGTGCCTCCGGTAATAAAGATCTTCTTGCCGCGCATCTCTTCCCAAAGCGGCCGCGTTTCGTTCAAGACAAACTCTAGGTCGCTCGATAAGTCGCTGAGGTACATTTTTAAGCCAACCTCCTGTTGTCTTTCTAAAGTACGACTAAACTCAGCCCTTCGACCAGAAAATATCGCGGCCTGGGATCCAAGGGAGATATCCAGGGCTCTGCCTCAGACTGCAGCGTCCATACGGATGGCCCCGGAGGCACCGAGATCTCACGCTTAAACTCAACCCCTGCACTCGACACCATCACTGTTTCTCGAGTGAGAGGCCCACGAAGCGTCATCTTCGTCGGCGTAGAAGACTGAGTCTTCATCACCCACGAAAGATTGACCGTCTGATCTTCGGGAGTCGAGTTAACGATCTCGATTTTTCCCTGCTTGCGACTCCATGCGCTTTTTCCATCGCCTTCAGGACCAAAAAAACCCCGACTAAATGCCACACGCACGATGCCTAACGCTTGATGACTGAGTCGTCGCCACTCGACCGGGTCGGATTGCTGCCTCAATCGATTTGCATAATCCTTCATCGAAAAAAAACTCTGCATGCCATTGCGGCTAACCATCGGTGCCCCAAGGAGCGGAGCTAATTGAGATTCGAGTGAAGCCCCCCCATCTCCATAGCCGCGGCGATCCATGTAGATTCCGGTAAAGTTCATAAGCGAGAGCTGCTTGAGCAGCTCCGGGACCGGCAACTTAGAGACCTCGCTGATTCGATAGGCCTCGGGGCGGCCACGAACCGCGGGATAACTCCACTTGATGCCGTCCGTATGAATATAGGGCACAAAATGGCCGTAATAGTCCATTTTACCTGGAGGGTACCCTTCTGGAAACTCTTCAAATGGAAGCTGAAATACCGCCCCTTGTTTTTGATCGTCTTGCGCATTCACTCTTCCAAAAAACTCTTCATCCGACAAATAAAGATCCGAGTAGGGAGAGAGATTTGCAAATCCCGGTGCGGCCTGATCGACATAGCCCGCGATCAGCAGCATGATGAGCAGCGCGCGGTATCGCCAATGCCAACCTCGGGCGATCATCTTGGCTCGAAGCTTCTGCAACGCAAAAGCCAATCCAAGCAGAGCAAAAGCTGCGATAAAAACGCTGACGCGATTCACCGAGCGAATCGACCCGGTAATGAGGAGCGAAAAAATCCCAGCTCCGCCAGTGACTGTAAAATAAAGAAGGCCCACCGCCGAAAAAAGGCCCAAACGACTCGTACCGGTACCTCTCTTAAGAAATAAGAAACTACAAAGCACGATCAACAACCCAACAGTCGCTACAAGCCCGATGGGCTCGTCGTCGCCCTCAACGTAGGGAAAAACAGAGGAGTACGCACGCGAAGGAGCTCCTAAAAACTTGATGCGATGATCCGCGCGGGGAAGCAACATCCGAGTCATCTTAAGTCCGTAGACTTCCGTATCTCGAGCGTCGCGGTTGATCACCTGACCGCTCTTGCCCAGGCGATAAGCCATCCATGTGTATGGCAAGATATTCGCGACAGTGAAGGTCGCTACGAGCGTCGTCACGAGCAGCCCCGCAAGCAAATGGTTCCAACTCCGCCGATAAAACGCCGCCCCCACCGAGCTGACCAATGCAAAAAAACAAAAGAAAAATGCATAATAAACGCCACCCCCGCCCGCGATCGCGCAGATCGCCAGCGTCAGCCAAAACTTGCGCCTGCTGGCGAACGGGATGGGTCTTTTGTGCCAGATCCAAAGGCACACCAACACAAAGAGCGGCACAAAGAAGTACGAGCCCAAAAACAAATGTGAGGTCCTCACGAAATGGTAAGGCAGGATCGCGTAGAGCGCGCCCAAGACAATAGCGATCCACCAGTCCACTCTGAATTGCCTCGCTAAAAAGGCAAAAAAGGCTGCCGATAAAGCGAATGCTGATGCATAAAACAGCTTCATCACAAGAGCCGGGTCACGCGTAAAGATCGAGATAAAATTGATGATGACGTAAAAAACACCGTTGGGTTCTGGAAACTCGATCTGCTTAAAGCCAAACGGTGCCCCCGCGAAGCTCGAACTGGGCACGCCGAAGGGAAACCAATCTCCCCGAATCGCCCCCTTGATCAAGGCTAGAGCCCAGACGGCGTCGCCATTGTAGAAAGGGATCCTCAATCCATTAGAGAAGAAAGAACTCGCAAGCTCCAAAAGGACCAGAGCCATCACGGCGGCAGCTCCGTATCCAAGCCAAGCACGACGAAAAGATCGTATCATGTGCATCAATCGGTAACATGGTCAGGTAATTTGGGCAAACGCTCTGGCCCGTCTCGAGTGTCTCAGATATAACAACCTAGGCCAGGAGGCATGATACATGAGTGATTTTTTTAAGGACCTAGAGTACCGCGGGATCGTCAAACAACTCACCTCACCTGACCTGGCTCAGGTCCTCTCCAAGCAAAGCATCACCTTGTATGCAGGCTTCGACCCGACCTCGGATGCACTTCATGTGGGAAGCTTGCTGCCGTTATTGACGTTGCGACGCTTTCAGAACGCAGGTCACCGTCCGATTGCGGTTGTGGGTGGCGCAACGGGGATGATCGGTGATCCGAGCGGCAAGTCTCAGGAACGCTCGCTTCTGGACGACGCGCAGATCGAACGCAATCTAGCAGGAATCACGGGGATCATCCGCCGCTTTCTAAATTTTGAAGGAGCCGCGGCCGCTAAAGTCGTGAACAACGGGGACTGGTTCAAAAACGTCTCGTACATCGACTTTCTGCGCGACGTCGGTAAGCACTTCACGGTCAATCACATGGTGGCCAAAGAATCCGTGCGCGCGAGGCTTGAAGATCGGGATCACGGAATCTCCTACACGGAATTTTCATACATGTTGCTTCAGGCCTATGACTTTCAAGTCCTGAACGAGCAAGAGGGATGCCGCCTGCAGATCGGCGGCTCCGATCAATGGGGCAACATCACAGCCGGCATCGAGCTCATCCGCCGCATGAGATTCGCAAAAGGGCTCGCCACATCGGGCGAAGCTTCGGACATCGAGACTGACGCTTTTGGACTCACTCATCCGCTCGTCTCAAAAGCCGATGGGACCAAGTTTGGTAAAACTGAGCAAGGGACGATCTGGCTTGATCCGCGCAAGACTTCACCCTACCGTTTTTATCAGTTCTTGATTCAGACCAGTGATGCGGACGTCATGACGTATCTCAAGTTCTTCACCTTTCTGTCGCACGAGGAGATCGAAGCACTCGGGCAATCGGTAAAAACAGAACCTGAGAAGAGAGCCGCACAGACTCAACTGGCCCGAGAGGTGACCCGCTTGGTCCACGGGGACGGCGAGCTCGAACGCGCCGAACGGGCATCTCAAGCATTGTTTGGTGTGGGAATTAAGGAGCTCGACGAGGCGACTCTGCTTGATGTGCTCGAGGGCGCACCTGCAACGAAGAAAGCGCGAACGGATCTCGCTCAGGGCTTGCCTCTAGCCGACTTGCTAGTCGATACGGCTCTTTGTCCTTCGAAAGGACAGGCGCGCAAGGACCTGATTGCTGGTGGAATTTACGTGAACAATGAGCGCGTCGCAGATGCGGCCGCGCTGATCACTCCAGCACAACTTATTGCAGGGCGACACGTCGTATTGCGCAAGGGAAAGAAAAACTACCATTTGGTTAGTTTTGAGTAAGGGTGCGCGAGCCTTAAAAATTCGCTAAACGCGAAGTTTTGAGGTTCTCAAAGCGTCTGAGCCCCCAAAAACTTCGCGTTTTGCGAACTTAAACCGACCTTCTCAACATGGAGTGGCTTTAAAGGTTGCGCACCGCATGAGCCTCGAATAGTGTCCGGCTTTCATGCAGGAATCCGGGGGATACACAGGCTTTACGCTCGAGCGCCAGTTGGGCCGAGGCGCGACTGCGCAGGTCCATTCTGCGATTCGCAACTCGGATCAGAGCCGAGTCGCCCTCAAGGTTTTTCATCCGGGACTCTGGGAGCAATCCGATCTTCGCAGGCGAGTCGTCGCTGAGTTCCGAACGGTATCCGCGCTCAACCACCCCAACATCGTGCGAGTGATCGAGCCGCTTTGGGAGTCACCCTCCCCGGCTGTGGTCATGGAGTTCATCGACGGAGTGTCGCTCGAGCAGTTTCAGCCCAGACTCCCCTACATCCTGCCCGAGGTAGCCGTCCTCATCGTCATCGAGGTACTGTCCGCTCTCGAGTACGCGCATTCGCAGGGCGTGATTCATCGCGACCTCAAACCTGCCAACATCTTGGTCAGCCAAGAGGGCCGCGTGGTCGTAGGCGACTTTGGTCTCGCAAAAATGCAGGACGTAAGCCGCCTTACGCTCTCGGGCACGATCTTGGGTTCGCCCGATTTTATGTCCCCTGAGCAAGCGCGAGGCGACATCACGAGCGAGCGCTCAGATCTTTTCGCTGCCGCTGCTGTGCTCTACTATCTTGTCACCGGCACGCGACCTTTTTCGAGGCACACGCCGCTCGCCACGCTTGCCGCTGTTTGCGATGCGGCTGCGGAGCCTGCGCAAAGACGAAACCCCAAGCTAGGACTTGAGCTCGCAAGAATCCTTCATCAAGGGCTCTCCAAGGAGCCTGCGGCGCGATTTCAATCCGCCACTCAGTTTAAGTCCGCACTTCGCCGTTACCTTGACGGAGTTGGACTGACCCAAGATCGCTTTAGCCTTCCGCTTTGGGCCGAGTCGCCGACTGAAAACTCGGTCGAAGCCCTCAAAACCATCACACAACACCTCATCCTTCGCTCCGAGACCTTACTCCTCGAAGAACGTTGGGACGAGGTCCTCGAAGCGCTCGCTCACCTGGGTCAGGTTGCCCCAGAAAGCGCAGCCCTCCCGAGACTCATGAAAGAGCTGGATCGTATGCGTAAACAAGGTCGAGTCAAAAAAGTGCTGTTCTGGCTTCTAGCAGGTGTTTGTGGCTTCGCCGGAGCCGGCACCAGCTATCTGACGATATTGAGATACAAGAATCTGCCAGCGACCGGATCGGTTCGAATGATGAAGAACCCGGTTCCAGAGAGGCCTACCCCGCTGCTTCCTGAGCGCTCTAAACCCAATGCCAAAGAAGCGACCATCCATCAATCCGTGATGGGCGCGCCTTCCTCCACCACAAAACAGGCGCCACGAAATGCTGTCGTGTCCAAAAAGCCTACCTCCAAGCCTCTGGGTCGAATCGAATTCCAAGTTCCCGAAGAAATCACCATCTACTGGAACGGACGCAAAATCGATGCAGCAAACCCGCTAGCAGACCAACCCGTCGGCCGCCATCAACTCCTTCTAGTAAAACCAGGCAACCCTCCCATACGAGAAACCGTCATTGTCAAAGCGGGCGAACCCACTGTCATCCGAGTGAGGTAAACTGATCATGGGCCAGCTCATTCTAGGAAACCTAGGCAATCCGGAACAGCGTTTCTCTCTACGCAAAAAGATCACGACTGTCGGAAGCGATCCAAATCACGACATCCCGCTCCAAGGCTCTACGCGCCTGGGGCTGGCTTTCAGCTTAGTCCATCAGCCCAGTGGATTCGAAATTCTCCCGGGTGCCGCGCGAATTCGCCTCAACGGCCAAACAGTATCTCGCGCCACGACCCTCAAGTCCTGTGACCGCCTGGAATGGAATGGCGGCTCCGCTGTTTACCTGCATTCACAAGTCCCTGCAGGAGTCACCGCAGAAGGCTCGCGGGCGATCCAGTCTCTGGGAGTCCTGCAAAACCTCGCAGCAACGCTTCAGTCCTCAGGCTCCCTCCCATCCGCGCTCCATCAAACTCTTGAAGCGCTTGTCGAGATGTCCGGGGCCGAAACAGGCTATTTGCTTTCCGACTTAGGCGGCTCGAGAGGCTGGGAAATGATCGCCTCGCGAATGGAGCCCAACTCACCCCAGGCCAAGCGCAAAGACCTATTCAGCAATACTATTCTACAAGAGGCTCTCAATCGGCGCGAACCGGTCTATATCGAGAACATCATCGGCCACCCGTGGGGCGAGGCCGCTTCGATCATCGAAGCTAAAATTTTCTCGGCCGCATGCTTTCCTCTCTGCGTAGGTGAGCGGACTCTAGGCGCCGTATTTTTACTCACTCGCTCGCCAGGGAGATCCATCAAGCGCGACGCTTTGGCTGAGCTAGCTTTGCTCGCCACTCAGGCGGCGCTTATGATGGGTCTTCAGGCGGAGCTCAAGATCGCTAGGCAAGAGAATGCCAAACTCCGCACTTTGATTCGCGACGTGCCAACTGCCATCGTGAGCGCCGAGGGCGTTTCACCCATGGCAGATGTCGCTCGACGCGTTTCGCGATTAGCTCCGACGCCACTGTCTGTGCTGATCCTAGGCGAGACGGGCACGGGCAAAGAAGTCGTTGCGCGAGAGCTGCACCGTCAGAGCCCACAAGCGCAGGGGCCGTTTATAGCCATCAACTGCGCGGCCATTCCAGGCCCTCTACTCGAGAGCACGCTCTTTGGTCACGAGCGCGGCGCTTTTACCGGCGCGGTTCGCGCGCAGCCTGGCAAGTTTATCCAAGCCGAAGGGGGCACGCTGCTCCTAGACGAGATTGGGGATCTTCCACTCGATCTGCAGGCAAAACTTTTGCGTGCTTTGCAAGAACGACAGGTCGAACCACTGGGCTCTCTAAAAGCCGTTCCCTTTAACGTGCGAGTCTTAGCAGCGACTCATCAGGACCTTGAGACCTCCGTCAAGACGGGTCGGTTTAGACAGGATCTCTATTTTAGATTAAATGGCGCAACCCTGAGACTTCCGCCTCTTCGCGAGAGAAAAGCCGACCTACCCGCCTTAATCGAGCACTTTCTTCGCAAACTCGGGAGCTCAGCAAGATTCTCTACAGAAACATTAGCCGCCCTTGAGCGCCACTCTTGGCCAGGCAATGTGCGCGAACTTGAGCAGGCAGTAACCCGCGCAGCCCTACTGAGCGATGATGCCGAAATTGGTCCCGCTGATTTAGATCTTGCGACGGGGACGGCGCCCACAATGACCACCCCTGCGCCGATCTGGGAATCCCTCGAACCGTCCTCGAATCTCCAAGAAGCCCAGCTGCAATTCACCCGTGAATATGTAGAAAAAACCCTAGCTCGCCACGAAGGTCACCGATTGGCGGCCGCCCATGCCCTGGGGATTTCTGAGCGCACCTTGTACAGAATTTTGGCGGCCGGAACTGACAAACCTGGCGGGAATGCCTGACAGATTTGTCAGGCGACGCAGTTCTCGGAGGGTTTGAGATCGAATTGCGCAGTCAAATCAACAAGCACCCCATGGCACATTGCCTGCCTTTACTCTCCTCACAAACAAGGAGACCTTATGGAACCTAAGACTCAAGAACCGGATAAGACTATGAACCTAGGAAATGCGAAAGAATGGATCGAAAAAAACTCAGACGAGCTCAGAACGTTTCTTCAGCTCACGGGACTCGCGAGTTTAGCGATGGCAGCCCTCGCGTCGCTTGCGATGGGCGCGACTTATAATTTCTATTTTAACAATACTGAGCAAGGCGACAACAGCACGGCCAACCCATCGTTGAGCGTGGTCGACGGAAAAGGCGCAAAATCTGGAGGCACGGAGCCCTTGCCAGAAGTCATGGCCCAGCCATCGCACCCACCTACTCCGCCAGCGGCTCCCCCCGCGACTGAGACACTCACAGGACCGCCGCCCGTTGCAGCAGCCCCTGAGCAATCCACATTGATGGCAAAGGTTGAGTCGCTTCTCGGTCAACCGGAGTTTCATAAGACGCGGTTTACTGTGGGCGCGGGGCTTCACCCGGATCATGACGTGATGTTGACAGCTAACGCGGGCTACTTTGTCTCGCGTGAGATTGGCTTCAATGCTTTTGGAGGCGTGGGATCGAAGCGTCGCAGAAGCGAGTTCAATGGAGGCGCCGAGCTTGAAGTCGTACCCTTTCGCGTGAGCCTGGGGCGCATCGAGAACATCGTCGACGTGGGCTTCATGGTGGGAGCCAGCACTTCTCGTCCAGCTAGCGGCAACTGGGTCTCGCCACACCTGGGCGCTCGAGTGAACTTCAATGTTGGCAGCCGATGGTCTCTCACCGTCGCAGGCCGCGGCAACCTGGGCTACGGCTCGGGTGAAGCAGCATTGGCAATCAGGCTTTAATTTTTAAAACTTTTTAAAATGAGGATTCAAAAATGAAAAACTCAATCGTAACTATCGCTCTCGCTTTCGCCTGCACTGCCTGCCATGTGAATGGGGATGTCTTGCTGGGAAAAGACAACTCCGGAAGGGCCGAGACTGCCATAAGTGTTCCATGTTTCGAATACGCCCTCGACACGACTCAAAGCGTGGATCAGTCGACTGCGACGTGCACTGTCCCTAAGGACTCTGTTCTTTCGGTAGTGCCAGAGATAGACGGACAACTCAGCATTTGGGTCAAGAAACTTGCCGATGGGCGCTACCCGACGATCACGTATCTGGGCTTTCAGATAACGAAAGGTTCTGATGTCGGTATCGAGGATTCTGTCTACCCCATGAACTGCACCCCTGGCTCGCTCAGCGCAGATGGACTCACTCAGCAAGTCAAATGCAAAGGCCCTCATTCCCGAATCAGTTCAGTTCGAAACGACTCTAGAGATTCAATCCTCACGGCAACAGCACTAACTTTGCTGAATGCCGGTTGCGGGGCAGCGATTACTTACGCGATCCGCGAGCGTCAATATACGTGCTCCTATGAAAGCTACGAAAGCTGGGATCGAACGCGCGAAGCGCGTAGCGGATCATACAAGCCCATACCCATGGGGGGACCTTCGTTTCCATTTCTCTACCTTTCAGAGTCGAGCACTAGGCTTCTAGTCGAACCGACCGAGTAATCAACAAACGTCGCCAAACACAGCATTCTACCAGGATTTGCTTGAGCCCCGCCAGATTACGCTAAGCACGCACTCTGGCGGGGCTCGGAGTCTCTCAGCACACCTAGATTGCACGTCTGGCGCAATTTGACCCAGCTCAGCCCAACTGACGGGCGGGCCATTCATCGCGAGCTCTCGCTACACCTGCGCTCCCGCCGCACGATCCGACGATCCAGCTAGCAAATCCCAGCAGCGCCCTTCGCGAAGCTCGGGCGCATCACTCCACAAGATCTTGCCAAGCACCATGGCTGTCACCGCCGGGCTCTCAATCTGCGGAGAATGCCCCACGCCCTTGAGCAGCACCGCACGCGCCGGCCCTTTCGCAAACGGCCCGAGCCCGCGCAACCAAACATGCACACCCGCGGTCGGCACCAACGTATCTTGACTTCCCCAGACCAACCACGTCTCAGCGCGAATCTGCTTTAAGCGATCATTCATCAAATGATGGGTGCCCGCGCTCTGAATAAACTGCGCGATTTCCCCTTGCTCAGCCATTCTCTGAAGCGCCGGGACCGTCAGCCTAAACCAGAGAGGTTCCTTGGCGAAAAAATGAGGTCGCAAAACAGAAACCCCCTCACGCAAGTACCGTCCAAAAAGTTCAGAGAACGCCTCTTGAGCTTCGTCGCTCGAGTGAATCCCCGACGGCGCCACCAAAATCAGGCGTTCTGGCCCCGTGTAACCATAACGGCGCTGAAGTCTGGGGCGCGCCCCCTGGCCACACTCCGAGGCATACAAAGACGACAGCCACCCTCCCATTGAGTGACCCAATAACGTATGCGGACTCAGACGATCCAGTACATCACCCAGCGCTTCGATCATCAAGTCCACGGACTCAAAACATCGTTCACTCGATAAGAACCCGCAAAACCCAGGAAAATCGACCAAAACCACTTCATCGTAGCGCCGAGAAAGCACAGGCCTGAGCAATCCCACAACGCTCGCCCAAGAGAGTGGCGTATCTCCAAATCCGGGTACGACGACAATTCGGCGCGGAGTCTCATTGGGATTCTTTGCTTCCCGGTAGGTTTTTCGCCAAAGACCGATTTTCTGATCTCCGCTGCGATGAACTTCCCAACGAAAACCTAGACGCTTGAAGACGAAACCCATGGCTCGGTGAACACCGCTGAGAACTGAGATCTTTTGGAACCTTGTAGCCAGCTTTGGAAGTGCCATGACCTTCTTTTCTACTGAAATTTTGTACAAGATGACACCGAAAATCAGAGCCAGATTGGCGCTGGGCGGGGCCATTCAGTACACGAGGCTTTTAATCTAGGCTCAAAGCGTCACTAGCGCAGACTTTTCTATACTCATGAGAAATTCTGTTTGAAATAAAACAACAAGCTCTCATTTGAATAACAGTTTCGATTGGTTTGCCTTCTTCTCCCTGCACAACAAAGTCTTTTCTCAACACCCTGGTCCGGAAGCTGCACAAGCGCTCGTCCGCCAGGAAGGAATTGTTGTTTCTAGCATCCGTGAAGGAGTCCCTGCTTTCTCTTTTCACCTCTAACTTGGCGCTATCTGCGAAAATGGTTTTTACGCGTAAACATGAGGAGTCAAACCACTATGTCCCTAATCTATCGACCTACAACCCGCCTTTGGCGCGGCCTGTCGCTGGCAGTCAGCACAGCCCTCGCTCTCGGAGGACTGTCGCTTGCCGCTTCACAAGCGGCCCTAGCCGACTATGTCCGCATCACTTCGGTGAATGATAACTACGACGCCAACCACGAAAACACGATTGACGTTCGCCCCGGCGACGTCGTTTCGCTTTCTGCCGATGTGCTCTCTGATGACGGCACAGCGCAAGGCCGTCAACTCGAAGACTTTTACTGGGCTGCTGATGATACTGCTCCCGGCGGCGGCTTGGACGAGTGCGACGCATCCCAAGGCGACAACTGCCTGGGTGTCACAAACTTTGAATTAAACGACTACGGTGTTTCTTTCTACGTACCGTCAGATTTTGCCGGCACGCAAATCACGATTCGTGTTCGTTCGCTTTCAAGCGGCCAAGCTGCCGGTGAAGACGTCCTCGTTCTTCGCAATGCAGCTGTTGTCGAGAGCGAAGGCGCCTATCAGCCTCCTACCGAAATTGTCACTGAGCCTACGTCCTATAACTACCCAAGCGTAAACGAAGACTACGCCCTTGCCGGTCACGGCCGCTGGGTCACAGTTGCTGGCGTTCGTTATTTTGTTCCTAACCATTACATGGCGGACTGGGTTCCTTACCAACACGGCCACTGGGTTTGGGTCGATGGCGACGGATGGACATGGGTATCCAACGACCCTTGGGGTTGGTACACTGAACATTACGGTTACTGGCGCCACCACAGCATCTACGGTTGGATCTGGGCTGCGTTCCGTGATCGCGCTTACCGCGCTCACACCGTTTCCTGGTTCTATGACAACGATGGGAGCATTGGCTGGTATCCGTACTACGACGGCTATCGCGACGGCTATCGCCATGGTTATGCGCATGGATTTAACGACGGCTACTGGGCCGGCTACCAGGCTGGACGATTCTACAGGTCCGGCGGTCGCTACCACCCAGGCTTTACCGTCATTCACTCGCGCCACTTCGGTCACCACAATGCCTATGATCATCGCTACGACCGTGACCGTTGCCACAACACCTGGAACAACGGCTATCAAGGCGGACGATACGGCAGACACCCTGGCCACCACTACCACGGGGGCGGTGTTTCCGATCATCACCAATCTCGTACTTGGGTTGAAGGAAGATACGGTCGCGGTGTTCCTGTCTCTCACGTCGTCACTCGGCACGTGGGACGAGGCGAATTGCGATTCCCTCACCGCCTCCATGAGCAACCCACTCACTATCGTAACCCAGGTTACATCAGTGGTGGCTTGAGACGCCCTCCAACATCTGTGGGCTCGGTCTTTAGACCCTCTCCTGTTTCTGGCGGCGCTCCTGTGTTCACCCGTCCAACGACGGGCGGACGGGGCATCGTAGCTCCTCCTCGGGTCTACAACCCTGGCACCGGCCACTCAGTCCCACTTCCTCCTCGGACTTCGCGTCCAGTCGTGGGTAACCCTGAGCATCCGATCTATCGTCCCGCTCCAGTTCCAACTCAACCTGTGACGCTACCTCCTCATCGTCCAGGTCAGCCTCCGATCACGAGACCACAGCCTCCGATCACGAGACCGCAGCCTCCGATCAC
>CAZGCK010000018.1:0-12873 GCA_964524175.1 uncultured Bacteriovoracaceae bacterium | reverse complement strand
AGCCTCCGATCACGAGACCTCAGCCTCCGATCACGAGACCTCAGCCTCCGATCACGAGACCTCAGCCTCCGATCACCAGGCCTCAGCCTCCGGCGGTTTCGAGACCGCAACCGCAGCCACGACCCGTCGCTCGGCCGATCTCGCGTCCTCAGCCTCCGGCGGTTTCTAGACCGCAACCTCAGCCAAGACCCGTTGCTCGGCCGTCCTCACGTCCTAGTCCAAGCAGGTCAACTCCTAGCCCAAGTCGCCCGAGCCGCCCAAGTGGCCCAGCGCGTCCTCATTGAGGGCTTAGGTTAGTACAGAAAACGAGAGGGGGTCTTCCACTGGAAGGCTCCCTCTTTTTTTTAGTGGTTTCAGATCCCTCGCGTTAGTCTTTGACTTTATGATTCTTAAAACCTCAGCCAGAAAAACAGCTCCCCCGATTCAGCTCAAGAAAGTAAGAGAACTCACGACAGGTCAATCGACACAGCCGGGTCGCCCTTCGCACGTTTCAGCAGCGAGCGGATTGGTGCGTAGGGATCATAAAATTTATGTTGTAGCAGACGACGAACTTTCGCTGGGTGTTTTTGATCTCAATCATTCAGATGCCAACCTCCTTTTCCCTCTCTTACCTGGCCAGCTCCCTCTCGATCACCGAGCAAGAAAACGCGAGAAACCCGATTGGGAAGCGCTTCTTCAAATCAATTCCCATCAACTTCTTGCCGTTCCCTCCGGCTCAACCTCCCGTAGGAACCAAGGCGTGGTCGTTTCACTCGACACTCAGGGCCTACCGAATGCGAAAACTCAGCTCGTGAACTTTGACCCTTTCTACTTGGCGCTTTCTAAAGAATTTAATGAGCTCAACATCGAGGGATGTGTTCTAACAAAAAAACATCTCATTTTTTTTCAGAGAGGCAATGGCGCTCTTCACGAAAACGCGGTGATCACCCTGGATTCAAAGCGAAGCCTGCAAGAAATCGCAGAGGGACTCATCTCAGCAACCTCCATTGAGTCGATCAAACGCTATCATCTAGGAACTCTCGACAATATCCCCCTTTCTTTCACTGATGCGACTTGCATGCCCGACGAAACCCTTCTCTTTGTTGCTGCCTCTGAGGACACCAACAGTACCTACGAAGACGGCGCATGCACCGGGTCAGTCCTTGGAGCGATCGATGCCGACGGACAACTCGCTTGGATGCAACCCCTCTTGCCTCGTATCAAAGCAGAGGGCCTGTGCGCGGCTCAAAGCAACGATGAACTCCTTCTCGTCACAGATGGTGACAATCCCGAGGAACCCGCCGAACTTTTTTCGTGTCGACTGATGATGTGATAAGCCCTGACCATGCCTAACATCCTACCCTCTTGGCAGCGCATCTTGCTGGTCGCGCTGTGTTTGGTCGCTGGAGTTTTTCCTACTGTTTTATTTTTTGCGTGGATCGAACGAAACTGCGCTTTCCCGTGGCCTTGGATTTTACTCAACACAAGTTCGCTGGCCTGGATCTGCCTCTGTGACGTCTTCTTGCTCTGTGCTTGGGTCTTGTTTCTGTCTCAAGGGATCAACAAATTCTTCTTCCAAACCATCGCTCCCCTCGTCCCTAAGCAAGCCGTTCGAGCTTTAGCAGTGTCGCTCACCGGAGCGAGTCTTTGGTCGTTCATGAGCCTTTGGCAAAATACAGGGATCGTTGTTTGGTCGATTCCGATGGGCTCTCTGTGGACTTCAAACGGCGTGGCCTTTGTACTTTATTGGGGACTGTTATTAATCGCCCTCAAAACTTTGCTCAGGCATTTTGTTTGGGTTGAGTTGATTGGGCTCAAACAGATTTACAGCAAGCGCTCGCAATGGATTGCCGAAAAAAAGCCCAGCGTAGCTCCTCACACGCAAAAGCGCTTGTATGCTCTTGTGCTCCTAGCAGGTTTTATAACGCCTGTGATGAGTCTTGACCGAATGATGCTGTGTCTTGCATTCGTCGCGGGCCTCGCACTAAAAGCTCGACTCTAATTTCCAAACACAAACTCAGTACTCAGCGTGCAACGAGCAAGACGATTGCCAACCTGAAACCTATCTGGATTGTCCAATCCGGCAGCAAAATCCGGGTCATTGGTGCTGAGATCGATTAGGCAACGCGGCACGATCAAGGTCTTGTCGATTTTTCCAGCTCCCAGCATGATCTCGTAGCTCAGAAAAACTTCAGCGATCATACGATACTGGGTGGGCTTGAAGGTTTGAACTTGAACAAGAAGTCTAACACCATGCCTAAACCCTTTACGCTGCTTGGCCGCCTCGGCCTCCACCGTAAATCTTGGAACAATCCCACTGCCGGGCGCTTCCGTCTGACGGAAGGGATCCAAACCATAACTAGCGCGCTCTAAATTTGCGCCCAAAGGCATCACTCTGAGGACAAGTTGTTGCTCTCCAGGCTCTAGCGCCAAGGTGGGCATGCCCAAGAGATTCAATTGAAGCCCAATCATCCCTCCCATCTTCTCGCCTGAGAAACCGTCATGCTCATGTGCGACCCGCTCGGCCACCGCGACCACTGCCCATGTCGGCATTGTCTCGACAAAAGAATGTAGAAACTGAACCCTGAAATCCGATCCTCCACGAAGATCTGATCCACCCTCGATGCCTTGAACCCAACGCAAAGTTTGAGTCATGACGTCGCGCACCCCTTTGATATTTGGTGGTCGAAGAGCCATCTCACTTTCTTCGGGAGGCTGATCCATGACCAGCCAAGGCTTGAGGGTCGCTTTTTCGAGCCATTTGTCCACGAGATGATTCAGAGGTCGCTCGTTGCTAGAGGTGACCAGAAGTTCAACGGGAGGTAGCTGAAAAGTAGGAACAAAAACGGCTTCCTCGGCCCAAGCAGCGCTTGTCCAGGCACATATGAACGCTGCACTCATTGCGAATCTAAAATGGGTCGCCAGCATGTGCAGGATTTATATCATCAATACTATATCAAATCAGTATGTTTTTATATTCACCAAACCCTTGCAATCGCTATAGAATCCGACGGTTCTTTCTATTACACCTAAGATCGCATGTCACTTTCCGCCTTTAAACCCGACCAGAAGCTCACCGACGTTTTGTCTAAAAATCGATTCACCCTCTCCGCTGAGGTGATGCCTCCTCGAAACGGCTCTGAACAACGCCAAGTGCTCGCTCAAATTCAAACCCTGATCGAGGCAGGAGCTCAGTTTCTCGCTGTCACCAAAGGTGCCGGCGGAAGCTTACGAGGCGGGAGCCTCCCGATTGCCCAAGCTGTCAAAGAAAGCTTTGGAGTTCCTTGCATCGCGCACTTCACTTGCCGCGATCTCAACGCCCACGAAGTCGAAAACCAGCTGATGGACCATCACTACTTTGGCATCCGCAATATCCTAGCTCTTCGCGGGGATCCGCCGGATGGCCAACCTGATTGGAAACCTCGTGAAGGAGGTCATAGCTTCGCCTATCAACTGATTGGGCAGATTCGCGCGCTCAATGAAGGCCGTTATCTCCCAAGACCTGGCGGACCTGCACTCACCGATGGGCAGGCCGAACGCACAGACTTTTGTATAGGCGCAGCAGCCTACCCTGAATTTCCAGACCCAGCGAACCGCATTGAGTACTTTAAGCTCAAAGTAGAAGCAGGCGCTCAGTATGGGATCACCGACATGCTTTTTGATCCCGAGATTTATGCTCGGTTTGTCGATGATTGCGCCGCTCAAGGCATTCACGTCCCCTTCTTGCCGGGCACGCGACTTCTTAAGTCTCGCACTCAGGCCGCTAAAATGTGCGCCAAGTTCAAAGTCGCGGTTCCAAAAACGACTCTCGATGCACTGCCCGAGAATGTGACTGCCCCAGCAGGGAGCCCCGAAGCTATGGACGCGATCAAGCGCGGAGTGGACCTTTTTATGAAACAAGTCGATCGCCTCAAAGCCTTGGGCGCACCCGGGATACACCTCTACGTGTTGATGGACACGGCTGGCGCAACCGCAGCTCTGGGCCGCCTTGTTTCAGAAAGAAGCGAAGGGACGAACGCGCCGATCCCTTCAATCATTCGCTCAGAGACGTCTGCAGGAGCGCCGCTCGCACCGCGCAGAACCTAGTCTTTTAAAGCGCCTCAATACCTCAAATCGCGCGAAAGGCTCCCGTTACCTGACGGAACGGAGAAACGTAAGGAGCGTATCCACGAACTCGCGCGGCCGAGTGCCGTGAACGTTGTGAGCTGAGCCAGTGATCGTCCTAATTTCAATTTCCGGTTTGTTCCGCTTCCAGAATTCAATGCCTGGATCGCTGACCGCGGAGTGCGAAGGCTCAGCCCGAATCAACAGAAGAGGTGCTTCCAGACGCGACAGGACAGGACTCGGGTCTTCAGCGACGAATTGGCTTCCCATAAGCCCAGTCACCCACGGGCGAAACAACAAGCTCCACGACCCGTCAGGATTTTCTTTGGCTCGTCGGGAAACCACTCCCTCTACATACGCGCGCCGATTGGGCTCGGGGATCTGGGAATACAGGTACGCCTCGAGAGCGCTGACTAAATCATCCTTGGAGGCGAAGGTCTCCGGAATAGCTATGCGAAGCGCCTGCGCTTGTTCGATATATTTGTCTAAAGGGCCACTCAGCTTTTGCTGAATCTCCATATCCTCAATAGCCACCGAAAGTGCGAGTTCGGGATGATCCGCTGCCAATCGAAGCACGGCCTTCGCACCAAAAGAATGACCCAACAGGTGTGCCTTCCGGACTTCCAGACCCTCTAGCAGGCCGTAGATGTCTCGCGATAGCAAAGACGACGTGAAGTTAAATCCATGCGCGGCACTGCCGCCGTGACCTCTCAAGTCCACAGCGATCACGAAATACTCCGCTGCTAAAGGCTGAATGACCGGAGTAAAAGTCTGCCATGCGCTATCCTGGCCGTGAATCAAGACAAGCGCTGGATTACGCTTGTCACCGAAAGTCACGTAATTGATCTGATCGAGAGAAAGCGGCACCTCTTGAGCGACTTGAGTGGGAAGCTGAGGCTCAAATGCAGACCAGCAGTCTGGCAATCCTGCAAAAGCAGAGGGAGAAACGATCGTAATCATTCCAAGAAAAGAGAAGACTCCAAGCAGAATAAAGGTGCGCATGCTAATCAACTTCCAATATGATAAATAATAGTTGATAGTTTTTATAATCTATTAATGTAAATGTCAACTCTAGTCTACCGCTATAGAATTGGACCGAGTTGTCGAGGCCAAGTCTCCCCGTTAAACCCCGTGCATCTCGGAATCGAAGGCCGGCCTTCCAAGAAGATATGGCCAAGCCCCGCGGGTTCGCTAAAGCAGCCAAGAGCGCAGAGAGTTAGTACGCGACAGTCGCTACAAGCCGATGCAGCCCAGTTTTAAGGACATGGGTAGGTTTCAGTCTCGTCTTCACTGCTTTTGCGATTTCCTTCGCCATCGTATCCCAAGGTTTCCATTTTCATTACAGTCCTACCGTCTGGACAGTAATAGTAGATGGTCTCAATTCTGTCTTGTTCATTGTAGTAAGTTTCAAGCCTCAATCCCCCACCCGGATGATATTTGCGGACCGGTCCGACATAGTGCTCACCCTGGGCATCCATCTCGGTCTCGGTCTCAACATAATAACGCCCATCACTGGTTTGAATATGGTGCCTCGTTACACCTTTTTGGTCGCCGTGGACATATTCAGATTCGTGATAGTGAGGGCCAATATAATCTCGAAAGGTCCCTTCCCATTTCCCGTCGAGCATGTGGCCTACTATTCTCAACTCACCCTGCTTATCATCTACTGAACCCGAATAGCGGTTCTTCATCAAGCATGTCTGGAAGCTAGCTAACATTCGATCTCGGTCACACTGCTCATATATCGCCTTCATGTTCTCTTGCTTGCCAATGTCGATCGCCAATTCAACCGCGTCCTGCTCCGCCTTAGCATCGGCATATTGGCTTTCCTTAGAGTTAATCTTGTCGATCACAATCGAGCCCGGCTGGTAAGTCTGAATGCCTCCGACTCGAATGTCCCCGGGACAGCGAAACACCATCGACATGAATTCATTTGTCGGCAGCTCCTGAAACTTCGCGGCTATAGGATCCTCACGACTCTCTTCGCCCAGCTTTTTGATCCATTTTCTTAACTTTTCAAGCGAGAAGTTCAGAGGAAGCCTGAGATAAAAAGACATTTCAGATTCAGGAATGGGATTGCCCGTCCCTCTCTGGATCCTTAGCTCTGGACTCTTGATTTTTGGGTCAAACACAATGCCTGAGAGATTCGAATACAAGAGCGCAGACCATTGGGAGTCTTTCTCTTTAGCATTTGAGTTCCATCGTTTGAGCTCTTCAGAAAAATGTTGAATTAAATAGCGAGTATCCTGAAAGACGCTCACATTATCGGCGATATTTACCCGGGGAAGGCAAACCAAAAAACGGTCTTTCCCATTGCGCCCGCACGGCAAATCATTGATTCGCACTAAGGTGCGGTCTTGAATCCCGGTAGCGCCATCGTTGTAGATCGCCCTAGTTTGAGACTGTTTTGCAGGTTTAGGGCTGTTCGCTGTGGGCTTATTTGAGGCAAGAGCTTGCGTAGTCAATAGGACCCCGGCAAGGAAGATCACAACTCTGTACATCGTTAAGGTCATCACGTTTCTTTTCGGACATTTACGCGTCTAGATTGAGTCTAGATTGAGTCTATAATTGCAAAATAATCCAGATACTTGCTTGAGAGCTACCGGCACACCGACTGAAGCGGCTCGAGTGCGGTTTCGAGTGGTGCGCAGGGTTGGAAAGTAAATTAGCTTACAAGACCTCCTCTAGCCTGCCGTACAGACTAACTGAGATTAAGGAACCTGTTTCAATGGAGCAATAAGGATATACGGTCTCAGCTGCCCTTTATATGAGTCGCGCCCAATCCAACATGTGCCGAAGCCATGTCCAGGAGTATTGATCCATCCGACAAAACCTGAGCGCCGATGGCCGGAAAACGTTCGGACATAAACTCTAAGAAAATACATTGGAAACCAGTTGTTAACTGCATGCTCGCGCTTTTCCAGCTGAAGCACGAGCTCAGAAACTGAACTTGCATGCCTAACTCGCTCTGCATCTAGCTCTGCGTCGTTAGCAACTAGTTCCATCAATGATTGCACAAAATCGGGGAGGCAATATTTATCTCTTGGGAGTTGGCTGAGCTGCATTCCCGAATCGAAGCTCGACCTAAAGTCAATGTACTCGTCCTCGAATTGCGAGGTGTAGTGTAAATTGATTGGAACCTTCTTTACGGTAGGTACCGGCGCGGATTCGATGGGTGGGCTATCTGATGGTACTGAGCGCGCCGAAGAGGTTTCATGAGAATTAGCTAAGAAAACAGCGAAGACCTATCTCACTCGAGTTCGGCTGGGGCTCTATGCGTCTGCAATAAAGGGAGGCGCGACCCTAGGAGGGGGCTACCCGCGTGTGGGTTCGACTACTGTTCAATTTGGTGCCCGGAACCGGAATCGAACCGGTACGCCTCTTTCGAGACTCAGGATTTTCTTACTACTTCAGCTTTCGCTGCCCGCCGCGATGGACGGTTCGTAGTCTGGACTATATCTTTGCCATGCATTGCTGTTTAGGCAGATCGGTATCTAGTCTCTACGGCGCTCGTCATCCAATCTCTTGAACAACGTTCCCACGGTGTTGCCATTTGACAGGGTTCACCGTTATCCCGATCTCCACTTACAGGCTTTCGCCCGCAAGGCTCCAATTAAAGTCCTGTGCGTCTACCAGTTTCGCCACCCGGGCATCGAGTCGCTTAACTGCTTTTACCCTTGAGACTGACTATTGGGCAATCAGAAACCTATTCCAAATCTCAAGATGTCGCGAGTTGCGCTCTTCGCCAAGCGCTGTCAAAATCAGGACAGATGAGATGGACCCTCTGGATCGCTGCCACAGCTCTGCTTGCCCCCAAGGCTTACGCTCATCTCAACACTTTCAACGCAAGCGCGGGCGTGGGCTCTGGAAGCTTTATCGAAGAAGCGATCAATGGCCAATACGGCTTCGTGGGCAGAGACAATCCATTTTATGCCATCGGAGAGGTCTTGCATGGGCGATACACAGAATTCCCAAGCGACGACTACCTTCGATTTGGCCTGATCGCGGGCTATGAGGGCAAGCACCTAGGGCTCGACTTCAACTTCAATACCATCAGAACAGGAGCACCCCAGCTTACGGCCACTGCATTGGGTGGCACCCTTCACTATCGATTTGTGCGCTGGGCCACGGCTTCACAAGACAAACTCTCCATGATGTCACGCGAGCAGAAAGCCGCACTTATGGCGGAGTTCCAAGCAGAAACAGACGCCGAAGTACCTAAAGCTCCCGTCGCTTCGCTCGGAGCGGAGGTTTTGTCACTGGCTACGCCCCTTTCTGCGACCAACGGAATCTCAGCTACCCATTTGAGGTTAACGATTCGAGCACGCCTCAAGCCGTTCCTCACCCTTGCTCCCTCGATTGACTACTTTTCATATGGAGTTGCACCCAGCAAAGACCTGTCTGGCGCCAGATCCTACAGCTCCAGAAGCCTGCGACTCATCCGCATCGGCCCTCATCGTTCTTCGTACTCTGCCCTGAGTGGCCCGGTGCAACTGGTCGCGCAGCTCTACAATGAGCTACATATCTTCCCACTGCTCACTCTCAACATGGCGATCACGCGCGCGACACTCGACCTTCCCAGCACGACGGCGTACTCGCTATGGTTTAGTTTTGATCGCTATTTAGGCAACAGCAAGCGTTGGGCGATTTCGCCCTCGTACGAGCACATTTACACAGTAGGACCTGCACAATCGTTTTTCACGCTGAGCCTCAAATACGGCGCGGGTGACATCTATTTGCCTCAGCCGGAGGCGATGCCAAAAAAACAGATGCCGGTCTCTCAGGCAAACGAAGCTGAAACCAGGAACCGCAGAAGCCGCGAAGACGGGTACCAATAAGAGAGACGAACCCTCTACTTGCTGTGCATCTCCCAGCTTCCGTCCCAACCCTCGGGAGGTGGCGCTTTCTTGAAATCTTCACAGCGCTCAATGAACATCTCGCTCGGTCCGTCGGGTCCATTGGCTTCAGTCGCCAGCGAAGCCGCAGTCTGCTTGAAGATCTCGATAGCCTCGTCCCACTTCTGGGCAGTGTAACAAGTGCGACCTTCTTGAAACTTCTGGAGCGCCTCTTCTGGCATTGGCCCCTCGAGAACCTGGATGAGCTCTACGGCCTTTTTCTTGCCTTTGACTTTGACGAAGTCTAGCACACGATGGAGGGGATAGGCGGAGCCAGCCTTCTGAATGTCATCAAACGTAAAGCGCGTCGTGAGAATCGAAACCCGATACTCCTTGGTCAACCCTTCTAAGCGAGAAGAAAGATTCACGTGGTCGCCGATGACTGTGTAAGAGAAGTTGTCAGTCGAGCCCATGTTACCGACGTTGACGGGGCCTGAATTGATGCCGATCCCGATATTCACGTCGACACCGAATTGCTCTTTATAACGCTTTTTATGCTCACCGAGCGCCACCATCATCTTAGAAGCCGCTTGGCAGGCGTGTAGCGCATGATTGGGCTGATCAAGTGGCGCCCCCCAGAATGCCATGATCGCATCCCCAATGTACTTGTCGAGTGTACCTTGGTTCGCGAACACGATCTTGGTCATGATGCCAAGGTAGTCGTTCAGAAACGCGGCAAGCACCTTAGCATCAAGTCTCTCAGAAAAAGTGGTGAAGCTGCGAATATCGGAGAACATGATCGTGAGATCCTTCTTCTCTCCGCCGACCACGAGTTTGGCGGGGTCTTTTAGGATGGAGTCAACGACTGCAGGCGCCACGTATTTTGAGAATGCCGATTTGACGAACTTCTTGTTGCGCTCCTCGATGACGTACTTCGCAGACAGGGTCACGAAGAAGATCACGAACATCTCGATGTAGAAGAAAGCGCTATTCCAATTCACGTTGCGCTCGAACATCACGCGCATGTCGACGTAACCCACGCCCGCAAACGAAAAAATAGCGAGCAAGAGCGCAGGAACAGCTTCAAGCCTTTGCACTGCGTAAGCAAAAAGGAGCGCACCTATGACCATCAGGATGAGCATCCAGATCGACCCGTAGCCAGACTTGCCGGTGACAAGCATATCTCCTGAGAGCAGATTATCGAGAATGTGCGCATGCCCTTCTACTCCTGCGCTATTGGGATCCGTCGGAAAAGCTCGCCAATCGTTTGCGCCTACTGCAGTGACACCCAACAGAACGTAAGCGTCTTTGAGAATGTCTTTCTTGGAAGGGACCGCAGGGGCGAGAGTGCCCGCAGGCGCAGGCGAATCCTTAGAAACGGGCGCTTCAGAAGCCGACTCGGCGGCGGCAGGCTCGCGAGCTTGAACCACTTGATTCGCGGCCTCCTGAGCAACCTCTGGCACTGGAGTCGGTTCAGATCCCTGGGCAAGCGGTGCCGCTTCTTCGGGAGTTTGTTCGCCCAGTAGCTCCGTTGCCGCAATATAAGGAAACGTGCGATTCGGCCCCTTAAAGTTGATCTCCATCGAGCCCATCGCCGTCACTGGGATATCCCTGCCAGCATTGGCAAAACGGATGGTTTCGATGTGATTGTTCGAGTTGATCTTCACCTCTACATTCTCATTGAGCCCTGTGCGCGCCATCTCCAGAGCGAGAGAAGGCATGACATAACCATTGTAGAACATCACGAGCGCTGAACGACGAATCACGTGATCTTGGTCCGGGAACGCATTGAAGTAGCCTTGATGCTTGGCCACTTCGGTGTACTCTTCAAGATTTGAAAGCCCCATCAGTAAAGTGAGAACAGGGGTCTGCCAGGGATCAAAAGTCTTTGGGAAGTGGTCGCCCGGCAATGCGAGGCGATCCCAGTACTTTGGAAAATTGTCCGCGATCCCTGGATGATCGATGGGCTGCTGACACTCGTTGGGATCGAAGTCGACCATTTTTTCTGGCGCACCCCCACCCTCGGGCTCCCTCATCACAATTTTGCGAAACGAACGAGCCGGACGGCACTGATCCAGCGAAGTAGTGCCCAATACCAAACGATCGCTGTACCTTTGGATCACCCGAGTCAAATCATGATCCGTCTCAAAACTCTCGATCGCCGAGGAGTCCAGCAGATTCTTACCCTGAAGCATAGCACGCATGTTTTCTGAAACGCGCTGATCCTTCTCCGAGAACACGATATCAAGCCCCACGACTTTCGCGCCCGCTTCGAAGGTCTTGTGCAAAAGAGCCGCGATCATGTCGCGATGCCAAGGCCATCGCCCGTAGGTAGTCACAGCTTCATCATCGACTTCGAGGATTACGATTTTGTTTTTTGGCGCGATCTTGCCGCGCACAGCGAACTTAAAATCTGAAACCGGAGTCATCACGCGCTGTAGCTTGGGATAAACTCGTTCGCTGAGAAAAGTGTTTTTGAGCTCGCCCTGTAAACCACGTTCCGTGACGTAAAAGGCCAGCGTAAAGAGGATAACGACCGGAATCTGAAACAACCAAAGCTTGTCTTTCATCTCCCTTGCTAATCGGAGTTTATTGCGAAGGATTTGAGAGATTTACATGGCTTTTTACATGAATTCTCTGCAGCCCGAGCCCCTCGCCCGACAACGCTTTGACGACCTCAAGCGGATGCCATAAAAGCCTGTTGAGAAATCCTCTCGTCGCCCGTTCCGCAATATTGCTGAACGATCTCCATGAGTGCATTAAGCGCAATGGGCTTTTTGATGTATCCTACGGCCGGCAGCGGAGTCTCTTTACTGATCAAAGCCGAAGCCGCCCCCAAGGGGGATAGAATCACCAGAGGCAGAGTCGCAAGCACATGATCTGACTTTTGCGCCTCTAAAAACTCCCAACCACTCATCACCGGCATCATCATATCGAGAAGGACCAAAACCGGCTCATGTTTCCTTTTGAGTAGCTCAATGGCCTCTCCTCCATTCGAGGCGCATTCGACCTCGTAGCCCTCCATCTGAAGAACCTGCTCGAGCGTGTCACGAATATCTGCGTTGTCTTCGACGACGAGAATACTTTTGCAATGCATAGTTAAGCCCCCCTGAGGACTCTGGTGTCTATCAAGAACCAGACCAAGGTGGATTGACAGCCCGATGCGTGCTCGATTACACCGCTTAGCCATATGCCTAGAGCACATACTGAGACCGAGACACGCCGCCATCGCCCTTCGAAGGGAGAGCCATGGACCTACGCTATGCTCGATCAAAGACAGAGAGAGATCGCAGCGCGAGCACGCGCAGGCGGCCCGGGCGCTTTACTCATATCCGAGGTTGCACCCGTGATCACACTCGGCCGCAGAACTCAGCCTGATGACCTGCTCTTTTCGAGTGAGGAGCTCGCTCAACAGGGCGTCGAGACACTGCAAGTGGATCGAGGGGGCCTGGCGACCTCTCACGGACCGGGACAATGGGTCCTATTTGCGGTGGATAGACTCGAGCGGCTAACCGGAGACCCACGAGGAGTCCGACGTGCCGTGGAGGCGCTTTTAGGTATCGCGCTTCGCGTGGGAAAGCGCTACGCCCCCGACGCGGAGATCCGTGAGGGCCCCCAAATGGGAGTGTGGACCTCTCGTGGAAAATTTGCTTCTGTGGGCGTGCACATTGAAAAGGGCGTTTTGCTTCACGGACTCTCGGTGAACGGATTTAAAGCTCCCACCAGCTTCTCAGGATTACGTCCCTGCGGCCTTGACGCACCTATAGACTACCTTTTGGAGCCCACGGTGGGGACTGCGGATGGAGCCAAAGACCGCGACTTTCTTATCCTGGGTGACCGCCTGGTCGAGGCCGCTTTTTCGGTCTTCTGGATTGACGAGGCTGCGAGAGCAAGGCTATAGACTGAGTTTCGATATTTATGGTGCTTGTTAGTCAGGGGGGGAAGAACTCCTTTG
>CAZGCK010000017.1:27724-46597 GCA_964524175.1 uncultured Bacteriovoracaceae bacterium | reverse complement strand
GTGGCAGAGGCGTCGAACTGGAGGGCCTTTACAAGACTTGTTGAGACGGGAGTGGCATATCCGCCGGAGGGTCCGCTAGGTTGAGGACTTACGGGTTGGGGAGCAGATGGGCCTGGGTTTTCGACTGGCCGATTAGGGGTTTGCTGAGGTTGGGTAGAGCTTCCGGCATTTGACTCCTTCGAGTCCGATGACGAACAGCCAGTTCCTACTAAAACAGACACTGCGGCTAGACCAGCTAGCCAAATAGAACGATTACCCATAAAGCCCTCCCAGGATTTTGGGCGTGAATACCGTCGTAGGTGCGATGAGTCAAGGTTCATCTGGCTGAACTAAAAAGCCTTTTCTAACCAAATGTTCCGTTTATTTCGGTGTTTGCGCAATGTGGGTGTTCCCAATCTCCAATCCTC
Organism: uncultured Bacteriovoracaceae bacterium; assembly: GCA_964524175.1. GTDB lineage: Bacteria > Bdellovibrionota > UBA1018 > UBA1018 > UBA1018 > CAZGCK01. The sequence goes on along the minus strand of CAZGCK010000017.1, from coordinate 46,190 downwards.
AAAAAGCTGATCCAGCCGTTTGATTTGGGAACATCCTGGTAAATACTGTTTGTTAAATATTGAAGTTCCGAACGGGTAATCGGGATTCCAGTATAGAACGGCCATTGTCCATGCCGCGCACACGCGATTGCGCCCGCATTTTCTCTAGATGCCAGTTCCCAGGGATAGTCCGTTTAAAGCGCCAATCTAGCCCACAAATAGACCGCCAAGTACCTGCGTAGCCCTCATCGAACTCCCCATAGGCGCACTTACCTTGAGTTCATGAGCATCATCGACTTCGAGAAATTCAAGGCATCAAAGTGGGAGCCCAACCACAAAACATACCAAAACCCACGGATCATTGGCGCTGGTGCTTATACGATCAAACCGTGCTTGCGACCGCATGTTTGCAGAACGAGAAGCGAATGAACCGGATTCGTGGTCATCGCACGTTGCCGGCACTCGTCGTGAGACTGCAGTCGCTGTGCGCTCAAGAGAAAGTCGTTAACACCGAAACTCAAGCTGCGTGATGAAATGCGGGCCACTCAGCTGAGAATTTCAACTGACTGAGGGACGAGGCCCTGAAGAGTACGGCGGGGGTGCTTGTGGACTCAGATCGGTTTGAAGTCCGCTAGCAATCAGTTTTTCAGAAGAGATTTTCCCAGGGAATTAAGCTCATTTGCTGGTCTTTGTCCAAACTGCCAAAACCGCCTATCAAGTTGAGCTTCACTTTGACGTCATTTTTTTTTGCTACTTCTTTCAATGAAACTAGCAAAGCAGCGTCCCGAAGGTCATACTTTTCTTTGCCCGTAAGTTTGTAGGCTTCAATATCTTTGATGCTATTTTCCAAAATAAAATGAACTCGATGCCCCTTGCTGTTTCGATAATATCGAATTTGATGAGCATCATTCGAACCGTAACTTCTTTTCGCTAAGAACTCCGTTAAAAGCGCCGATTCTAGCTGAGCCTCAAAAGACCCCTTGAAGTAAGAAACCATACTGGGATCGGGCAAGAAATAGAGGGTCTTTCCGGTTCCTAAGGAAGAAGGTTGGATAGGGTGAACGGCGAAGATCTGAGCAAGCGCTTTGAGATTGGCCTCAGCTTTTCGAATCCCGACCTTGAGTCGATTCGCGATGGAGGCCTGAGTGGGCTCCTCAAGGTGAGGAAGAACTTCGAGAATGCGGATACAGAGATCCGGATCCGCTTTGATTCTCTTGATCTGAAGCACATCTCTTTCACACGTAAGCTGGATCCACTCTTCGAGCTTTGAGACTCTCTCTTGTTTATCCCTGATCGCAAATATGCCAGGAAATCCGCCATTGCTAAGAAAATGAACTAGATCTGGTCGGCCAATAGGAGAATGATCAGAGAATGGGAGAGACAAAGTCTCGGCTAAAGTGAGGGTAAAAATCCTCATTCGACTCACACGGCCAGTTAGGCTCTCGTTCACCAAGGTCTCTCGAGAGAACTCCGTAGATCCAAGCAAGATAAACTGACCTGGTCGCTTATCGCGATCCACTACGTATTTGATCTGATCAAAAACAGCGGGGGCCTTTTGAGCCTCGTCGATCACGATGACTGCGGACTCGGCCTGAACCCTCAGCTCCTCGATCCAGCTCTCCGTTCGGGTTTGCGCTTGCTCTCGGATCGGGGCCCGATCCAAGGTAGTGTAAATCTGATTTTCTAAGAGCTCCCGTGCGAGCGTACTTTTTCCACTCTGCCTAACCCCTTGGAGTGTAACCACGGGAGAAAAGCGGAGCTTCCTTTTAAGCTGCTCTATTGCATGTCTTTTTCGAAGGGGTCGCATTCTTCTATATTATAACCATTCTAATTTATGCATTCAAATATCATTTTTTGGATAGGTTATAATCTTGAATAACGGCGCTGCTAAACACCTGCCTCACTCTTTGAAAGTGAGCAAACAGTAAAGCCCAGTAGTTTCAATAACTAACAATACCATCCAGCTAGCACACCGCTTGCTTTATCTAGTCTCACTACTAAATCTTAAGAGAGGGATTAACCCATGATGAGACAAACTCTTGTTGTCACTATTGGAACTCTCTTACCCATCAACCTACACCTTCCGCGAAGGAGAAGGCTGCGTGCGTCGCCCGCGAGCCGGCGATAACCTTACATCATTGCTGAGTCTTACTTCACGGCAATAGACTTCGACAGGGTTGGCGAGAACATCGCCAAAATGGAAAAAGGTATGAGACTCGTGGGAGTCGAAGTTGCCTCGATGAAAGCTGCAATCGCCTAAGCAGACTTCTTCGACTAGCGCATCATTACTATCCTTGAATCGGACAAAGAACGCTTTGTCCTCATCCATGCAGTGAGCGATCATCTGCACAGGCCCCGGAGCCGCGATTGATGATGCGCGAAAGCACGTTGACATCAATATTGCCACCGCTCACGAGCCATCCTATGAAATCTTACATCACTTCAATATACAAGTCTCATGGGTGCACGTCACCGCAGGGAGGGCAACTCCGCAACTTGGAACCTTAAACGATAGGTCAATGAGGCGCGTTTGAACTTGATTGTACTCCCGTATTGCTTGAAAGAGCGCTTCCTCGTCTGTTCGCTGCGTCGAGTATGCCAAGAACTTGTGAAATCGATTGCAGGTCTTAAATCCTAAGCCTGCTACTTTGCAGTCCAAATCATATTTACAGCTCTTGTAGGCTGAAAGATTCTGTACTTTATTTAAAAGACTTTTAGACTGCTCGGTGAGCGTCGCGACTAGTTGCTCTTTCCTTTCGAATGAGCTCTTAACTTCCGACACATAGTCCCGCCTGGAGTCCCAGTAAAGCAGGAGGGCAAAAACAATGATCAATGAGGCAATGCTGAGAGTGAGTTTGTGTTTTGAGGTCATCAAGAAATTTTAGGCGATAATCCGAACTCCCTGTAGAGCCGAGCATGCGCAACTTAAGCATACTGTTACTCACTTTAATTTCAACTCAGAATTAGTTTCCGAGTATTTAGCCGCTACTATTTTCACTATCTGAACGATCTCTGTTCTGCCCGCTTTCGCAAAGCGAGGGGGGTCTAACCAACGTCATGCGTTCAAGTTGACTTGCGGGTACAGTCCCTGCACATACCGAAAAACTCTAGCGAGTGCCTCACTTTAGTGTAGCCCAACATCTCGCCGATCGCGTCAAGCTTTGGCAGCGCACAATCATCGAGGCTATCGACCTTACGGCAGCTCATGCAAACGATATGATGGTGGTGCTCATCGGGATGAGCTTGAAACTCATATCGAGAGATGCCATCGCCGAATTCACTTCGCCGAACGAGGCCGATCTCTTCAAAACTGGCAAGATTTCGATAAAGCGTAACACTGTCTAAATCGTCCTTAGGGAGTGCCTTCTTGATCTCATCTTTGCTGAATGGGCCATGGTTCTCGATTAGAAAGCGCAGAAGATTCTCTCGATTATGCGTTCGCTTAAGGCCAAAGGAGCGCATCGTAACGCAAGCCTCCTCCAACGAGGCAGCGTAGTCATTCGATGCATGCGCCAAAGCATTGGATCGCTTCCTAAGATTGATCTTGCGTTTCATCTTCGTTCTTTGCCGTATCAGAAAATGTGAGCTATCGAAACTTCAATTGAAGTCAGAACTTCACTTCATCTCAAGATGAGTTTCATGATGACTCAGATTCTGGCCCGAACTCCTACAACGACGTTGCTCCCAGGAAGAGGCGCTATGTCTTTTACAAACGAAACGTGGTTTCTCGCTTCGACGTTGAAAATGTTATTGAAGCGACCGAGAAGACTAAATTTCCCGAGTCCAATTGAAAAAGGGACCTCCGCACCTAGATTAAAGACAGTGTAGGCGTCGGTGGGCAACTCATTGGGCGCGACGATACCTTGAGCTTCTGAGCGCTGAACCTCCAGCTCCGTCGAAAAGGCGCTCGTCTTATATGCTAGAGCCACTGTTTCACGCGCTGGAGTGATACGAGGAAGATTGGTTGAGTCAGAGCGGTTCAATCCACGAACCCAATCCAACGCAAGTTCGAGCTCGAATGCGCCCTTACCTAGTTTCCACGGAAGACGTTGCCGGTACTCGATCTCAGCCCCAACTAGCAACGCCTGAACAGGGCGATAGGCGAAAACCGGAAGCCCAGAGTCTGCATCTGTGTCGCCCGTAGGAGTAAGCGCAACAAAGCGATTGAAGTCCTGCACAAAGGTACTTACGCGACCTTCGCCGCTCTTGGTTCTGTGACGTAGCGATAGCTCGAGCGAACGACCGATCTCGGGCTGAAGACCGCGATCTCCTGACTCATATATCCCGGTCGCCACGTGCGCCCCGTTGGCAAACAATTCCTGGTAGTTCGGCGCTCGCTGCGTGACCGCTGTATTAAGTCCAAGCGAGAAAGCGTCATCCAGGCGATAGAGAAGACCTGCCGATACGCTAGGTGTCCAGAACTCACGTGACTCGGCTTGGCCGAATTGCTCTGAAGTTTCTGAGGCCACCCCTGACCTGTCAATTCTCGCGCCGAAAGAAGGAGTGAAGCGCCCCAGAGGGAGCTCTTCGTAAGCGAATAAGGCATAGGAAGTATTAGTGGTGGTTGGCAAAAACGCTTCCTCACCCAGCGCACTAAAGAGAGAGTACTGCTGTTGAAATCCGATGACGCCCTCTACCCCACCCAGCGGAGCATGCTTGAGATCAATTCGGCTTTCCGCGCCGCGGTTCGTGAAGGTCGTCGCGACGTCTTCGCCTTCCAGCTCTTTATGTTGGTAATATGATCCTGCGCCCTTAAGTCGTGCCGACTGAATGAACCCATCACCCTTGAGCTCGGCACCAGTGTCAAGACGGTATCGGTGGAGATCGATTGTCACGTCGGGTTCGGCAACCGTACCGTATTTCGTAGCGAGGGAACTAAAGGATGTGCCAATATGGCCGGAATCTAGAATATAGGACGTTCCTAATGCAGCATTGTAGCTATTGTTTGAACTATTGACGACTTTATCTTGACTCTCTACTTCTCCAGCTGCCAAGGGCTGAGAAGCCCGCAGTCGTTCAGAACGCGCAAGCCCAGGAATGTGATAGCTATCCGCTCCGCGCAGTGCCCCATCCGCATGGATCGTGAATCGCCCTACACTGCCTTGAGCGACCAAGCCGCCTGACCTGCCTGTATCAGTCGAAGAACCTCTAGAATCAAATACTACCTTGGGCTTGGGCTCCAATCGCTCCGGAATGCGACTATCGACCACATTTACCACGCCTCCAATTGCATTGTTGCCATAGAGCAACGAAGCTGAACCACGGACCACCTCGATGCGCTCCATGAGTAATGGATCGCTTGAAACAGCGTGATCAGGACTCGTGCCGGACGCATCGAGCACTCCAAGGCCATTCTGAAGGATCCGGATCCGTTCTCCGTCAAGTCCTCGAATAACGGGTCTACTGGCATTGGGCCCAAAGAAGCTCGAGCTCACCCCAGCTTCGCGCGACAATGTTTCTCCGAGGCTAGTTTGCTTTTTCTTCTCAAGCCTCAGACCTGAGAGTTCCGATACAGTTGGAACGTAATCGTTGACAGAGTTTTTCTTGGCAGTGGGCTGCCCCAGGACTGTGATGTCTGGAGTAACCACGTACTCAGCAGGCTCGGTCTCGCGGCTAGAAGAGGGGGACGGCTCTACTGGCTTCTCTTGGGAGAAAGCTTCCGTAATCGTAAGCGAGCTAAAGACCAAGATAGCCGAAATCATCCGGGGCGACGTGTCCATTTTCATAATGCGGATATAACATCAAAATCATTAAATGCAACACAGTTGCGTTTAATGATTTCATTTTTTCAACGTCTTTTAGATAGAACAAAGCTAAGCGGAACTTGAACCTTGAGCGCCCGATTCATTCCTGATGGAAGAGGCGGCAGATAAGAGAGCTGAGCTAAAGTATCCAACGCCGCGTGGTTCAAAGCATCAAAGGGACACGGAGTCATTAAATGGAATTGATTCACTTTTCCGTCAGGAAGAATTTCCATCAACACAACCACACGCCCCTCTTCACCGCGATAAACGGCTTCTTCGGGATAGATTTTGACCTCATCGACCTTCTGGACAATCAAAGAGACATAAACTTGCAGGGCAGAAGCTGCAAGCGCGCCAGATCCGGAAGAAGTCGCATCTCCGAAAGCCGAGGAGGCATGAGCTTTTTCGTTCAATCCTGTCTCCCATAAAGACGGGCTTATTTTCTTACTGACGATGTCTTTCTGCGAATGAAGAGGAGAATCGTTAACTCGCCTGGAAGCGCGTTTGACATCAGGACGATGTGACTTAGTAGACCTCTCGGTCGAACCGCGTGAAAGGTGAGAGACCGTTCCGACAAGCTCGATAGGAGTAATGGATTCACGGGGGTTGGGCCCTTGAAACTCGACTCCTAATAAGAGTATTCCAGCCGCATGCACGAATAAGCTTGCCACCAAAGGGGAAATTGCCACCAAGAACCGCTTTCTATACAGCGTGCTGTGATTGCAATCGGATAAGAAGACCTCTCTCTCGGTTGGCAAAATAGCGCCCCACTTCAAAGGGAGAGATAGCGTAAAATAGCCATAAATGCAATACCATTGCATTTGCGTAAGCCTACCTCATGCCTAATGTACATCTCCAATTTGAACAGACTTCTCCTCTGCGTGACTATCTGACATTGCGACGCTCGATTCACTCGCATTGATAGAGCTAAGGCAGGTCCAGCTATTGGCAAGCCAGGTCTCTCACAAAGCGCGACAAATTTAATTCATCGAAACTTTCCCATAGAAGGACTAATCGAAATCGAGCGCCCGATACGACAGCTACCCCTAGCCACGAGAAGAGCACTTGCGGAGACTCGCCGATCAAGCTTCAAGCGACCAGAGCCGGCTCTCGAATTCAAAGAATTCTGGCCTGCGTTCGGCAATCGGACCTGAAACCTACCCACCTCTCCTGGTAAACCGGTGTTACTTCACCCGAGAGTTTGTGTCTTAACACTTCAATTCTATTTAGAAATGGCTTCGAATGACGAGCTTCATTTTCACGAGATATTTTAAGTTGAAAAGTTGACTTAATAGACATACTAAACAACCAACTAAAATGGTTTTATATAAAAGCGAGTCCTCTATGACATCAAGATTTAAGCCCTCCCTTGCCCTGCTTTTGCTTATCGCCTTCATCTCCCAATCTCTTGCATTCGCTGATCCCACCCCATGCAACAGATCTCCAACCTCGTGCCGACTTGAAGCGGAGATCGCTGAAGAAGTTCGCAAAATCGAGGAGATTGAACTCGAACTGCATAGGGTCATGCCAGGCTTACACGGACAAAAACTAGCTCAAGAGATATTGATTGGTGTGAGCGCAATAGGTGCAGGCCTCATCCTTTTACTGCCTACTAGCAAAGTGTTAAATCGAGCTGAAAAACTTCACGTCTTAAAACAATTAGCTGTGGCGACGGGGGCATCTGGAACTGCGGCCATTGTCCTCAAACTAGATCTTCGCCAAGCCGAGGCCATTCTTGCGGTCATCGAAGAGAGAAAAGTTCATCTCAAGAATCTCCAAGACGCTTTGACCGATGAAGTTCTCGATCAAAGCGAGACCAACTAATGACGAAATGGCTTCCCTACTTACTTCTGTGCTTCGGACATTTAAGCCATGCCAGTGAGCCAATGTTGCTCACAGAGAATGAAGTTTTTCAAAAAACCTACACAATGTGCGCCCAAGCAGAGTACCTTGAGGTTCTAGACCTAGCCCTAGAAAGTGGAAAGGACCTGGTATTAGAGGTCCGGATCGCCAAACCGAGTCACTACCTCATGGCGATGGTTCGAAACCCCGGATTTCTGAGGGCTCTCGAGAAGTGCTATGGCAAGGATCAAACCAATCAGCATCTCTTCCTGGCTTCTCTTGTTGCTGCAGATCTCGCCGGAAAAGCAGGCGGAACGGCTGCTGTACTGGGTGTTCTCAAAGTACTCAAAAGCGCAATCACTTGGCTTCAACTCAGCCGACCAGCGGTAGGAATCATACTGCACAAAGCAAATCACTTGCTCCGCATCTCGTTTGCATTAGCAATTGGATACCAGGCATCCGACATATACTTAGAGGCGAAGCACGAATGGAAGCAGAAGCTTGAGCGCAACCTCATCTTGGCCGATGTAACCAAACAGGTCGAGGAAGGAATCCTTACAAAGGAACAGGCCGGGCCTTTGTATTTCGAATCTGCAATTCAAAAATTGAATCAAGACATCGTTCAAGTTGAGCAAGAAGTCCTAAGCGAGCTTTACCACCAGCGCGACTTGAGCCTCGATAGTTACTACAATTCTTTATCCGACACAGAACGCGAAAATGCAGAGAAAAAGATCCTCCGACTCGAGAGCAAAATTGAGATGGTGGCCAATCAATCTTATTCATGGTGACCTTAAGAAAGCGAGAATGAAAAAATGAAAAAACACCTATTATCTCTTTGTTGCCTCGGGATCCTCTGGGGACTTTACCTCAGCCCCACACGCCTCTTTGCAGACTCGGGAGCGCCAAACGCCTACCAACCCACAGTTTTTGAATCTATAGATCAGGTTGAAAAAATATACCGAGATCTGAAAAAATATAAGCCACGCTGTGCCTTCTTCCACCCCAAAGACGCAACCATCACCACTCAAGATAGCCTACATAGGGATCACAACGTTCGGAGCATGACTGCTGCTCTATTCTACACTAAACGGTTTCGAGAGACCTTCACTCGTACGCGCTGGGACTATAAACTTACTTTTAGCTCTCCTATCGTACCTTTTCAATACTGGCTTAATTTGGTGCCGTTTGTCTATGTGGGCACAGAAGAAATAGCCTTAGACACTACCAACTTTAGATCTCCCACAAAACTTACGGACTGGATCTACTATGCGACGAGTAAAGCGACCACTCGCACGGATGTCCCCTTTCAACTCAGCCGCGAAGAAGCTCAGTGCAGGGTGCTCAAGCCTGGAGAAAGTCCGTATAACCCTATTCTTAATGCCACAGAGTGGTGCTTGATTTATAAATTTCCGATGTTTAATATCAATGATGTTTTGAAATCATTGCCACATGGACTACCGCACATTCACGTACCTTGGACTCGATTCAATTCATACACACTCGCCCAATCATATAAAAAAATAAGTTTCGAGTGTAGAGAAGACGTCGAAGAATAGGACTGGAGGCCGGCATTTAGGCCACCACAATCTGTGCAATTGCTCATAAATATCCGAACGGAATGTGGTTGGGAAACTGACTTCATGCAACTTCCCGTTTGAAGCGATCACTTTTAATTTTTTAGACTTATCAAATTCTGCGAGTCCGCTCAACGACGGCATCAGTAATGCCTGAGTCAAAGGTAGTTGGCGTAGCGCAATACATTGAAGCATCCGCTTTCATAATCCGATGACACCCACTTTAGATACGCCGAATAGGCTGTCGTTGGAAAAACCCATCTTTCACCACCACATCTTGTGGCAACCATCGCAATCCCTCGGGGGACATCTGGAGCTAGCCCTTGCACACTTGCAGACTGGACTATCATTCGAAAAGGCACGTTTCTGCGGCCTCAATAGGAGATTTTGACGGCAGAATCCCCTTCGTTCGCAAATACCTCCTCGTCAAATGCGCTCCCAAAATGAGCGCTTCGCAAGGTTCGTGTGGCAAACCATTTGCCACACTTTGTGTCAAAATACATAGCGCAACGCACAACAGATCGATATACAGCCCTCCATGAACGCGGGCTCCACAAAATATCAATCGACTCATACTCATCTCGAAGAAGAGGTAGGTGACCTTGCTATCTGGCTTCAGCGAGAATTTGCCAGTAGGTTTCGACGCAACCCGAAGTACTCATTACGCTCGTTTGCAAGGCTTCTGAAAATGGATGCTTCATCAGTATCACAGCTTTTGTCCGGAAAAAGACGAGCTTCGCCTAAACTGATCATCAGGCTTTGCGAGGCACTCGACGCCTCACTTTGGGAGAAACAGAGGCTACTCAAGTTTGCCGGAGAAAGAGCCAGATCGAAAGATCCCACTCTCACTGACAATTCACCGAGTTTTCATCAGCTCTCGTTAGACGCATTCTCGGTGATCTCCGATTGGCATCATTTTGCGTTACTTGAACTCACTTTCACTACAGGCTTTAAAAGCAATCCGTCATGGATCGCAGGCATTTTGGGAGTACCGGTTACAGAGATAAAAAGCGCCATTGCTCGTTTAAAACGCCTGGGATTGATCGAAGTGCGAGAAGGCCGCTTGGCAAAAACAAACACCTACATCACCAATGGGGTGGCGGGAGTCGATACCAGCACAGGGCACAAACAACTCCAGAGGCAAGTGCTCCAGCGAGCCTTGGATGCGATCGACAATACCCCTCCTGAAGAAAAGGACATCACCTCGATGACCCTGGCTATCGACGTCGATAGAATTCCAGAGGCAAGAAAGATCATAAAAAAGTTCCGCCGAGATATTTGTCAGTTCCTGGAAAATGGAAAGAGAACGCGGGTCTATAATTTGGGCGTGCAATTATACCCAATTTCTAAATGCACGTTGAGCAAGGAGTAAGAAGTCATGAAGAAAAGTATTCTATTTTGGTTCATATCGATGTCGACTGCATTGCCCTTTCTAGAGGGCCCCGCCTTTTCGGGGAGCGAAGGAGTTGGAGGCGGCACTCCAAAGAAGATCGACAAAGCCGTAATCGAGCTTCTTTTGCAAGGTGATGGATTGAAGAACGCCATTCTTAATTATGTGCGCACGCTTCAAGTTGACCAAGTGAGCGATCCCTTAACTCGCTCAACTTTCCAGCGCATGCTCCGGGACGGGGCTCTTCAGAAAGACATTAGCACCCCCAAAAACTATACCTTTGGTACCTCATGCAAAGACGCGTACTCCGATGAAGTTCCGGCGTCGGCAAAGATCGGGGACATCGGTGGCGAAATCTGCTTTGACGTTGAAAAGCTAGCCCAAGACTATGCAGCCCTGAGCTCAGAGGAGATGATGATTCGACTGGCGAGCCTGGCTATCCACGAACATGTTCATCACTTTCAGCAATTGTCCAATTCGCCTTCTGAAAACGAAGACGAAGCCTATCGAGTATCAGCCTATCTGCAACTAACCGCTAAGATAGAGCAGATTCCGCTGCTGAAATGGTCATTAGAATCTCAGACACTCAACTTGATCAACGAAACGCTCCTCGCTAACCCTTTTCTCGGACACGTTCCAGGTTTTGATTGTGACTACGAGTCCTATTACCAGGTTTCGCTGGCTCCCTCGGGGTGGCTAACTGCCACACAATACAAGCGGACTACTGGAGGGGATGTAACCTCAGGGTGTCGCGTGAATGACGAGTTCGAAGTTCAATGGGTCACTCACTTTTTGCTTCGCCAGGTGAAGAGTGTATCACTGATGGGAGTCGAAATTGGCCAAGAGTTTGATCGTGGAGTAGGAGTCGTCCTGAACTGCGCTCAGGACACTCTCTGTATCATGAACCCTAAAGGGACCCTTCTATCGAATGCCACAGTTGTTGGTGTCGCTCCAAATCCAGAAGCGGTCTCTCTCTTGCTCAAGGCGCTCAATCATCTCATTCAGACTGTAGAAAGAACCAATTCGTCAAAGTCCGAATTCTAGCAATTAAGAAACAACTTTAATGATTCTTCAGGAGTTTATATGAAAATCAAAATTGGATTGTCCTTGGTACTAACAGCACTATTCACCAGCGTCGCCTTTGCTGGGCACTATTTCGAAACGGATTGCTTGCCCGGTAGGAGGGCAATGAGAGAGCTTCAGGAAAAAAAAGATGACGTTATCTCAATCTATGGCGGCATCACTATTTACCATCAAAGTTGCCACAGTTGCCGTGGCGGAGGCGTTTTCGACGATTACCGGGGCGCATACTGCAAGATGACTTACGACAAAGGCCGCTAGCAGCGGACAGTTTCCTGCGCAGATATCGCATGAAAGAGTGACCCCTCCTTCTAAACGATCGTACTATAATGGCGCCCTATCTTGACACAGTACGACTAAGCGGATAGTGGTCGACCCTGAGGGGCATGTTCGTATGGTCATTGCGGGGCTAATTCGTCAAATTTCACTGTTTTCCATCATCTCTTTTTTTGCAGGGCTTTGTGCCTATTCTCATGACAGACCCTTGCTTCCTGGCGATCCACAAATGGGCCTCAATGCCTTAATTAACGACAACATGGCGGTGGGGCCGGGTCTAACCACGCTTTCAGAGAAAGAATGGGACAATCTCTGGCTGGTATTTCCGGAAAAGTTAAAACAAGAAGTTTTAGCTAACCCAGGAAGAAAGCATCAAATCACAGCTGAGCGCTACGGATTTGTTCTCGCTCCAGAGATTCACGTTAAAAGGCCTGTGGGCTTTTTTTCGAACCCAAAGAAATCGGATAAATGGGAAATGAACTGCATGGCATGCCATGCGGGCACCGTACCCTCGCCCACCGGTCCACAATTTGTCATTGGTGCGCCCAATAACAATTTAGACTTGATGGGATTCATGCAGGATCGCATTCGGTTAGCGATTCATTATCCGACACGATCAAGTTTTACACTTCAGGACTTTGTTTCTATCCCTTTGTATAAGAAAATTCTGAATGACAATCCCTCAAATCTCACTCGCGGTACCTTCAATGTTTGGCGAACTGCTGACATCTATCTGAACTTAAGAAACCCAGACTTAAGCCTAAACGCCATCAACCTTGGCTGGCTCCTGATTGGAAAAAGTGTTTCGTATGGCAGCCAACCTGCTGACATGGATCCGCCCACCTGGTGGAACACCAAGTTCCGCAATCGACTTTGGATTGATGGGTTTGCACCTAAAGAAGCCAAAATGAACGCGCTGCAAATCATGCATCCAGAGAATCCAATCGGTGAGATGGAGCAAACGTTCGTCGATGTCTTGTCATTCATTGAACAGATCGAAGCCCCACGCTATCCATTCCCGATAGTCACGTCTGCAGCGGAGCGTGGTAGAAAAGTTTTCCACAACAAGTGTCATCATTGCCACGGCAGTTATGAGAATCAAGTTGTGGACTATCCCAACAAAACAATCCCGTTAGAACAACTGGGCACAGATCCAGTGCGCTTGCTCACGGGACTGTCCACTGAATATAAGAGAGCCGTGAAGGACACTTGGGTAGCTCAAGGCGGATCAGGAGATATCCGGGACAAGGCAGATGGCTATATGGCGCCTCCGCTCACAGGAGTTTGGGCATCAGCCCCCTACTTTCACAATGGGTCGGTGCCAACGCTTCATGGCGTGCTGTTTCCAGATCAACGACCTAAGATTTGGAAAGCTAATCACTCTCGCTATGACGAGGCCAAGGGCGGACTCCTAGTCGAAGAATACACCCGCGAACAAATGGCATCCGCAAATCGTTCCGAAAATGACTCCATTGAAAAGCGCCGATATTACGATACCTCGTTGAATGGAAAGAGCAATGCGGGTCACACGTTTCCAGCGCGATTGAGCATTGAAGAGAGAATGGATTTGCTGGAGTTTCTCAAGACTCTTTAGGTCCTCAACTCATAGGGGTACGAGGCATCAGACCCAAAGAATGCGCTGCCTTGAGAGCCTCGATTTAAGGGCTCGAGCGAAGCCCTCTGAGAAACTCGGAGTCGGTCGACAGAAGAAACTGCGTTTCGGGTTTCAGGCTCTTCTTATAGGCGTCCATCGTCCGAACGAAATCATAGAACTTCCGGTCCTGTGACATGGCTCTCGCGTAGATCTTGATCGATTCGGCTTCCGCTTTGCCGCGCACTAACTGGGCCTTGCGGTAAGCTTCAGAATCAATGCGCTGGAGATCACGACTCGTCTTACCTTGGATCTTGGCCTGCTCGCCTTTGCCAATGGATCGAATCTTCTCTGCGACCCGCTTGCGCTCGGAGATCATACGCTCATAGACTTTCTTCTCGACGCTGGCCTCATAGGCAATCCGCCTAAGCTGCACGTCGATCACCGTTATGCCAAAGTCTTTTAGTTCCTCGGCAGCTTTCTTGGCGATGAGGCCGCTGAGATTCTCGCGTCCCGTCTGGATTTTCTCGATCTCGCCCGTAATTTCTTCTTCTTCAGCTACCAAGATCGTGCCATCAGCTACTTTCTTTTGTGCTTCTTCGGCGCGCTTCTGAATGTAGTCTAGAATGGAGTTGGTGTTTCTCACCGCTTCAACCAAATTGTGGTTCGAGATCGTGTCGCGTGTGATGGCGTCCAAGATCGCGTCCAATCGAGCTTTAGCGCCTCTTTCATTCTGCACGGTTTGAATAAATTTTAAGGCGTCATGAATTCGCCAACGCGCAGTGGTGTCCACTACGATATACTTTTTATCCCGCGTCGGGATCTGATTAGGATACCCGTCCCAAGTCAGGATCCGCTTGTCGACATACTGAACATTCTGGATGAACGGCAACTTGGCATGAAGACCCGCTGAGGTGACGGGATCCCCGACGGGTCGGCCAAATTGCGTGATAATGGCCTGGCGCCCTTCCGGCACGATGTAAGCGACTGAGAGGGAACCTGCGAACACGACAACGACGAGTACGGCGAGCAGAGCAATTTGAGTAGGTTTCATTTATCAGAGTCCTCTGCGAGCTTAGCGTTCGTGCCAAATATGGGCAAAACACCTTTGATTCTGTCATCTACGATCGTGAGCTTTTCGAAGCGGCCAAAAAGCTCTTCCATGGTCTCGAGATAAATTCGTCTGCGAGTCACATCAGGAGCGTGGCGATACTCTTGCAATGTTAAGGTGAACTTCTCGCCGTCTCCTTTGGCGCGGTTCACGACAGCGGCTGCGTATCCTTCGGCTTGCGAAAGCGTCTCTTCGGCCTTGCCCCGGGCTTCAGGGATGATCTTGTTGTAGGCTTCTTCTGCCATGTTGATGGCCTTTTCTTGCTCCTGCTTGGCCGCATTGACCTCATTAAAGGAAGGCTTGACCAGCTCAGGAGGATTGACGTCCTGAAGTTTGATCGTGACGACACGGATTCCGAGGTCATATCGATCAAGCACTTCCTGAGTCAGACGTTGGGCCTCGGTGGCGATCTCGACACGTCCTGTGGTCAGGGTTTCGTTCACCGTCCGATCGCCAACCACCCGGCGCATGATCGCCTCTGAGACGTCGCGAATATTTCGTTGTGGATCTTGAGCTTGGAAGAGAAATTTGCGGGGATCGGAGATCTGATATTGAACGATCCACTCGACATCAGCGACATTGAGATCGCCTGTCAGCATCAAAGATTCTTTGGCAAAGTTGTCCTTTTGATAAGTCGTTGCCTCATTTGAGGAGGAATCCGTAGAGCTTCTAAAGCCAAACTCTTCTTGCAATACGAGCTTAGTCCGAACCTTGACGGCAGTGTCGATTCCGAAAGGGAGCTTGAAATGCAATCCAGGCGTGGTGGTTTCGATGTACTTGCCAAGACGGGTGATCACCGCTTCTTCGCTGGGCTGAACCGTGTAAAAGCTAGTGAACAAGGTAACGGCCAAAAAAACGCCTCCAGCCGTGAAAAGGACTAAATGCAAATTTTTCCGGATCGTATCGATGATCCGCTTGAACTCATCCGGAAACTCGTCGAACGGATTGCCCCGACCCCTGCCACCATTTTGTGTGCTAAAGCTCATATCGCCAACCGTACCTAGTGATCTCTAGGTATACAACCCAAACCCACACTGCTAGAATGCATCTGCATGAGACTCGCATTCATTCTATGGTTTTGCCTGGGCGCTCTCGGTCTAGGCCTTGTGACACTTGAGGCATCGCGCCGTAAATTAGACATCGCAGGCAGATGGTATGTGCTGGCGGTGTTGTTGGGGCCGATCTTCCTGTTTTTTGTATTGCCGCTTTGGCTGGGGAAGTGGGGCAAGCAGGTGGATCGGATAGATCGGTGAAACGTAGTCTGAGCGCGTCGAAACCGTTATACCTGAACGGAAACCAGCTTAAGCCCCAGTATGGATCCAACAAGCGTTAGTAAAAAAAACATCCTGCCAAGCGTCGCAGGGTCCCTAAAAAAACTTTTTAGTTTGATTGCAAAACGGGCGACTTGTCCGGAACAAAAACCGAGTATATGCCCCGCAGATCACCCACGCGAAAGCCGTGTGCTTTATCTTCGGGGTACTTCTTCTTGATAAAAGCAGGCCGTGCATCTGCAGAACCATGACATTTAAGACAAGCCTGTTGCACAGGTATTCGTGCAGCGACAAGGTATCCATTGGATTTGTCGCGCCTTGAGCGTTCTACCACTCTCCAAATCGATGGATCAGATTCCATGACCTTCAAAATGGCTAATTCTTGAGAATTTGGCGCGCTCTTCGGATTTCTATACTTAAGGGACACTTGACGGGCCTCGAAAGAATTTGCCTTGGCCCAGGCCAACAATGATTTGCCAACCGGTGCGCAAACCTGTGCGAAATCCGACTCTGTGATGCCAGCTGCTGGCTTTGTTAGAGTAGAGGCCAACCCTTCACGCATCGAATTCAACGACTGTAGATAAGAGTCAATTTCAAGCTCCCGCACAAAAGTAGTTTTCTCGCTGTGACTAGGAACCAACGTTTTTAGTCCACCGGACTTCAGATCAGCAAAGCCACCGATATTTCGCGCACGATATCCGTGGGAAACGAGAAACGAAACTGCATGCTCCGATCGTGTTCCTGAGCGGCAATAAACCAGGAGCTCCCGATCTTTAGGTAGTAGTGCAAGTAACTTATTTTCTGCCTCTGATTCCTGCCGCAATGTCGAGGTGGGCAACCAAAATGCGCCTGAAACCATCCCCTCGACAATCTCATTCCATTCGCGAGCATCTACGACTACGGCGTTGGTCTCTCGAACCAAGCGCATCACCTCGGACACAGCAAGGTGCTCCGCAAAAGCGGCCACTGGCACCAAAAAAGAAACCGACATTATTAAAATTAGACTCCAATTGTATTGGAGCATGTTGACCACGAATCTACTTAAAATCTTCATATCAAGACTCCTTCAGGCGCTCTGGATGCGGACCTCAATAGACTCGCCCACTTTGATGAATGCTTCAAGATCTCGTCGAAGAACGAAGCAGTTCATCCGGCCCGTAAAGGTCGATGCATCCGCCATGCAGTACTTTAGGGACATCGCTAGAAGCAAAAGCGTACTGGCTAGTGCGACATTCATAAATATTTGCCTAGACCGCTATGATTGCCACCTATGTCTTGTCTAAACTGGGTTATTATTCTTATATTAATGCATTGAATTAAAAGTGCGAATGAGCTCGCCATCTCAATGGCAAAATAGGGTCTAGTTGCTGCATCTAGCATTGCGCCTAGCTTTCAGTAATACACCCTATCGCGTCTTCGACTTGTTTGAGCACGTCGCAACCATTATGCCTGAGCGGAAACCAGCTTAAGCCCCAGGATAGAACCAACAAGCGTTAGTAAAAAAAATATCCTGCCAAGCGTCGCAGGGTCCTTAAAAAAAACAATTCCAACAATGGCCGTTCCCACGGCTCCGATTCCAGTCCAGACGGCATAGGCGGTGCCGAGCGGAATTGACTTCATGGCTTCAGATAAAAGCGAGAAGCTAATCGTCGCTGAGAGCAGGAAGAGTCCAACGTAAAGCCACTTCGAGAAATCCTCGGAGAGTTTCATGAAGGTCGTAAATCCCACTTCAAAAACGCCCGCCAATACCAGTGACAACCATGGATTCACAGCAAACCTCCTAGCTCAAGGGCGACGAGTTTCGAGTCTCAAGGCTCAAGCGTTGTCGAACGCCGCCTTCAGCTTCTTGATGTCGAGTTTTATCATTTTCCACATCTCGTCCATCACAGCCTCTTTCTTGGCTTTGTTCTGGGTGGTGTTCCATTTGTCGAAATCGGCCGGACAGATCTGCCATCGAACGCCGAACCTGTCGATCAACCAGCCACATTGCACGGGTTTGCCTCCACCGGCCGTCAGCTTTTTCCAATAGGTGTCAATCTCTCGCTGAGTTTTGCAAGGAACGACAAACGAAACTGAATCATTAAAAGGCATTTTAACGAAACCATTCAAGAGCATAAGCTTTTGACCCAGGATCGTGATGTGCGCGGTGAGTACCGAGCCCTCCTTGACGCCTCTGGGATTACTGCCCCAGTAAGAGAACTTACCGACTTTGGTACCCTTGAATACCGATCTGTAAAACTTCACCATTTCGGCTGCGCTTTCATTAGACCAGATGCAAGCATACGCTTTCAGCATGATGAGGATCTCCCTTCGCATGAGCATAACTCAGCGATACGATTTGATCTACACCCCGGACCTCAGATGTCCTGCCTCTTTTGACATCGAGCACGAGTGCTCACCTTTTTTTGATTCCAGGCGACTGGATACCTTTGCGATGGATGAGATGTACAACGACATCCTCAAGACTTGTCAACCAACCGACATGCGTTGCATTTGCAGATCGCATTTATCTGCCGGCATCAATCCGCTGTCGCTTCTACCTATTGATCTAGATCCATTTGGATGCCCTTAGTTGAGTATCATCAGATTACTTCACCTCTTCACCGGT
>CAZGCK010000017.1:23277-27714 GCA_964524175.1 uncultured Bacteriovoracaceae bacterium | reverse complement strand
TAGCCGCTTCTCGCGTCTCTGCTGTGATTGGTCCTTTTCCGGTTTTCGAGAAGATTTAGCATGCGGATTGACGACCCTCCTACCTCAAGTGAGGTTGCAGAACGAGCATAGTCCAAGGCCGTTCTGTTAAAGTGGTCCACTAGTTCGAGCTCCAAGCCTGGTATCTTGAGAAGGCTTTTTACCACCGGCAAGCATAGCGCCCGGGCAGCGTGCATCAACGCGGTTCGACCCTTCTTGTCTTGGAGATTGACGTTCGCGCCGTTCTCTAAAAGAAAACGGACAACTTTTGGATAGCAGTTCCTTGCGGCGTACATCAGTGCCGTTGTGCCATCGCCAGATTGGCTATTGATCTCTGCTCCATCGCTCTTTAAATGCTCTTTTAGGGCTTCCAAACGATCTTCTCGGGCAGATATTCGAATGGAGGAGTTCAGCACTCTTCTTTCTACTGTCCTTGAAGTTCTAGAACCCACCTTGGTCTGTTCACCAGAGTTTGCCACTCGAGCGAAATGACCTAGGAACAACGACGCTAAACAGATGACCTTCAAGTAATCTGAGATAATTTTTCCCATAGTTTCTGCACGTCTTCCCGGCCGAGTTCGTGTTCCTGTATTTTTTGGTTTAGCCATTCATCCGCTTGATCCATGGTTTCTTTCCCGAGACGAGTCACGGAAAGAACTTTTTTCCTTAGATCAGAGCGATCCTTCCCCAAATAGATAAAACGTTTTCTCTCGAGGCGCTTTAACGCCTGAGTCAGCGTCGCAGGCTGAATACCCACTGACTCTGCCAAAGACTGCGCGGTGCTGATGGGTTGATCGACTAAACGCTTCAATATCGCCCATTGAGTGAGGCTTAGGCCCGCGTTCTGTTCTAGCTTCTGACCCAAATGCTGTACCGTCACACCGAGGCGAAACATCAAATAAAATGGATTTCGACTGACTGGAGACTCTTGCAATTGCATATCCTATTTTCTGTTCCTGCCCTGAAACTCGAGGATGATCTTGATCAAGCGATTGATCTCAGATTGTGTATGTATGAAATACTTGGCTTGAGACCAGCTCCGGTTCCCCACTCGAATGGTAAGAATCCTCGAGTCATTCAAACCGAAGACATCCTCGTCAGTGAGGTCGTCTCCGATATAGAGCGCAAAGTTTGCCCCACACTCTTTCATGAGTCGGTCGAGCGCAATGCCTTTGTGCGGACCTTCTGGAGGCACGACATTAAAAACCAACTTACCGAAAATAACCCTAGGAGCTCCCTCCAACAACTGAATCGCCATTTGAATCGCCTTTCTGGCGATCTTTTTCTTCCTTGACCTCCGGTAGTGAACCGCCAACGAATACTCTTTGTCTTCGATCGAAATACCTAGATCCTCGGCTACGGGCGCTAATTGACTCTCAAGCGCGACTTCCCAAGCCTGTGTTTGTACTCTTAACCCGGAGACTGGCGTCGTCCGCGGCAGCCCCTCAAGGCCATGGTTGCCAATCCTGTACTTTACTTGGGATGGAACCCTGGGCTTCAAATCCGATAGGCTTCTTCCCGAAATGACCGCTGTCTGAACGATAGAGCTAAGCTTTGAGAGCTGGTCATAGGTCTCTTCAGACATGCCGGCGTCGTCAGGCCTCTCCACGATCGGAGCCAAAGTTCCGTCAAAGTCAAAAGCATAAAGGGTATTTGTGAACCCTATCGATTCAAGGACCTGAAGGCTTGCACCTGAAAACAAGTAGTTCAACTTAGACTCTCCCTTCAAAAATACCAAGACTACCCTCACGCAACCTGCCCATAAGTCGGCTTTTTTTTCTAATTCGAGCAGCATCCATGAGCATCTTGCCTGCCCAACGAAACACATTGAACTCCTTGATCAAGCCCCGCATGCTGCGCATTCGATCGCGCTGCTCGCTCTGTGGCATCGAGAGTGCCGCCGCAAGAGCATGGGCGCATTGATCAATATTGTAAGGGTTCACAACGACCGCTTCAGGCAACTCACGAGAAGCCCCCGCAAACTGGCTCAAGATCAGGACCCCTCTCTCATCGTCGCGCGCAGAGATGAACTCTTTCGCCACCAGATTCATACCATCGTGAAGGCTGGTCACCATGCAAAGGTCAGCCCCTCTAAAGTACTCAAAAACCTGCTCTGGTCCATGATGCTCGATCTTGAGTACAATAGGTTGATAGCGCTCTTTCGAGAACTTTTTGTTGATTCGACTCGCCAAGCTGCGCACATCACTCTCTAAATGCTGATACTCGCTGATGCTCGAGCGTGTAGGAGCAGCAATCTGAATAAAGCTGAACTTCCCGATATACTCAGGATAAACCTCAAGCAGCCTTTCGACAGCAAGGAAGCGCTCTAGAATACCCTTGGTGTAGTCTAGTCGGTCAACGCCGATGCCTACTAAGCGACCCAAATCCATGTCGTTGGTCTTCCTAACCGACATTCGACATTCAGCGATGGGCCTTTGAAGACTGGCCACTCGAGATGGCCACTCGATCGAGATCGGGTATGGATTGACAGCGGTAAGCTTCTTTCCATACGAGATCGTGGAGGTTTCTCTGTCGATACGACCTTCTAAGAATCGATCGATAGAATCGATAAAATTGTTGCAATGAAAACGGGTGTGAAAACCAAGAATACTACTTCCTAGTAGTCCCTCCAAGATCTCTTCTCGCCATGGACAAATCCCAAACGCCTCAGGATTGGGCCAGGGAATGTGCCAGAACGTGATAATCGTAGCCCGTGGCAACCGCTCCCTAATCATCTTTGGCAAGAGTGCGAAGTGATAGTCTTGCACTAAGATCACCGGGTCCTCGGTGGTCGCTTCCTCTACCACCGTGTCCGCGAACTTCTGATTGACCTCGAGATAATGCTTCCAGTCCTGACTACGAAACGTAGGTCGCGTGTGAGCGATATGACAAAGTGGCCAAAGTCCCTCATTTGCGAAACCATAGTAGTAGCCTTCTTCTTGCTCTTTTGTGAGCCACACGCGTCTGATTTGATAGGAAGGAGAGACAGGCGGAACCTGCACATGGTCCTTTGCGTCGACCACCTCGCGATCGGCGCTTCCGTTTCCATGGGCGATCCAAGTCCCGGAGCAGGCCCTCATGATAGGCTCAAGCGCAGTCACCAGGCCACTGGCCGGCACTTGAACCTCAATTTTCTCGCCCACATGATTGTGAATATAGGGCTGTCGATTGGAAACTATCAAAATTTCGTCACCGGCGAGCTCATGGTGCAAAAGCTCCTTGAGAGCCTGAGGAGTCCAACTCATTTGCCCCTCGTCTCGAACCGCACGGTCTCGCTCCAGATCGCGCACCAAACTTCTCAGTTCCTTCATGATGGGGCGAAGCTCGGGCGATGGGATGCTTGCTGCAGACATGGGCTTAAGCAACCCTTCTCCTTTCATCATTGCCCGAATGCCCGATATCCAGCCCTTCCAGCTCAACTGCGCCACGAGCACTGTAACCAGCGAGACTACGACCCCAAGAATGACAAACAAGTAAAACACGTACTTCTTGGTGGTAGCGCTTCGACGACTAACAAAACTCATATCGTGCGCCAATACTAGCTCTCCCACTACGAGAGAAGGCACGGCATCGCTGTGAATGAGCCTTGAGCTCACATGCACGGGCCCGCTGGGCAGATCGTGAATTGCTTGCTCCGAGTCTGCGATCTGGCAGGGAATAGAGTCGGGAAAGGTAGCCGTCTTATAGACTAGCTTGCGGCCTAAATCACAAAACCCGATCGCATAGAGCCGCTCATCCTTGGTGATTCGCTCAAAAAGAGACACGATCTTGACTCGATCACCTCTCTCCAGCAGCGGAACAAGTCCCTCGTGGATAGTATTGGCTATCAGTTCAGCTCGAATATCCAGATCTCGCACAAACCATTGAAGTGTAAGTCGATCTACAAATGGGACCAGTCCATAAGCAATCCCGGAAAGCACTAACATCAAGGGAAGTATGAACCGAAGAGAAAGTCTCATTAGTAAATCCTAATTTAGTTTGCTAACATAATAAATACGGTAATCAATAAAACTTCTACCACTTGCTGACGAGAGGAGCTCCTTCTGTATCCGTATGGACTCATTGGTAACTGCCAAGCATCGGCTTTGATCAATCAGTCGGGATCGATTGATTGGCTCTGTTTGCCAAGACCAGATAGCCCGCCGGTGTTTGGACGACTCTTAGATCCCGAGGGCGGGCATTTTTCGATTATCTCAGATGAGGAAACTCAGACAGCGGACCAGCACTATCTCCCCAATACGAACGTGCTTGTCACAACGGTTCGACATAAGGACGGAAGCGCTTATCGAATCACGGATTTTTGTCCCAGGTTTAATCAGTACTTTTGTGAGAGCGGCGTATTGGCGTTGGATTCGCTTGCCGGAAATTGCCGGAACGCGCATTGGTGCAAGTATTTTTTCAGCTTTTGATCCCGATTAT
>CAZGCK010000017.1:486-23267 GCA_964524175.1 uncultured Bacteriovoracaceae bacterium | reverse complement strand
TGGCAGAACTTATCGACCTGCATCTTTTTTTAGGATTCTAGAGAAGCTTTCTGGGAGTCCACTCCTGAGCGTCCGCTGCAGCCCTGTTGAGGGCTGGAGCAAAACGCCTGCAACGCCCATCCGCGGCAACAGCCACCTTCAATGGAGCATACGAGGCGAAAGCCTAAGGCTCACGACCAACATGTCGATGACCTATTTGTGCGAGGAAACCCCATTCGTACTTGAAGGCCCTCTGTATTTCGCCCTCACTTGGGGCCTTGGGATCGAAGACGACCTTTCAAAAGTTAGCCAGCAGTTTTTAGAACAAACGATCGAGTATTGGCGAACCTGGGTAAAGCACTGCTCGATTCCGACCCTCTACCAGAAAGAAACCATCCGATCTGCTTTAGCTCTCAAGCTTCACTGCTATGAGGACACAGGAGCAATTCTTGCCGCGCTGACCACAAGCCTGCCGGAGGATCACGGTGGAGAAAGAAACTGGGATTACCGATTCTGTTGGCTCAGAGATGCTTACTTCGTTTTATCCGCCTTCCGAAACCTGGGGCATTTTGAGGAGATGGAGGGGTTTCTTAAATTTCTCCTCAATGTTGCCCATCACCATGAACACTCAAAAGAAAGACTGAGACCCGTCTACGCTTTGGATCAAACCCTTCCGCTGCCCGAGGTCGAGCACTCCAACTGGGCCGGCTACCGCAACAGCCTACCTGTGCGAAGCTGCAATCAGGCGGCTGAGCACATTCAGAACGATGTTTACGGGGAAATGGCGCTAACTTTAGCCCCCATCTTTCTTGACGAACGCTTTCATCATCTCCGAACCAAAGATCACGAGAACCTCATGGGCGACCTCGCGAAATTTTGCGTTCAAAATATTTCGATGCCTGACGCTGGACTTTGGGAGATTCGAAATGGCTGGCAAGAGCATTCATTCTCAAATCTCATGTGCTGGGCAGGAATAGACCGCATCTCAAAGATACAGAGCGCTGGCTTCCTTCAGGGCCTTTCGTTGGACTTGGCATCGGCAAAGACCTTGGCAGAAAAAGCGATCAGGGCGTCCATCGTAGATGGATCAGTTCGAAACGGACCCAAAGACCCGAGCTTCGATGCCGCACTTCTGCAACTCCCCATTCTGCGTTTCCCCGATTCCGCGATCAATCGATCCACCGTTCAGGCCATCCATCAAGCCCTTGCGTTCGCAAGATCCGATCAAACCACTCACTTCCTTCATCGGTATCGACGCAGAGATGATTTTGGACACCCCCAAGCCGCATTCGTCATTTGCTCGTACTGGTTAGCACAAGCCTACGCTGCGCTTGGCGAACATCAAATGGCCGCAGCCACCCTCAAAGAACTCGAATGCACTGCAAACCCTCTAGGGCTGCTGGCTGAGCACTACCTTCCCCATTCAAGGGGGCAAAGCGGCAATTTTCCCCAGGGATACTCTCACGTGGGACAAATCAACGCAGCATTCTCGATCAGCCCACCGTGGGATCACGTATTATGAGGAGATCCGCATTTGGTGATTCACTTCGTGTTTCGCTTCTGCTTGCTTTAGCGGCGCTAACTGGTTGTGCGTCATCTCGTCACGCGCATCAGATGCCTGCAGCTGACACAGCGATCCCTTCCTCTGTGAATGCCACACCTGAATCAGTAACAGATGAAATTGAAGAGCAAGACCCAGAGCCTTCAAAAGAACCTACGGTTTCAAGCCTTACCCTCATCACAAACGAGAAAATAGCTGGATGGATTCAATTCTTCGCCACGATGGATCGCGCGCGCTTTCAGCGTTTTCTGGATCGCGGCCAGAAGTATCGCAAGATCGTCGAAGACGTTTTGGTCGAGAATGACTTACCACCTGAGCTTTTTTTCTTGGCGCTCATCGAAAGCGGTTATCAGACTCACGCCACTTCCTCCGCACGCGCTGTCGGCGTGTGGCAGTTCATGCCCAGCACGGGACGTCGGTATGGACTTCAAATCACAAGTCAAATAGATGAGAGAAGAGACCCCATCAGGGCAACAGAAGCCGCAGCCAAATATCTAAGAGATCTTTACAACATTTTTGGATCTTGGCCGCTGGCAATGGCTGCCTACAATGCGGGCGAGTATGGCGTGATTAGATCCATTCTAAAGGGCAAGAGCCGAGACTATTGGACCTTGGTCAAAATGGGAGTACTCCCTAAAGAAACATCAGATTATGTGGCCAAAATGATGGCCGCCGCGACTATTGGAGCAGATCCAGACAAATATGGCTTCACACTCGCAACAGTCGAGAACTATCCAGAACTCGAGGCCATCGGCATTCCCCCTCGAACTCACCTTTCCGACCTAGCCAAGCACTCAGAGCTCAGCCTTGAGAAAATCCGAGAGTTCAATCCCCACCTCAAAGGAAATAGAATCCCTAACCACCCTTCTCAGTATGAGATTTGGTTTCCCAAAGAAAACGCCGAAAAACTTCACCCGCATCTAACCCGGCTACAGAAAAGCCCAGCGCCGACACCTCAGTGGGTGAGTCATGTGGATTCGAAATCGGAGAGAACTCTTCCTGAGAGAACCCTTCATCGCGTCAAAGCTGGAGAGAATCTAACCATGATAGCCAAGCGCTATGGCACATCCACGGGTTATCTAGTAAAGGTCAACTCGTTAAGCTCGTCTAGCCGGATTTACCCGGGCATGAAGCTTCGGATTACTTCGCGAACCTATCAGCCCCAAAACATTGTTCGGTACCGAGTGAAAAAAGGCGAGAATCTTGATCGAATCGCACGTAAGTTTGGCCTGTCCGCTAGGCAGGTTCAGGAAGACAACTCGCTCAAGAGAAGCCGCATCGTTCCCGGTCAAATCTTAGTAATACGAAAGTGACATCAAAATAAACTCCGGTGGCTGCATTGAATATCGAGAAGTGATTTCGAAGTGAGTCAAGGTCAGCGTGAATTAACTCCATCTCGTACAAAAGAACAGGGACTCTCGCTCCAGGCAGCAGCACCGAACGACCAGGTCGTTGCCGCACAAAGGACTGAGCGACTTCTCCATCAAAGAGTCCATTAGAACGATTTGGAAAAACCCTGTCCAGGGCCAACTCCATAGCGGCGATGGACTGTGATTGCATCTCCGCATCAGATTCATCGCTGGGTGCTAAGTCAAATTTGATTGCAGCAACCCGCGGAGGTCCGTTGAGCTCCGTCACCTGGGCCTCATACACGACCCCACTGCCTCCTTTGCCCAAAAGTCTAAGAACTTTATAACTCACCCTGCCCTGCTGTGAATTGATCACCGTACCCGGCGGCAGATTTTCTACCGCCTTGACCAAAGGGGATCGTAAGAGCAGTCCCAGCGTCAGAGCTAGGGATAGACAAAAGACATTCTTCAGATGCGAGAAATCGCACATCTCTTACCTATCGGAGGCACAAAAAACTTTCGTTATTTATTAAATTTTATCCGTATCCATTCACTTACTACCCCAACAAGCCAAGAACGTGACACCTCAACAAATCAGCTCTCAATCTAGGCAGCGTCAACAACGGATCGCAACTACTCCGCGAGTGATATTGACGCCAGAGGCGACTCGGACACACAAAATTGACTCGATCTTTTGCGCCAACCTGCCGAAATGATACTAACAAGGGAGCGTGATGTGCCTCAAATCTTGCTGGTAGAAGACTCAGAACCGTACCAGAAAGTCGTCATTAGATCGCTTAGCCACTGCGATGTGCGGATCGCGGGCACCGTCGATGAAGCATTAGCGATGCTCGGCCAATCCGAATTTGACCTCATCTTACTCGACATCAGTTTACCTAAGCGCGATGGATACTCCCTTTTGTCAGAGCTCAAGGCCGGCCCAAGCGGAGAAGTCCCGCCAGTGATCTGCCTAACAGGAAAAACAGATGTGACAGACAAGGTCACAGCCTTTAGCCTTGGAGCGGATGACTATCTCGTCAAACCATTCGACCCTATCGAGCTCCGAGCCAGAGTTGACTCCAAACTCTCAAAAAGAAATCGAAACCAGCAAAAAACTGCGACCATACACGCTGGCAATATCGAGATCGACTCGTCCAGGCACCGTGTCTTCATCAACGAAAGTGGAAACAAGGTTGAGGTACTCACTACTCAAACTGAGTTCAAACTGCTCGCATACCTAGCGAAGAGCCCAGGCAGAGCCTATACGCGAGACCAGCTTCTGGTAGCCGCCTGGGGTGAAGACGCCGATGTCCTTGACCGGGTAGTCGATGTACACCTCTGCTCCCTTCGAAAAAAACTGAAGAATCAGTCTCACTGCATCCAAGCAGTCCCAGGAATTGGATACCGTTTTTCCGCCGAGGCTAGATCCTCCGGAAGGAAAGCTGCCTAAACCTTGAGCCGATCCAAAGATGAACTTAAAGAGCCAGCGCTACATGAGCTCGAACACTTCTTTCATGTCTGCCAAGACATGATGTGCATCGCCGGCAACGATGGCTTCTTTAAGAAGGTTAATGCGGCTTTTGTCGAAACTCTTGGCTACAGCGAAGAGGAATTAATCTCGATACCGTACGTCCAGTTTGTCCATCCTGACGATCTCAAGGCCACCGAGCGCGAAGCAGCTCGACTATCCGCCGGGGAGAAAACCATCACATTTGAGAATCGATATCGGTGCAAGAACGGTGAGTACCGTTGGCTATCTTGGAAGTGTACGCCTCATCGTGGTGCACTATACGCCATCGCTCGCGATATCACGTCTTACAACGCTATTAAGCAGGCTCTTCATGAGAGCGAAACGAGAATGAAGACCATTCTCGACAACGCTCCCGTCATCTTCTTTATGGTCGACTCAAGCGGAAAGATCCAGGTGACCTCAGGAAGGAGCCTCGCCAGGATAGAAGAGAATGCGACTCAGATAGAAGGCCAGAATATCTTTGTAGGAATTGAAAAAGAGGAGCCTGGGATCTCAGAGTACTTCAAAAAGGCTTTGGCCGGAGAGATCACGTCTGCTCACATTTCCTTTAGGGGCGCTACCTTCGATGTACGCTTTGCACCAGTCTTTGACCAGAACGGACAAATTGTAGAAACTGTCGGCGTAGCAGTCGACATCACGGAGCAAAAATTAGCTGAAGCGCAGCTGTCCGAAATTAGCAAACGCATCATCAGAGAAGAAGCCGAGCAAAAGTTTAGAGAGACATTCGAACATGCCGGGATTGGTCTCGCTCACGCTCAGCTAGACGGGACTTTGTCACTCGTCAACGACGAGCTTTGCGCGATGCTCGGATACGAGAAAAATGATCTCATCCACACCAATTACTATGAGCTGCTTGGCCCTAGCGATGTTCGGACTTCAGAAGTACAAAAACAGGCCCTTGCCAACGGAGAGGTGTCCAAGATCGTACGCGAAAGACATCTGGTCAAAAAAGACGGGTCTCACTTCTGGGCACTAGTCACAGTATCGATTGTGCGCAATGAACAGAACGAGGTCAAATACTACATTCTCGCCCACAAGGACATAACCAAGAGGAAAGCCATCGAAGCCGCGCTCAAAGAGAGCGAGAAGAGTTTTCGGTGCCTGGTAGAAGCCATTCCTCAAATTGTTTGGACGGCAACTCCCGAGGGTGTGGTCGATTTCTACAACCAGCGCTGGTACGATTACACGGGGCTCAACCCTGAAGAAAGCAAAGGGGGAGGATGGGACTCAGTAATCCATCCAGATGACCTACAAGAATGCTTAGATTCATGGTCAAAAGCCGTCGAAACCGGCGAAAGTTACGAAGCTGAATACCGATTTCTCAACGGCAAGAACAGAACTTACCGCTGGCAGCTTGGACGAGCGCTTCCGCTCCACGACGAGAACGGAAACATCATCAAATGGTTTGGCACCTGCACAGACATCGATGATCAAAAGAGAACCCAAGAGCAACTTAGACTGAGTCTTAGGCAAATCAAGCGGTCATCAGAGGAAAAGACACGTTTGCTGACCAACGAGCGCGTAGCTATCGAAGGTTCTAGGCTCAAGTCGGAGTTTCTGGCCAATATGACCCACGAAATACGTACTCCGCTAAACGGAGTGATTGCCATGGCCAGAATGCTGCTAGGTATGCAGCTATCCAAAGATCAAAAGGAATGCGCTGACATTATCGTTCGATCAGCCGACGACCTCCTTGCCATCGTCAACGACATCCTGGATCTCACTAAGATCGAAGCGGGCAAGATGAGCATTGAGACCGTCAACTTCGACCTTGTTGAGCTGATTAACTCCGTGGTTAACATCATGTCTGTATCAGCTCGAAACAAGGGCATCACGCTTAGCTGCACTTTTTCTCGAGAATGCCCTCGTTTTGTCCTAGGAGATCCAAGCCGAATAAGGCAGGTCCTCAACAACCTCATCCAGAATGCTGTGAAGTTCACCTCTTCTGGCTCGATCCAAGTCAAAGTTCGCACGACCCACTTGGGCGACTGCACGGAAAGTCTCACTTTTGAAGTCATCGACACAGGGATAGGCATCGAACCCTCAGCCCTCGGGCGGATCTGGAACAGCTTCGAACAGGCCGATGCATCGGTCACGCGCAAGTATGGCGGGACAGGTCTGGGCCTATCGATCTGCAAACGCATCGTCGAACTCATTGGCGGGAAAGTATCAGTCGAAAGCCAGGCAGGCGTGGGATCCAAGTTCTGGTTCGAAATCCCGCTGAAGAAGGGACACGAAATTGATCGGGCTCGAGTCAAAACCCTGCCTCGGGAGCTGATAGTTCCATCACACAAGTCCAAAAGTTCAACTCGCATTCTGGTGGCCGAAGATCACTCTACCAACCAAAAGGTAATCAGGAAATTAATCGAAAAAATGGGTTATTCGGTCGACGTCGTCGCCAACGGAAAAGAGGCAGTGACCGCGGTTTGCCAAGAATCATACGACGTCGTCTTGATGGATTGCCACATGCCGGAGATGGATGGATTCACAGCGACAAAAACGATACGTCAGAGCAGTAACACAAGAGTCAGCTCTGTTCCTATCATCGCCCTCACTGCCGACGTGTTGAGAGGAACTAAATCAAGGTGTCTTGAAGCAGGAATGAGTCATTTTCTAACCAAGCCAATTGACTCCAAGCTCTTAGCTTCAACACTCGACGATCTCCTTACAACAACCTCCCAGCCCATCAGTGCCCCGCCGGTGATAGACCCTGAAGCCATAGAGAAGCTAAGATCCCTAGAAACTCAGGGCACCCTGTCCTTCATAGGCGAACTGATTAGCGATTTCCTGAAGAAAACGCCGGCACAGATCCGAAAGATTGAGATGGCAATTCGCAAACTCGACCATAAATCAATCGAAGAAGAAGCCCACTCGCTCAAGTCAGCCTCTGCAATGATCGGGGCGATTCGGCTATCCGAAGCTTGTAGAGAACTCGAAACAATTGCAATAGAACAAGGGCCCTTGAGCGAGCAACACTTGACTGAATCCGCTAAGTCGCTAAAGAAGACTTACCTAGAAACTAAGCTTCATTTGCGCAAGATTGTCTCAAACAAGGCAGCCTAACCAGCTAAGCCACCGCTTCCGCATCTTCCTCGACTGGAGGAAATATTGAGATCAAGCGCTTCATGAGTTTAGGCTCGATAAAAGCTTTGCTTGGATCATTGACTGCAAGGAGATTGAGCTCGCGCACCGCTTCGGCCGGGGTTTTGCGCGGCCGCCCAGGAACTAGAGCCGTAAGCTCGTCAAAGCGATCGGCAAAAGCGAGAATTTGGGCCTCCTCACAGATCCGATTTCCTCTGAGCTGTTTAGGAAACCCATCCCCATTGAAGCTCTCGTGGTGCTGCAATATAATCTTGTGTACGAGCTCGGAAACCACCATTTTTCGCTCCCGAATCATATCTATCGCAAACTCCGGATGGCGATCATAGGAGTGACGCTCGAGGGGAGTCATATCTTCGCGTGACTTCTTTTGAACTTCGAGCGGAACTTTAGCCAGACCGATGTCATGAAGAAGACCAGCTAGCGCGATCTCCTCGGCGTTCTTGAATCCCAACCCGATGGCAAAAAGCGAAGCATAGGTTGACACATTAGAGGCGTGAGAATAGGTGCCCAGCCCTGATCCTACAGCAGCCAACACTCGCTCATACCAACTGCTTCCGCCACCAGATGCAACGTAGTTTCGGACGATTAGCTGGCAATCCTCCAGAGCTTGCTTGGTGCCCTCAGTTCCCGTAGCTACGTCGCTGAACAATCCCGAAACTAAGTCTCGGACGGAGTTGTGCAACCGCTCAGCCCGTTCCGTTTCACTTATCTCGCTGCTTGACCCTAATGCTTTGAGTGTTTGCGCAGCTTGCCTGTAAACTTTTGGCAAGTCTGCGGGAGACACAAACAAGGAGGTCATATTATGCTTCTTGAGACGCTCCATGCGCTCTTTTGCCATAATCGAACCACCTTCAGAATACTTGACGTGCTTGTTGTTCGCAGCGAGGTAAACGAACGTGTCAAACTCGAGCACGGTCTCCGGCTGAAGGTCCAGGAGCTTGACGGATCTAAAGACGCGGCCGCCTTTTTTACGCATCTCCAGAAGCTCATGGAGGACCCGAAGCATCGTATCGTAGTCTAGCGGGAGGAAGAAGACATCGGTCAAACCGTTCTTTATGAGTGCTTTCCTCTCGGCTTTTGCGCCCTCTTGGCAAACCAAGTAGATCGGAACGTCTTGATATTTCATTCTCAATAGCTGGGCAACCTCTGCCATCGGCGGTCCGTCAGCCTTGCTCTCGCACAATACACAAGCAGGCTGCGCAACATCGATCTCCATCAGTTGCTCAAGGTCAATGGGCGCGGAGATGAACTTAAATTCACCTATCGCCTGCTTCACTTCCGATTCGATCTGCGCCGACAAGCCGACTGTTAGACAGATCCAATCGTCTCGTTTAGTCTCCTCCGATGACATAAGCTATTTTCCCATCAGTTTCTTGTGGGCCTGCTCGATTTGAGCCTTGAGTGAGTCAGACGTAAAAGGCTTGATCACATACCCACTCACAGCGTTCTGCATGGCCTCGACAATTTGATGCTTCTCAGCTTCTGCCGTCACCAGTATGAAAGGCATCTGCTGAAAGCGACTGTCCTTTCGAACTCGTTTGAGCAAATCGATGCCCGTGCAGTTAGGCATGTTCCAATCCGAGATCACCAGACCAAAAGAAGGCTTTGCGGCACAGAGGGCCTCCCAAGCCAAGGTGCCGTCAGCGGCCTCCGTGAAGCTCTTGAATCCGATGTCCATGCAAGCCTTCTTGACGATCTTTCTCATCGTTCCCATGTCATCTACTATTAATATTGAAATATTAAGATCAAACATATTTGCTCCTATATTGGATAAAAAGATCCCCAACTCAAATCGGATCGATTCCAACCTCGATATGAAATGAACCCACTTCCGTCTCAAACGGAATAATGAGGGCCGGACGCTGGGACAGGTGATTGATTTTGAGACCCCAACCCGTCGCAACACTAGGCAACGCCTTCTGAATGGTATGGCCTTTTTCGTTGAGAACACGTTTGGCCTCTCCAAAAATGATGTTCGTCAGTTCAGCAGCGCCATCTTCTAGATCTTTATTGATTGTCTCAAAAGTCTCACCCAGCATCTTACCCATGACTCCTAGGAAGGTCTTCTCTGGAAAGCACAAAGCGATGGAGCCATTAAAGGCTTTGCTAGTTACCCCTATAATGCCGGCAATATCTATTTTTGGAGCCCCTTCTGCCTTTTTATCCTTCAAATACAGCTTTCCCATCTTTGCCTCCAAGCTGCATTGGACCTTGAGAGTATTGATGGCCCCACTCACGAAAGGATCGACGAAACTTGCATCTAATGTATAGCTCACGATGTTTTCCTCCCGGACATACTTATATTCTCGTCTTGAACCATTAGCTTTTGGTGCGTCTCTGATTAAGAGATCTAAATCGGTTCAAAACCGCTCCCAAACAGGGGCAACCGATACTGAGAACGTAGGAAGGGAAACATCAAGTATGAGCCACTTAAAGCATCAAACAACAGTCATCTCTTTATTGGTCGCCGCCCTTCTGCACCCAAATAGTGGCTTTGCAAAGTCCTTTCGCGAACTCAAAATCAAGCACCACCCTGAGACGTCAACCGACACGCCAGATACTGTGGTGGCCCCAAAAAAGAAGAAAACCCGTTCCCGAAAAAAAACATCAACTTCAGCCCATGTCGACTCGGACGAGTTTGTGAGCCGCGCTCCCGCGAGTGCTAAGCCCTCCCGTTCTGCTGTCATTGAAACTCACGCCGAAAGCCCCGTCCCTGAAAGCCCGCAAGAAGAGGAGACCCGGCTTACCAAAAACTGGGGTGGAGCCAGAAAATCTCTCTCGGATCGTGGTCTAGACCTCAGCCTGGTCTACAAAGGCGAGTACACTTCGGTTCTCTCGGGTGGATTGAGAACCGGCAACGAGTACCTCGGTAATCTCGACCTCAGAGTGTCTCTCGATCTGGACAAATCTGTCGGATGGAAGGGAGGAAGCCTGTTCTTGTATGGATTGGGGAATCACGGTGGGAACCCCTCAAAGATTGTTGGTGACGCTCAGCTCACGAGCAACATCGAGACCAACGCCGACACATTTAAGCTTTACGAGGCCTGGTTTCAGCAGTTCGTATATGAAGAAAGACTATCGGTCCTGGTAGGGCTCCACGACCTCAACAGCGAGTTCTACGTCACCGACTCCTCAGGTATGTTTTTGCACAGTACGTTTGGTGTCGGCCTAGAACTCTCCCAAACAGGCGTTAACGGATCATCAGTGTTTCCAGCAACCGCCCCTTGCCTTCGATTAAGAGCTGAGCCATCAAAATCGTTTTACCTCGAGACTGCTCTTTTCAATGCGCACTCTGGCCTGGTTTCTGAGCCGCACGGAACGCAAGTGCGGATGGCATCCGGCGACGGACTCCTGGCAATCACCGAGGCCGCTTACCTCCGAGGAAAAGAAGACAGCCAACAGCTCCCAGCAAAGTACGGGTTAGGGTATTGGACCTACACGCGCACGTTTGATCATTGGACCAGTAAACCAGAAGGCTCCGCGGATGCGCTCCAGGGGATCAGCAACGGTTTCTACCTGCTCGCCGACCAAGGCATTACAGAATGGGCATCAGTTTTCTTCAGATACGGTGTCGCATCCACAACAGTCAATCGCTTTGGATCAAGCTTGGCAACCGGCTTTCTGCTCACGGGCATCATCCCTCACCGCTCTAAGGATCAATTTGGGTTCGGTATCGCACAAGCGACACAGGGAAACGAGTACAAGGATTCACAAACTGCCCAGGACATCGCCGTCCTAGACTCAGAGACGACCTACGAACTGAGCTACCGAATCAATGTGATCCCAGGAGTCGCGATCCAGCCTGATTTTCAATACGTTGTCCACCCAAGCGCAGACCCAAGTATACCAAACGCAAAAGTGGGTACCTTACGGTTCGAGCTTTCATTCTAAGAAGGAGTATTTATGAAAAAGAAGAAAATTACTCTCACGCAAAAACTCTGGATACTCTGTGGAGCTCTGTTAACCCAGATGCTCATTGTAGCCGTACTAGGAATCTGGAATCTCAATTTAGTTGCCGAAGAGCTCCATGATGCGCGAGATGTCGACCTACCCGCTATTCGAAGCACAACCCTCGTTGACATGCTTCACGACGGAATCAGAGCCAATGTCTTTCATGCCATTATATCTTCTGGGACCAAAGATCAAAACGAGATCAAGGAAGTCCGAGGCGAATCGATTGAGTTCGCAAAAAACATCAAGAAGTATCTCGAGGATCTCGGAAAACTCCAGCTCGGCCAAGCAGTAAAGCATAGCATCGGAGCTGTCGCGCCCAAGCTAGATGGGTACGTTCTGTCTGCGCAGGAGATCGTCGAGCAAGCTCTCGCAGGAGATGCCGAAAAGGCCATGAATGCAATCCCTGCGTTTCAAGAGAAGTTTGAAGCTTTAGAAAAGGATCTAGAAGTTCTCGGTGAACTAATCGAGAAGGATTCAGCCGACTCTGCAGAACGAAGCCAGGTGGTAACTAAACGCTCATTCACCATCTCCATGGCACTGGTCCTCTTTGGACTTATCTTTGGGATGCTCCTCTCTACGGCTACTATCACGTCACTCACGAGAACTCTTCGTGAAGTCATCACCGGCCTGGCTCAAGAATCAAGGCAAGTAGCTACGACCGCGGATAGCCTAACCAGCGCAGCCGTAGGCCTAGAACGTTCGACCACCCAGCAGGCTAGCGCACTCCAAGAGACGGCAGCGTCGGTCGACGAGATCACCGCAATGGTCAAAAAGACCGAGGAGAACTCAGTTCAACTCAAAGACACTGCTCAAACGAGTCGCGAGTCCGCAGTGAAGGGACAGGACGCTATTCAGCAAATGCTCGTTGCAATGGGTACGATCAGAGAAAGCAACTCTCAGATCATGACTCAGGTCGAAGGAGGCAATCAGAAAATCGCCGAAATCGTCAAAGTGATCTCTGAAATTGAGACCAAGACTAAAGTCATCAATGACATCGTATTCCAAACTAAGCTTCTTTCATTCAACGCCTCCGTCGAAGCAGCACGAGCTGGCGAGCACGGCAAAGGCTTCGCCGTCGTAGCCGAAGAAGTCGGTAATCTCGCGCAGATGAGCGGAAACGCTGCCAAGGAGATCTCCTCAATGCTCTCCAGCAGCATCGAGAAAGTCAATGCAATCGTCCAAGACAGCCGCAGCAGCGTCGAAGGTCTGATTGCCGATGGCAAGACCAAGCTGGATTTTGGATCGGAGGTCGCACAGCAATGTGGATCGACGCTCGAACAGATCGTGAAACAGGCATCAGAAGTCGGAACCATGGTGACCGAGATTGCGACCGCAATTCAGGAGCAAACGCAGGGTATCCAAGAGATCTCCAAAGCGATCGACTTGCTGGATCGATCCACGCATGAGAACTCCAATACGTCAAAGGCAACAGCCGCCAACTCGACCAGCCTCCAAGGCCAATCCAGGACGCTTGGCGATATAGTGGGGGTCCTCGAGGCCATGGTTGGGACAGGTACAGCGAGCGTCCAGCCAACCGAGGAGGTGACTCATCAAGATGAGGAGCCCTCTCAAATCACGACCACCAACAAAGCGGCCTAAGTCGCTGACTCGACCAAACTTTTGGACAAGGGTGTTTTATGGATGACGATTTTGAGAAAGAGCTCAAAACAGGTTTTCTCGAAGAATCCACGCAGCTCTTGCTGGATGCTGAGCAGTGCTTTCTCGCCCTCGAGGCTAACCCCTCAGATCCAGAGTTGCTCGACAAGATATTTAGATTAGCCCACAACCTCAAAGGAAGCGCAAAGGCCGTCGGTTTCATGGAGGTGGGAGAGTTTACACATCAACTCGAGTCACTGCTGCTCAAACTCAAGAAGCAAGAAATCCAGGTAGACGCCTCGGCCGTCACACTCCTACTCAAATGCAACGATCGCCTCCAGAAGGTCCTAGGCGACCTCAAGAACGACTTAGGCGCAGCGGTTGACTGCAGCGATCTCATGAGAGAGATTTCAGACCTTCTGCAGGGACAAACGACTAGTGCACCGCCTGCTCCAGCAGTCGAGTCGATAGAACCTCCCAGCCCCACGGAGGAGGAGACCCTCACGCCGACAGAGGTTCAACAAGCGCTCTTGCCTAGCGGCCCAATACAACCGGAGCCGATATTGGCTCCTCCGCCTCCAGAACAGAACAAACCAAAAGCCTCATCCGCCCCTGCTTCAAAAGACGAGAGCATTCGAGTGAGCTTAGCCAGACTTGAGAAGCTCATGAACAATGTTGGCGAGCTCGTCATTCTTCAAACCGTGCTCAATCAGCAGCGACTCCTGATGCCCTCACCCCTGATCCAACGCACAGTCGTGCAGCTTGCTAAGATTACAAAAGACATCCAAGACATCTCCATGAGCCTGCGGATGATCCCCCTCAAGCAAACCTTTCAGAAAATGCAAAGAATCGTACGGGACACCTCACGAGACCTCGGCAAGGAGATCAATTTTGAGATCACAGGTGACGAGACTGAGATCGACAAAACTGTGGTCGAGAACCTAGGTGATCCGTTGGTTCATCTGGTTAGAAACGCCGTTGATCATGGGATCGATTCGGTCGAGGAGCGCCTCGCACTTGGGAAGCCCGCAGCCGGAAGTATCTCGCTTTCGGCGTTTCATCGCGGCAGCCAAATCGTCATCGAAGTGCGAGACGATGGCAAGGGTCTAAATCCCGAAGTTCTTAAGAAGAAAGCGATCGAAAAAGGCATTGTTCATCCCAATCAAGCCCTCACCGAGGAACAATGCTACCAGCTCATCTTCGCACCGGGTTTCTCGACCAAAAGCCAGGTGAGTGATATCTCTGGCAGAGGCGTCGGAATGGACGTCGTAAAAACCAACATCGAGAAGCAGCTCAACGGAGAAGTTCAGCTCGAAAGCAAGCTCGGCCAGGGCATGTGCGTTAGGATACTGCTACCTCTTACTCTGTCCATCATCGATGGCATGGTCATTCAATGCGGTGATGAACGCCACGTCGTGCCGATCGCGCAAATTCAGGAATCGATCAAACCCAGTAAAGAGGAAGTCCACGTCTTCGCGGGAGTTGGAGAGATCCTGAGCGTTCGCGGCACCAATTATCCGTTGTTCAGGCTGTCTAACCTGTTGAACCGTAAAGTGAAGGCGAAACCTGCATCCGAATGCATTGCGATCATCGTACATAGCGGAGGTTCACCTTTCTCAGTTCTCATCGACGAAATCCTAGGCCAACAGCAGGTTGTCATTAAGCAGCTCGGCGAAGAACTCAAGGGACTCAAAGGAGTGAGTGGTGGCGCTATCCTGGGAGACGGGCGCGCGGCGCTCATACTCGACCTCAATGAATTAGTGGGCCAAGCGCTTCGAAAAAGCTCAACATCCCAAACGCTAAGAGGTGCAGCATGACCGAAAACGAAACGATCTCTGGAGAAACACAAAGATTCCTCTCCTTCTTTCTCGCAAGCGAGCAGTATGCGATCCCCCTTCTCTCGGTCAAAGAAGTGATTGCAATGCCGGAGGTTACGCCAATTCCAAATTCCCCATCGCACTTCCTCGGAATCATGAATCTCCGCGGCCAAGTGATCTCGGTCATTGACCTTAGAAGCAAGTTTGGCATCAAAGGAGACACTACCCAAGAAACAGCTGTCGTCATTTGCGACTTAGGCACCGTTTCGTTAGGTGTCGTGGTGAGCAAGGTTGATAGCGTTCTCTCCCTCACTCCAAAAGACATCCATCCTAAGCCAGACACCCCAAAATCCAAGAATGCCGACTCGATTTTTGGAGTGGCAAAAAAAGGCGACCAACTGATTCTCCTGATTGAGATCGACAAAGCGCTGGAGATTTCTGACTACACTACGCAGAAGCCGTCAAAGTCTGCGTAACGGAGGACCTATGCTGACTCGTCTCCCATTTAGAACCAAGCTTCAGGCTGTCCTCCTGACCAACGCAGCAGTGGCCATGCTGATCATGTACACGGCTAGCCACTTCAACCAAGCTGCGCTCCAGTCCGGAAAAGAAGCACAGATCAAAAGTGCTGCAGAGTCCATAATCGACAAGATCGATCGCAATCTTTTTGAGCGCTATGGCGACGTCCAAGCCTTTGCTCTCTCAGAGTCCGCAAGAAGCCAGGACCCCGACCGAATCCGAGGCTTCATAGACGATATGATGGCCGCTTATGCTCCTATCTATGACGCTATGATTGTCACCGACGCTACAGGTAAAGTCATTGCCACAAACGGGGTCGACAAAGCCGGCAAGCCATTGAAAACTGCGTCGATCGTCGGAAAAAACTATTCCAAACAAGCATGGTTCAAAGCCAGTTCGAAAGATCAGGCAAAAGATAGAAGAACGTTTGTCGAAGACCCCTACCTGGATGAGGATGTAGCTCGCATCACTGGCACCGACGGTTATGTCATGAGCTTCAGCGCACCCATTTTGGACAAGAGGAGCGGTAAACTCCTAGGTGTCTGGAGTAATCGGATGAGCTGGTCCGATGTTGTCGAAGCCACCGTCAAACAGGAATCTGAAAAGCTCAAGAACGACCGTACTCGTGAAGTCGCGTCTTTTATCTTAGACGCAAGCGGCACCTTTCTATTCCATCCGCTATCCGCAGAGCACGTCCTAAAATCCAAGAAAGACGGATTCGATCTATCGCGCCTCAGCTCTGCTACGGATACTTGGGTAAAAAATACGAAGTCGGAAATTCCTACCTACAAGGGCGAAACATTAGAAGCGACAACTCTATCAAAGGGCTACGCTTCCTATCCGACCCGTGGATGGTCAGCCATCATTCAGATCCCGGCTTCGGACGCGCAAGGGGCCCGCAACATCTGGATGTTGGGCATCGCATTTCTGGTTCAAATCGCTGGAAACCTCGCAGGATACCTGATTTTTAAAGGGATCGCGGCGCAAATGTCTTTAGCTATCGCTCGCCTTGAAGTCGAGTCTCGCCTTGTTAAGGAAGCCTCGGGCGCTATCGCCATGTCATCTACTGAGTTAGCTCAAGCTACTGCTCAGCAGGCATCAGCCATTCAGGAGACGGCCGCCTCAATCGAACAAACCAACGCGATGATTAAGAAAAGCTCGGAGAGTGCCAGTCATGCAAGAGTTGCAGCAGGACGAAGCCGAGAATTGGCTGCCAGCGGAAAGCATTCTGTTTCTAGCATGAGCCAAGCAATCGGAGAAATCAGCGAAAGCAATACGCGAATCATAGATCAAATCAACGAAAGCAATAGAGAGCTCTCGGAGATCGTTAAAATGATCACGGAGATTGGAGCCAAAACCAAGGTGATCAACGAGATCGTCTTCCAAACCAAGCTCCTCTCGTTCAATGCCTCCGTCGAGGCGGCTCGAGCTGGCGAGCATGGCAAGGGTTTCTCAGTTGTAGCCGAAGAAGTCGGAAATCTGGCGCAAATGAGCGGAACCGCTTCTAAAGAGATCTCTGAGATGCTCGGAACAAGCATAGAACGAGTCGAGCGAATCGTTTCGGACTCAAAGAGCAAAGTCGAGAAGCTCATCTCAGAGAATCAAGCTAAAGTAGAAAAAGGATCCACCCTATCGCAAGAATGCGCGCACATCCTCGAAGAGGTCGTCAAGGATGTCAGCGAAGTCAGCGTGATGATGAACGAGATAGCCAGCGCTTCTCAAGAACAGACCCAGGGAGTCAACGAGATCACCAAAGCAATGAACGAGCTGGACCAAGTCACTCACAAAAACTCTTCTAACTCGCAGCAAGCGTCTAGTTCAGCCGGGAAGCTAGGAAATCAAGCCAATGAGCTCACTAAAGTCGTTGCCCAACTTCAGGGTGTCCTGAGTGGCCGAGGAACCTTGGAGCCAACGCCTACTGCATTAACTCCAGTCAAAGTTGAGCGCAAAACTGAACCCTCTAGTCCTCAGGTCTCTCAACAAGGCAAAAGTAAAGTTCTTGCTTTTCAAAGAAAGAAGAAAGCAGGTCCGATTCAGATAGCTCAAGTCAAGCCTTCTCAGCTCAGCCGAGTTGAGAACAAAGAGACTGTCGCTTCAATTCCGTCAGAGAACGACCCTCGCTTCAAAGATATCTAAGAAAGCGGTAAATTTTATGAAATCTGCAGCAAAGTCAACCTCTGACGCCGAACACATTGTGACAGAAGTCTCTAAGATCGTTCATGCGAAAGCGGGCATTCAGCTTGGGGACAAGCAAAAGACTATGGTTCAATCCAGAGTCGCCAAACGCATGATCGAACTAAACATAGCGGACACTGATTCGTATCTCAGTTACTTGAGCCAAAATCTAGAAAAGGAGACGGAGGCCCTCGTCTCTCTTTTAACCACGCACCACACTTACTTCTTCAGAGAGTTTGAGCATTTTCGGTACCTCGAAGCGAACGCATTGCCTGAAATCATCAAGAAGGTTCGAAGTAGCGGCCGAAAAAAAATCAGAATATGGTCAGCGGCCTGCAGCCGGGGGCATGAGGTTTACACGATCTCGATGTTCCTTTCTCACACATTGGCTCGGCTCGCTCCAGAACTGAGCTATGAGAT
Source organism: uncultured Bacteriovoracaceae bacterium (assembly GCA_964524175.1). GTDB lineage: Bacteria > Bdellovibrionota > UBA1018 > UBA1018 > UBA1018 > CAZGCK01. The sequence continues at coordinate 5,264 of CAZGCK010000017.1, read as the reverse complement.
TCTTGGCACCGATATCGACCCAGCTTCTGTCGCAGTGGCTCGCAACGGGGTCTACCATTGGAACGAACTCAAATCGGCTCCTTCCGTCTATCTTGGAAACCACTGGGCCAGGGGCACGGCTGAGATCTCCGACTACGCTAAAGCCAAGCTCAGCATCAAGGAACCCTGCAAGTTCGAAGTCGGAAATCTGTTTCAACTCGGATCCATAGCTAAAGCACATGAGCCTTTTGACATTATATTTTGCAGAAACGTTTTCATTTACTTTAATCCTACCCAGATCAAGGAAGTCACCTCGCAACTTCTCCGCATGCTAGCACCTCACGGATACCTGTTTATCGGCTTGTCTGAGTCGATTCGTGGGCTAGGTACTGCTTCGGATTGCGTTGGCCCCTCGATATTTAGGCACCCTGCTCCGCAAATCGCTCCTGCTCAGCAAACCGAGCGAAACGCACCATCCAAGGTGATACCGATCCCAGTTGCAAAGCCATCCGAAATATTGCGTGTGCTTTGCGTAGATGACTCACCTGTCATCATCAAGGTTCTAGAAAAAATTCTGCAGCGATCGCAGGGCTTTGAGATTGTCGCGACGGCTGCAAATGGAGTCGAAGCGGCAGAAGTCCTGAAGAAGACAAAAGTCGACCTCATGACTCTTGATATCCATATGCCTGTGCAAACGGGCCTAGAGTATTTGCGTGCCAACTTTGGACCCAATCACCCACCTGTGGTGATGATCAGCTCCGTATCGAGGGAGGACGCCGAGCTCGCCATCAAATGCTTGGATGCAGGAGCAAGTGACTACATAGAGAAGCCCGCACTTGCCAACCTGAAAGAAAGAGCAGATGAAATTCGAGCGAAGCTCTGGATGGTGCATCAGTCCAAAGCGCCTTCTCAATCCAATAGTCTTGCTAAGTCGTTCGCAAAATCAGCATCCATCAGCGATGCGGACAAGAAAATTCGCGTCATCCTAGCTTCTCCCGGCGACAAAGCAAAAATAGAATGGCTCTGCAAGCAATGGACACCCACTCAACCTCCTGTCTTGGTATTGTTTCATCGTGACACGGCTCTAGTTCCTCAGCTGGCGACAGAGACCTCGAAGAGCTTATCAAGAAAAGTAGATTTTTTTGGAGGAGCAGAGGATTTTCTGAAAACTCCTCTGCGTAGCGGATCCATCACTTTCTGCGACGCCAGCAAGGGCTTAGGAACGCATTCAAGTCGTTTTCAGAAACCCACCTGCTCGCTGCTAGCTTTGGGTAGCCCCTCCAAGGAGGCTGTCGATTTACTTATCAAGAGCAAAGAGGCTCAAGTACTCGTAGAGCAATCCATTCCGGGAGTCAGCGCAACTGACCTGACTCCTTATACAAGCTTTGGATATTTGTCGGACGAGTTTCTAGCCAAAGCCAAGGTGCCCAATGGATGATGTCTTTGACCCAAAGCCAAGCCAACTGACTCAGGTCGAACCCGATCGCGTGGCACGTTTAAGTGTCCAAGGCTCTGGATTTGCTTTAGTCGGCTGGGACCCAAGCAAAGAACAAGCCTTTGTCTGGGTCTCTCCAACTCCTAGCCTGATACAAATTGCGATTAAGAGCTTCTCCGCATTCAAGGGGATGCAAATCAAAGCCATTGGATCCGAAGAGCTTATCAAACAGATCTCAATGCTTTTCTCCCAAATCGAAGCCAAGCTGAGCGCTCAGCTGGTAATAAAAGGCAGCGAGATTATAGAAGCCTATTTTTATGGAAAAACGGGGAGACTCAGGGCGTCCCAAACGACTCCCTCAACTCCCCAAAATCAGCAGAAAGAGACTGAGAATAGAAAAATACGCACGCTCATCGTTGACGATTCAAGAACGATTCGGAACCTGCTCACAAAAATAATGGCCAGCGATCCGATTTTTGAAGTAGTCGGTTCGACCGGAAATCCCCTCGAAGTGGAGAGCCTGATCGCTACAACAAAACCAGACCTCATCACTCTCGATGTTCAAATGCCTGGGATGGACGGGGTCGAGCTTCTCGAGAGATACTTGCCCAGGTTTCTCATTCCCACCGTGATGATCAGCTCTCTCACACTCGCAGAAAGCGATCAGATCCTCAATGCGCTTCAGATCGGCGCCGTCGACTACATACAAAAACCTTCGATTGAGGAAATCAGGGAGCACTCCGCTGAAATGCTTGAGCGACTCAAGACAGCAGCCAGAAGTCGAGTCATACCTAAACAAAAGGAGGGACAAGATCGCGTTCGACTCAAGGAAGGCGAAAAAATGGATCAATCCAAATTCATTGCGATTGGATCCTCTACGGGCGGCACAGAGGCCCTTCAAACCGTCTTAACTCAGCTACCGGCTGAGATCCCTCCTATTTTGATCGTACAGCACATCCCTCCAGTGTTTTCAAAGGCGCTCGCTTGCCGTCTTGATGATCTCTGCCCATTCGAAGTCCTGGAGGCCGAAGATGGCATGGCTATCTGCCCGGGCAAAGCACTGATCGCCCCAGGCGGAAAACAGATGAGGATTGATAAGCAAGGCTCGGGATGGATTGTCCGCATAGAGGACACACCCCCCGTCAACCGTCACAAGCCATCCGTGGATTACCTATTTGATTCTGTCGCCACGCATCTCAAGACAAGGGCCGTCGGCGTCATCCTCACCGGAATGGGAGCGGATGGAGCGAAAGGGCTACTCAAGATGAGACAGACGGGCGCACGCACTCTGGCGCAAGATGAAGCCACCTCTGTTGTGTTTGGGATGCCTAAAGCGGCAATTGAAGCGGGAGCAGTCGAGGAAGTCGTCCCTCTCCAGCAAGTCAGTCAAGTGCTAGCCAATTGGCTGACCAAGAAAGCCGCGGCCTAGTCTCTTTGGCAGAAATCCTTAGATCTGCCCTTGAATCAGCATTCAAAATGACGAATAGAACTGTGTCTCGCACCTTCCATTCCACTGGCTCTCAATGAGTGGTTTAGTCTTCGCCAAATCAGCATCAATATGCGCACTCGGATCAAAGCCTAGAACGCGAGCCATTGCGTAACCTAGACTTCCTGCCCTGAGCGCATAGGCAAACTCCACACGGACTTTCGAACGTTCTAGCTCAAGAGGCTGAACACTCACTTTCCCTGAATTAAAAATCGGAGATCCGGGAAGCGTCTGCCAAGAAATCGTAGTGCTCGGTTTCCATGACAATACATGCGCCTCCCAACGGATAGGTATGCCGGCAGGACCTAAAGCCTGCCAGAGAAGATTGCCATGCTGGCTGATCTCGACTTTTCGGATAAACGACATAAATCGAGGGTAGTTCTCTAGGTTTGACCAAAACTCAACAACTTCGTCGACGGGAGCATCAATGATGATCTCTCGAGTCAATCGTATCGTGGGCGACAAAAGTGTCCCTACGACTTGGGTCAAATCTCTGTTGAGAAGCGCACGCAAACCCAGACTGATCCCTGCGAAGCTTGCAAGTTGCCTAGTGATGCCCTTATACCTTTGGCCGACCACAAGGGCGGCTACGCCCGCAGCTCCCGCAGCGATTCTTGCTTTCGGGCTCCAATGGATAACCTCATAGTGAGGCACATAGCCAAACTCAGTTCGTCGCTTTTCTTCTGTGGGCTTCATAGCTCTACTGATTCTGTGCAATCCATGTTCCGACCCAGCACAGCGCACGCGTAGAGCTACGAACGCAACTCATCTACAAGTCTTCAAAATGGCAGAGCACCTGAGAATTAAGCTACGTTGGACATCGGCCGGCTAAATGTCTCGCCTTTCGCTTGCTCAGGGGACAGGATCTTATAAGCCTCTGACTTCTCGCTGGTTGCTGTGTCTGCACCCAGATGAGCCGCTAGGTTACAGATCAACGCCGTCATGAACATCACAAGACCAAAACTCCCGTACCACTGCTGTTCATAGACCCCAACCACTAAGGTTACTAGACTGACGAGTCCAAAAACGGCCATTCCACCAAGAAAAATGAAAGATTTCTTATTCACATTCTTCATATGCTTCCGTTGCTTCCCTTTTAAGCTGATCAAGACCTCTGAACTCTTAACCAAAGATCCTGCCTGCTCGATCAAGACCTGGCTTATAAAAGGACTCTAACGTCTCTCCCAAAACACGAAGTCCATCCACTGCGGTGAAGATCCCCACGACTTTGCCATTGTCCTGCTGAACAATGGTGCATCCGTATTTGTGCTCGGCCATCTCTAGAACCACTTGATCCAATGGGGCATCAGGACCAACCGTATAAGGTTCGCGGGCCATGACTTCCTCTACCTTCAAAGTCGCTGCGCCTGCAAAAGAGGTGGCGAGCTTCAGATCTCGATCCGTCAAGAGTCCAATCAGCTTTCCACCCTCCTGCACAGGAAGGTGCCGAATGTGATGTTCGCGCATCATCGATAGAGCGGCCTCTAGCGATACATCTCTATCGATGGAGTGTGGCATGGCGGTCATGAACTTCTGGATCTGTGGCATCTGCTTCATAAAATTTAATCTCCTAACGAGCCACAAAGCAGCATCCGGACCAAGCGCTCTCGCACGCAGACAGAGTCAGCAATCTCCCTGTAACTGCGTAGTTTTCTGTCCGCAGAGAATCAAATGCGGATCAGCCTCAGTCTTCGCATTCTGAGACTTATTGTCTCGACTTTCGTCATTCTTGTCCCACATGCCGTCAAATATTTGCCTCAAAGCTCGCAACCCAACTAGAAAACCCGTTGAGACGAATTTGTCCGACTGAGGGACAATTTGTCCGGAGCAAACCACGCAACTCGCTTGGTAACTCATCTACGTGCAGCCCAGGGTGGC
>CAZGCK010000017.1:0-476 GCA_964524175.1 uncultured Bacteriovoracaceae bacterium | reverse complement strand
TCCAGCTTGCGTTAGCTAATCTCGAAAAAGGAGACCTTTATGAGCAACAAAAGCGTCAATGAGAATATGAGCACCCACCTGATCACGATCGGATGGAATGAGAAGATGGAAACCGCCTACAAACGCATGCAGACAAAGAAGGTCCGTCATCTCCCTGTCACTAATGAAACAGGCGAGTTCATCGGCATGCTCTCAGACCGAGATGTTCAGCGATCCATGATCTCTCAGATCAAGAGACCCGCAGGACGCATCGTTGCGGACGAAAGCATCGAGTTCGACCAAGACAGCCGAGTCCGAGACTATATGAGTTGGCCAGTAAAATCGGTGGACCAAAGCACCGACCTTCGTCTCGTCGCCGAAAGAATGGTCCTAGAGAAAGTGTCTTCTCTTCTTGTCTACAACGCGGGCAAGCCCGTGGGGATCGTCACCGCTGAGGACCTGATTCAAGTGCTCATCGAGTTGCTTTCGGATCCGGG
>CAZGCK010000016.1:46273-47096 GCA_964524175.1 uncultured Bacteriovoracaceae bacterium | reverse complement strand
TCGGATCAGACGTGATATTGCCCCGATAGTAGTTCAGAAAGTTTTGAAGATTTCTGTAGGCGACCGTCTGACCCAGATCAATATCGCGCTTAATTGTATCGAGGTTCGCAGGCTGAGTGAGCAACTGCTCGCTGATCGATCCACCTAAAGCAATCAGAATGCCGGCCGTATCCCTAGGGAACTGGCCCATGCGCAACCGGCGTTGCAAGTCCGCTTCGACAAAAAACTTAACACGATCCGTAACGAACTGAATACCTAGGCGAAGCTGAAACCTCAAAAAAATCTTTGCTACGATTTTTCGATACTGTTCATCACTAGAGTATCCTATTTCTTTCGAAAGCTTGTCCTGACTCAAAGTAGAGGTCGATGTACCGATTTTTATTTTATGCAGAGCCTCATCAAGTGGATCTATCGCCGGCGAATTTGCCCGAAGCGCAGGCATTACCACTTGGGAAGGAGTGGACTGAAGTCCCCGCTTCAAGTTCAGAATTTCGCCGAGCACATCCCGAATCATCGCGCGAGTGTCACCGATCATATCGATCAAAAGCGGATTTTCAATGACGCCTGGATGCTCTTCAACCATCTCGCCCAAGCTCTTCAAAAAGGCATCAATATCCTGAAAAGCCTCAAACGGCGCGACCCGATCGGCGGAGGGCTCAAAGGCTCCGACTAACAACCGAGCAGGATCAATCGTGACAAACTGTGCGAACTCTTGAGCCACAACATCGCGGGCAATGGCTGAGATTCTCTCAAAGTTAGCCATCAACTCCTCAAAGGTCGTCTGACTCAAAAGATCATTCTTCATGATGTAATTGTCTAGATC
>CAZGCK010000016.1:43293-46215 GCA_964524175.1 uncultured Bacteriovoracaceae bacterium | reverse complement strand
AAGGGTCAGACGACAAGCCATGACCCGAGGCTCTGACCCCATCATCATGGCATAGGATTGATCAGATGATAGCCGCCCGGCAGTTTGCTTGAGCGCATTATTAAGAAAGGCGCGCTGCTGATCAGAGGTATCCACCCCGCCTTTAGGCACTTTGTCGTAGAGCATCTTAAATTTGTACAAACTTGCGCTAACACTTCGGTAAGTATTGTCGAGAGACACCGACTTACCCCACACTTTGTTCTGGCGATCGGCATCGTCATCATCAGTCAAAGGACCACCGAAACGGACTTCCCAAAGAAACTTCGCGATCGATGGAAGCTCGCGGGTCAAGATGTGCATCCCTCGCCAAATCGGCTCTACCGAAGCTTTCCCGTTCTGCATGATTTTGTATGCTTCGGACTGGAACTTAAACTGCTCACGTGAATCTTGGGCCTTGCAATAAACTTCGGTCATCGCCTCAAGCGCACAAATCAATCCAGGCACCATCTTAGTCTTGTCGCTTTTAAATTTGCTTCGCTCGATCACTTGCGCATCCCCCATGAAAGAGATCGCAATCTCCATCAGTTGGGCGATACCGGACACTGCTAAGTGCTCCTCAGGCGTCTGAGACTGCTCAGAGACAGCCATCATCTGCACTGCAATCTGCAGCGCGGCCCTAGGAGACTGAACCAAACATTCTTGAAGAGCCGACATATCCGACAGCATGCTTTGCACGGTGTCGACCATGTCGACTGCTCTGGATCTGTAGCTTGCGTTACTGTCTAGATCGCGCTGGGCGGTTGAACTTGCGAGGCTCTGGTCAACCAACTGGTACTGTTTTTCGAATACGCCAAGAAAAGCTCTAGACCGAACTTCATCAAACTCAGTTCCGTTGCCCGAGGGCATCCCGTTAAGCACCGATGCGACATCACTGAGTTGGGATTTGAGACCCAGGTATTTTTGAAACTGCTTGTCTTGGAGGTAATTACCGACGTCAGTGCTAAGACCCTTGATTCTTGTGAGCTGTGTCTAAAATGGCTTGCATGCTACTTTGTCCTTTAAAGAATCGAGCACTGCGTGCAGCTGACTTGTTTGGGCGAGGGCTTTAGTGGTCCACGTCCCTTTTGAATCGCATGCGCTTCCGAACTGCTGAATCAATTCGTCGCCTGAACGATTTTCGATTGGGCGGTATACGACATCCTTAAGATCATCCCACCAGCCAGCCTGTGCCGATGGACCCCCATGATGAGGGCCGACTTTCTGAAACACTGGATCTTTGAATTCTTCATGCGCATGATCGAACTACTCCATCACTCGATCGCAACGTCCAATCGCTGAGATCCATCGCAGCCCTTCAAATAGAAGTGCCACCACTCCTTCTCGAAGGGCTCAAACCCATGCGCCATCATGACCTTGCGAAGCGTCTCTCGGTTCTGTTTCTGCTGAATCGAGAGAGTCACTCCGGTAGGTGGCGCAAAGTGGGACGCCAAATCGAAGCAATCAAAGTTGGTGCCCATGTCGAGGCCGTTGTCGCGATTGCGATCTCCTGATGCGCAGTCTTTGGAGACAGGAATCTCAGCAGGAATCGGCATCGATCCCGAGGCAATCGTGAGATCGACGGTACAACCTGAGCTATGAGTGGATGAGTCTGCGATGTAGCCTTTGGCAAAAAGCTCGCTCTTGGGCGTGCGCGGATAGAACTCCTTTTGGGTCCCCTCATCTTCTGGAACCGAAGTCACGGACCACGCCGCGAAATCCTTCACCGCACGATCGGGCCTGTAACAATCATAGACTTTAAGAAAGTGAGTCGCTGCGTCCTTCTTGAGATCGCGGGCGACTTCTTGAAGGGCCTCGGCCACTTTCTGCTTGAGCAGGCAGCGCGCTACTCCATACCCAGCCGCTGGACGACCCATGAAGTTGTAAGAGCCCGCATACCGCATTTCGGTGGAGATACTCGGCTCAATCGCGCTGAGATCGACAAACCCAGCTGAAGCGAGCTCGGCAGGAACCGGAAGGGATTGATTGCGCACAAGAGCAGGGGCCTGGTCGGTATCAGAGTGTGGAACTTGATTTGTGGTCGCACCAGTGCCTGAGTGGCCCGTCTGTCCTTGAGGATTCGACCCCGACGTGCCGCCGCGCGAATCGTCAGACGCAAGATTCATCGGCAGATTGCTCGCCGGCGGAGCATGGGTAACCTTGCGCACGCACGCCGAAACACTGAGTCCAATTCCGATCACGACGACTACTCGACGAAGTCCATATTGCATGACTTTGCTTTTCCTTTGCCAGCCCCTGGCCAAGCCAAGCATGTATTAGAACAAAGAAGACTAAATTACTATGATTTTTTAAATATATGATGTTTATATTGTCTAAACATTAGACAGCGCCTAGAAGTCCGCAAATTTTGGCCGCAAGAAGAGGCCTAGTGTCAGGTAATTGTTTCGAATACTGATAGGGTCAGGGAGTTAAAGACGGGCTGAAAAATCTAAGACTACTCTGCTCCGCCCATCATCGAATGGAACATGCCGGACGAAGGGATCGATGCACCCTTACTTCGGCGAAGTCGCGATCGCGAATTGCTCAGCCCCAGCCTTGCGCGCGTGGTCCATCACTTCGATCGCAGATCCTAAGAAAGCCTGCCGATCACCCTCAAGGATGACGAGCTTGCCAGAAGCCTTGCTGAGCGCCTCGCTCACTGCGCGCTCAAAAGCCTCATAATCCCCGGTGGGGATGGCGCGTTCGTTGACTTGTAGGCCGCCGTCCGGCAGCAATGTCACGATCACACCCTCGGCCTGCGTCTGCGCGGTTGCCTGCGAGGCCTGCGGCAAACTAACATTGACACCCATCTGGGTCATGACCGAGCTCGACACCATAAAGATAATCAGGAGCACGAGAAAAATATCAGTCAATGTGGAAATATGTGCATATTGATGAGTATCAAGA
>CAZGCK010000016.1:32047-43283 GCA_964524175.1 uncultured Bacteriovoracaceae bacterium | reverse complement strand
GTCAATGGCGTGATGTTGATCTCGGCGACGATCGCGCCGTCGACATCGCTCCCCTCACCGCCGCCACCTAGCGTCCTAAGTGCCATCCGCTCCGCCTAACATCTCGGCCAACTCTTCGGCATGAAGCCGGATCGTCAACACCAAGCCATTGAGCCTTGTCTGAAATGCGTTGTAGGCCATGACCGCGACCACAGCGACGACGATGCCTGCGGCAGTTGCGATAAGCGCCTCGGAAATCCCAGCCGCCACCACGTTGAAGCCGCCGGCACCCGTCTTGGACATTTCTTGAAACGAACGCAAGATCCCAACCACGGTGCCGAACAATCCAATGAAGGGCGCGGAGCTACCGATCGTTCCCAAGATCCAGAGATTTTGCCTCAACTCCTGATTCAAAAGCTGGCGCTGACGTTCAACTGCTTCAAGCCAACGCGCTTTGAGTCGATTGTCATTGGATGCAAGGCGCTCCATCGCAGTCAGCATGAGCCGCGCCGTGGGTAATCCCGGAAACCGATGACAAAGACTGACCAACGAAGCTCTGTCTCCTCGAAGCAGCGCGTGACTCGCCTCATGATGAAACGCGCGCAGGTGCTCGCCTAACTTGCGATAACTCCAGAGACGCTCGAAGATCACGCCCCAAACCGCAAGCGAGCACAACAGCAAAGGGTACATTACGAATCCACCGCTGGTAATCAATGTCCATATCGACATGATGCTTTGCTCGCTTTCACTTGCAACCGTAACGAGGGCTTCCTACTATGTCAACCATGCGAACTGCGTCACGATTTCTCTTCACCCTGTGCCTTATCGCATGCCTTCCTGCTTGCACCCAGAAGGCTGCTCCGCCCAGCGCAGCCACCCAAACAGGTGGGCATAGCTCAGTCGCACTGCAGCCGGGCCAACCGCTATTTGCTTTCCGCACTCAAACGATCTCCGACCTCCTGATCGTCAAGGCCGATCCCGAAACCGGCGATCGCTGGTCAGCGCATCTCAGAAATAACGGCGCCGAGTGGGAGATCGATGATCTTGGTAGCAGCACTCCTCTGCTCGACCGCCACGCCGACTCTGGATTTGTGGTCCACCTGCTTGACACGCTCAAGACCTTACAACCCTCGCAAATCCAAGTGCAGGGACCACTCGAATCATTAGGGCTCGCCACTCCCCGATTCGCTTTGCAGTGGCAGTCCACCGATTCAACTCAAGGGTTTGAGGTGAGAATTGGCACTCCAAAGCGGGGCACCGGAGACGCCTACGCCTGGGTCCCGGGACAGCCGCCTTTCTTAGTGAACGGCGCTACCCTGCAGATGCTCGAGCACCTCACTCATCTCAGCGTTCTGCGCAATCGCCTGCTGGCGGGAGGAGTCGGAGCCGACGAGATCGAGGTCATCGAGCTTAAAGGCAACTCACCCTTTTACGCGCAACGTGAAGGAGCCAAGTGGACAGATCGCTCTCACAAACTTCTTCGCAAAAACATACAGGCTTGGATCGAGGGAGTCGCTCATGCCCGGGTATCGCGCTTCATCGACGACGCAAGCGAGGCCGAAAAGGGCAGGCAGGCAATAAATGCCCACCTTGTGGCAGAGATCAAATTGACGGACTCCTCGGGAAAGCTGACTGCCATCAAGGTGGGGCGGGCCGGAAAACAATGGGTTGCGCTGAACTCGCAGCGCCCTACCGGGGTGTTCGAGATTTTTCCCGAGGTCATGAGATTTTTTAAACCTCCAAAGTAGAACGGCTGTAAAAAGTAAGCTAGAATGAGTACATGTTCGTCAAAGGACACCTCATCGTCCTCGTTGCAGGCCAATCGCTCGAGTTCATCCATCAGAACATTTCTGTTTTTGGAGTTTCCGGGCTTACATGGAGCCCGCTGAGCCCACACGAGCATTTTGGCAAAGAGGCGCAGATCTCGCTACGAATTCCTGCCAAGCCTGACCTCCTCATCAAGACGCGCGGCTATCTGATGCGAGAGCGCACCATTTCAGGCGAGCACATGGCGCTTCGTTTCGCGCTATCTACCGATGACCACCAAAGGCTATCGGCCCATATCGAAAAAAACGGCATCTACCCTACCGAGTATCTGCGAAAATACCCCAGGATTCCCTCAACTGCAGAGATTCAAACGTTTCCGCTGCGCGCGCTGGTGTTGCCGCCAGAACGAATCTTGGCCGAAGCATCACCCGATCCAACTCAAAAAGGCCCCACGATGCCGTGGGTATTTGATGTCGGCAATCTCAGCCCCAACGGGATTTGCCTGTTCACCGAGAATCAAACCACGATGGCGATCGCCCCGGGTGACCGTCTTCACATGTCGCTTGAGCCTCGTGGATGGTTTCCGATGCAGATCCGCGTCGAAGGCCTCGTTTGTCGCGTCACTGAAGATCTGCACCCCAACAGCGGCAACGTGGTCCGCTATATGGGCATCAAGTTTGTGCGAGTCGACGAACTTAATCGCGCGGCGTTTCTTAATCTGCTCAGAGATATCCTCGCTCAACTCAAGACGACGGCGACCGCCCGGCCCCCAAAAACCAAGGCTTAAGCTGATATTCTAGAAACACCCCCTGAGCCGGTTCATGCCGGTTCATGAAGGGTCCATAGAGTAGCATCAAGTCGCGCACAGGAAGGCCCTAGAGGACTTCCTAGACTCGAAAGAAGTCCATTTTTGAATCATTTAAATATTTGTTATTATTGGTATTTTAACAAAAAAGACAACGTGAAGACTGATTTCAAATAGAATTGACTCAATGAGTCAAGCTAGGTACCGCAATTCATTCTTTAAATAGTTGATTAAATTAATCAGAAATCTTATCCTTAAAGCATTAGGGAGAGGGATGAATTCAACCGGGAGACTTCTAAAGTCTTTGATTTTGACTGTCGCTTTCGCGGGCGCGCTCAGCGCGTGTCGCGAACCCATTGACTTTACCCTTCGCAACTCGACGCGCACCAACATAGCCACGACCTACACCTGGTACGGACCTAACGCGATGGATCTGGGGGGCTTGAGAGACTCTTCCCTCGATAGCTTTTTTGATTCGCTCGAGATCTTCCCTACCAGCGATCACACCGCTGAAGTGGTTGGCGACCTCGTCACCGATATCTCCCAAAGCTTCGCTGATTTTAGATTGAGCGCTAACTCAAGCCAGGCGGTGATGGTTTCGACTTTGTTTGATGGCAATCGATTTCGCCCCCTCGGCCGCGGCTACTTTCCGCGCTCTCAAGGCGGCGGAGGCTGGACACCGTTTGGACCGCAGAGCTCGTTTCTGAGCCCACTCTCCTCAGCCGTTGACTTCACCAACGTAGCTGCCGCAGTCAACAGAAGCGGCTCCGTGCTCTCAGTCTTCTCCGACGACGGCACCTTGGGAGGCACGCCTCGCAGCGCGGGCCTGAGTGGCACCTCAACTTGGGGCTCGTTCTCCGCCATGGGGACGACCGGCCCCACCGGCACTCACGACACCAATGGCTTTGTCACAGGCGTTGCCTGGGACGATTCGGGGCATGCGTTTTACGCCTACGCGGATGCGACCGTAGATAGCGACGCGGTTGCAACCAACACCGGACAGATTCTTCGTTACACCGCGGGCTCAGGTTGGGACGCATTCACTGACTCGACCCGGCTCGGTCCGGGCGTCTCTCAGCTCAAGACCGAAACAGACGGACTGGGCGTCACACCGCTCTGGGTGAGCGACGATATCTTATACAGCACGCAGATTTGGTTAGGGGGATCGGTCAGCTGCGTGACCGGCACTCAGGGCACGAAATGCTGGGGAGAAAATAGCCAGGGCGCTGTGGGTACTACAGGAACCATCGGAACCGACGTTGATTACCCCACGAACATCGTCATGGTCAATTCATCGAACGTCAGTCAAATCTCGGGCAGCAACACACACACTTGCGCCGTCAATAGCGGAACAGCGTTTTGCTGGGGAAACAACAGCGATGGCCAGATCGGCACTGGAAGCACGCAACCCAATATTCCGCTCCCCGCTCCTATCTCTCTCTCCAACGTGATTTCCGTCGCGGCTGGATCGCTGCACACCTGCGCGATCGTCACGACTTCTGCCACGGTCAATACGGTCTACTGCTGGGGTGACAACGTCAATACGGACGCAACTAACTCGAGACTTGGAGATCCCGACATCTTAATTGCTGCGCTTACTGGTCTGACTGCCCCTTCCACCACTTATCCGGTAGAGTTTGCCGCGCTCGCCGCAGGAGAGAAACCCGTTAAGGTTGTCGCAGGAGCCGACCACACCTGCGTGCTCACCAATCAAGATCGAGTCCATTGCTGGGGACGAGGGGACAGCGGTCAAATCGGGGATAACGGCAATGTTTCGCGAGATACTGCCCGACTGGTTACCCTGGTTGCAGGAACTTCCGCCGAGGATATTGCGATTGGTCCTAATGGCAACACCACCTGCATCGTCGCGTCTACCACCGCCACTGGCGTCGTCTCAGGCGTGCAATGCTGGGGCGACAACTCCAGCGGCCAAATCGGCGCAGGTGGCGTTACTTCAATAATTGCCACAGCCGTCCCGCTCGCGGTGGCTGATCAACCTAACGTCACGTCTGTAGCACCAGGACTTAGCCACACTTGCATCTTACTGAATACGGGTGTCGTCCAGTGCCTGGGAGACAATACCGTAGGCCAAATCGGCACAGGAGCCACCGGAGGCGCTAGCACGCCGCTCACCACCATCTCCACTCCCGCCAACATCACTGCCCAAGCTCTCGCCTCAGGAGCCAACCACAGCTGCATCCTCTCTCATTCGGGCGCCATGTTCTGCTGGCACAGAGCCGACCAGGCAGCCTTGGCCCCGACGACCCCTCCCCCCTAGAAGTCCACGCAAGCGCCAACAAAACCCTTCACGCCTCGTGGTCCCTCGACAATGACTTCCAAAACCCGCAAACTGTCAGCACCGGCGACGTCAAATCATTTGCTTCAGCGACAGACGGGTTGGGCAACATACTCACGGTCTACATCCAGACTGTGACTGACTTTCCTGACCCACCCTCGGGAGTTTCGACGGTTTTCGCACCCTTGCTGCGCCACTACGATACGCGGATTTTCGCCTCGGTTCGAGGCGCAGATGGCAACTGGATCGGTCCTACCCAAGTTGACGACGAGGCGCTCTTCGCGCCCTACTCGACGACTCACCATCAAGATTCGCGAGGCAGCGAGGCAGACGCGGTCATGCCCACTGGCGGCATCGACTATTACACACCAGGCGTCGCTTACGTCGGCAATGGCCGATTCCTGGTAGCATTTGCCGTCAACGACCTGCTCAATATGAAATCGGGAATCTACATTCGTGGCTACACAATCGGCGCGGGCTGGGACGCGGTAGCCGACACGCTTGAACTTGGGTCGATGACGATCCCATCAAACGCTGATGAAGCATTTCGCTATGCCAACGATCTCAATCTAGTCGCCGACGGAAACGGCCACGCGGTCCTCATGGGGCATGTCGTGGTTCCCGTAAACGACTCTTCTACAGTGTCTTTGCGCAACTTCGGAATCAAAGTGTGGCAGTACACATCGGGATCCTGGAATACGCCTTTTCTCATCCCCAACTCAGTTTGCCTTGCCGACACTAACACGCTTACCCTTCCACTCACGGGCCGCCACCATTGTTCAAACATCAAACCGCAAGGAGTCGTGTTCCCTTCGGGCGAGGCAGTGATCGTGTATCCTGCCCCGGCCGGCCCCAGTGGAGCAAACGCTTCGAGACTCAGGCTCTATTCGATGGAGTTTAGACTATGAACAAAAAGCTTCATCAATCGATCCTTATCGCAACCTGTGCTGCTCTGGGCTCCGGATGCGCCGCGAGCTTGGATATCATCAGCCCAAGCCCGCTCGGGGACGGAGTCCGCGGAAAAACATGGCGTACTCCCGCATTCGCTGACGAGCTGCTTTTTCCAAAAACCTCCTACACGACTTCTAATCTGGTGAACTCGTGGGATGTCGCGAAGTACGGTAGCACCGCTCAGCTCGTGGCAACATGGCACGATCCGGCGCAAACTTTTCACAAAGGCTTTGCTCGCCAGTACATCGATGGAACAGGAGGGGCGGCGCTGGGTCCGCTCTTTGGAGTGATCGCTTCGGACACCACCAACGACATCGGATATTGCTCAGTTGCCGCAGGACCCGGTGGCATGTTCATGGCTAACTTCATCAACGCGACCGTGACAGGTCGAGCTGCCAGTTCCTTGTTCACGGGAGCGGCTTGGCAGCCTTTTTCCGTGGCTACGACGATGCCGGTCCTCTCGCATGCGGACTATGACTCTACCGCTGATCAAATCGCCCCTCGCGCCAAGAGCCTCTTTGACAAGATCGGGCGTGGTTACGTGTTCTTCGTGAATGATAGTGGCGCCGGCCAAGTCTATTACTCCAGCTGGGAATCCGCAGGCACCAACGGCATCGATCCCGCTGCGGTGTCGATGTCGGGCGCGGCTGATGCAGCAGCCAACATCATTACTCCACAGTCACCATTTACCGCGATTTTTGACGGCAGCAAGTACGTGTGCGTGACCTACGAGCTCAACGCCACCAGCGCGCTCAGGTCCCGTTGCGTGGACGCGACCGACCAGAGCGCGATCGACTTCACCGCTGCCCCGATGGCCACAGTGAGCACTGACCTCATGGCAGGCCATGACACCGCCACCGACGGTGCAGGCAAAATCATGGCTGTTTTCTACCAAACAGACGGGACCAACTACCGCACTTATGCATCGCTTTTCTCGAATGCCGCGTGGAGCACGCCCGTTGCGATCGATGGGGCGACCACCTCTACTTACATGTCGCCCTCTCCTACGGGCGGAACCGCACCTCTCCCTGGCGCACGCCCAGGTATCACTTACGTGGGAAGTGGCAGATACCTCGCCGTCTGGGTGGGACTCACGCCCTCTTCATCTCCTAAGACAACCGCGCTCATCTCGGCAACCTATGATCCTTCGACTGGCTGGGGCGCAGCTGCCGTGATCCCCGGCACTCCCGAAGCCTACTACACCACGCCGCACCCTCAAGCCCTCACAGTCTTTGGCAACGGCAACAACAACGCGGGATATGCGCTCAACAAGATCTATACCGATCAGACCAGCTCTTCGATCTCGGGCTCTGTCTATCAGGAGTCTTTTGGCGTGCGGGTCACACAAGTGGCGCGCTGGCATAAAGACAACGGCTGGCTGACCGTCACGAACACGGGCAACTACTGCTACAACTTCAGCGGAACAGCGGGATTCCCGGCAAGCATCGGAAGCGGCACTCTCGACGGAGTCTGTTCTCATCCCCCCGTGGCTCTCATGTTCTCTTCCGGAAACTCGATCGTCTTCTATGGAGACAGGGACGATTACACGAGCGCAACGAGCACGGGCAATCGCCGGATTTCCGCTATAGAATTCAAATGATTAACGCGGCTACAACTACGCCCTTCACTTGCAATTGTTACCGTGGTAGCGAGATTTTCAATGAAAAAATCGACTCTTATTGTGGCGGCGACCCTTCTGGTCTTCAGTGCTCAAACTCAGGCAAACGTTGACCCCACCGTAGATGAAAACGGCAAATCCCTATCGAGCCAAGCCTACTATCCAACGGCTTCGCTACGTTCCAGATTCATTAATTTTCAGACTAGCCCGTTGGGCGACCTAGTGGGACGCTACAACTTAGCAGTTGATTTTAAGGTCGCTTCGTTCTTGACCTTAGGGCCCAAACTCACTGCCATCGAACACCACATGATACCCTCTTTCTTTACAGAATCAGGTTACGAAGTGGGTCTTCGAGCTACCATCAGTCTCTCCGGCACAGCGCTGGATGGCGGAGCGTTTTTAAGGCCGGCGCTTTTCTACGGATCTCGAAGAACGCCCCTCAGTGTGAACCGAGACCTAGATTTCCGTGTAAAATACGAAGTGAATGGACCCATTGTTCAGCTGCTCTTGGGATATCAATGGGTGTGGCAATCTGGCTTCAACTTGGATATCGGCGCAGGCATGGAGACCTATCAAGAGCGCTATCTTCGCCCCAACGCTTCAATCACCTCCAAAGACTACATTGACCCCACCTACGTCGCATCGCCCATTCTGGAGATCAATCTAGGGATTGCGATTTAGAGCCTTTCCATCCTTAAGAGCCGCCTATTTGAAACTTCCAGGTCTGCCAACCCCTTTTCGAACTTGCACCTCTCCCCTAGCCCCATTTACGATCAACCCAATGCAGCACATCGACACGATCCTCTTCGACCTCGACGGCACCCTCGTAGACACAGAACCCGCCGCTGCTAAAGCGATCCACATGTGCTTTGAGAACTGGGGACTTAAGATCGACGCTACAGATGCCGCCTACATTACCGGCCGAACCTGGGCGAGTGCCTTTGACTTTTTATTTAAAAAATACAAGCTCCCGGTCTCGGCCAATGAGGCGGGTGAAGAAATGATGCAAGCGTATCGCGACAGCCTTGAAGTTCATCTCGGCATCGTGCCGGGCGGCGCAGCGGCTGTGAACGCGCTTGCGGGACACTACGAGTTAGCCCTGGTTTCAGGCTCAAATCGGCAAGAAATCCTTTGGGCGCTCGACAAGCTCAAGATTCGCCATCAGTTCAAAGTCATTCTCGGCGCCGAAGACTACCCCAACAGCAAGCCCGCTCCTGACGGATATCTCAAGGCGCTCAAAATGCTTTCGCGCCAAGCGCCAAACACATTGATCTTTGAAGACTCGCAGCCCGGCATTGCTTCCGCGCGCGCGGCTGGCGCTTGGGTCGTTGCGATCACCGGAACCAATCACTTTAAGCAAGACACTTCGCATGCGCATCATCACATCCCGGACCTTCGGGGAGTGTCACCTGAGTGGATCTCTCAGCTCGCGGCGCAGCTTTTTTCTCCGTCCAAATAACGCAGCGCCGCTGCACTTTGGAAATCAAATCTAGAGTATCCCTAAAACCTATGCCATGTTTGTGAGGCAACAAGGAGAGACGCAATTATGAAATTTACACGTAAACAGCCCATCTTTGCACTCAGCGTTAGCGTTCTCATGGGTTTCGCAACCCTGTTCGTGCTGGCCGCAGATGGCTGCACGAAAAAAGAATCGACAACTGCTACGAGTAACGCGGGAGGTGCGGCTGTGACTGAACTCAAGATTGAAGAACTCAAACCCGGTACAGGCGCCGAAGCTAAAGCGGGACAACCCGTGAGCGTTCACTATACGGGCTGGCTGACGGATGGAAAAAAGTTCGATTCATCTATCGACCGCGGGCAACCTTTCAAGTTTCAACTAGGCGCCGGTCAAGTCATTCCGGGCTGGGACAAAGGCGTTGTCGGCATGAAGGTCGGCGGTAAGCGCAAACTCACGATCCCGCCTTCGATGGGCTACGGCGCTGCAGGCGCTGGAGGAGTGATCCCACCCAACGCGACTCTCGTTTTCGAGGTCGAGCTCTTAGGCGCAGGCTGATCTCCGCCCCGACTCACCCTTACATTCTTTAACCCTATTTAACGGAGAGAATCATAATGCAGAATCCAAACACTGAATCATCCGCTCACTCCAATGCCTCTGGCACCGAAGAAGGCGGAGAAGTCCTCGTCGTCGCTTCGAAAGTTAAAAATTACATTCGCGCCAAGTCGAGCATGAACACCTCAGCCGCTGTGATGGAGGCGCTTTCGAACCGCATCCGCCAGCTCTGCGACCAAGCCATCGAAACCGCCCGCCACGACGGCCGCAAAACCGTCATGGACCGCGACTTCGGCTGATCGTCCGATTTGGCCGCTGTCGATAAGGCAGGACTTCAGAAAATTTATGCTCGCCTAGGCGAAGCCGCGCTCGCGTCTCTGCTCAGGGACTTTTACGCTCGTATGTCTCGGGACGTAATGGTCGGCTTTTTCTTCGACGGCAAAGACCTCGCTCACATCGCCGAGCAGCAGCTGCGCTTCGTCCTAAGAGCGATGGACGCCGTGTCCAGCTATGCCGGCAAGAGTCCGTCCGCCGCACACCTAGAACTCCCACCCATTCTCGCCGGCCACTTCGACCGTAGACTGAGAATTCTCGAAGAAACCTTACGCGAGCATGGACTCACGGAGGCGGAGATCCAAGTATGGATCGGGTTTGAAGAGGCATTTAGAAACGTCATAGTGAAGTAAACCGCGCCTCGGCTCGTAATTACCCATGAGGTAATTACCCAAGAACGTGAAGGCTGCCGCCTTTTCTCGATCACACTGCCACTAAAAATATCCAGGACTCGTCCTCACAATTCGGATAAACTGTGAAACATGAAAAACACTTACTCGATTGCATTGTTGGCGTTCACTTTCCTTGCGTTTACTGGACCTTCATCTTCGGCTAACTGTGACGAAGGTGACGATAAGTCCGCCGAACCTTCGAGCGCTAAACCTTCTCTTACCTTAGAGAACTCTACCCCCGGCAAAGCGACCTTCCTCGTAAAAGGGATGATGTGCCGTAGCTGCGAAGGAAAAATCAAAACAACGTTAAAGAAAATCGACGGGGTTAAATCCATCGAGTTCAAAAAGGGTCACCATGCGGTCGTGACTTTCGACGAAGCCAAAGTAACGCCGAATTTGCTGATCGACGCGATCAACAAGGCCGAGATCTAAGATAGCCAGTTCTGCAGCTGGGTCATCGCAACCCCGCTCACGGCCGCGCCACTAAAAGTTAACAGCTATTCTTCCAAACAGCGTGTTAATGAACGCAAAGTTATAAACTTGAGCGACATCCGCGCCACCCTCAATGAATCGATAGCCGAGCGCTATTGAATAGTCCGGCATTTGGTAGCCAAGAAGAGCTGCTCCATCGAATGCCCGACCTGGCGCCCCTGGTGCAGCCAACCCTTCTAGCTCAAGGTCAGCGAACCAGTGTTTTAGGAATGAATAGCGCGCACCCAGGTGAAGCAGTGGCACGAATCCCAGATCGGTCGAAGCAGTTGCAAGATTGCCTTGTCGAAGGGCGATCTGCGCATCTCTGATTTTCGCCGAAAACCCTACTCTAAATACTAGATCGCCTATCGGATCAAATTGATAAATATAGGAGAGGCGATAGGAATTGAACTTGTACCTCGCATCGATGGGCTGCCCAGCTAAGAAGCTCAGTCCATTGAAAGCAAGATCCGTGGTCGAAGTGATCTCGGCAGTGCGATCCAATGGGGCAAAAAGAAGTCGAAGGCTGTGATTCTTATTGATCAACCAACTGAGGTAGATCCGAAATGTGGTCGAAGGATCCTGAGGGGTAAGACTAAACGTCGAACCGCCT
>CAZGCK010000016.1:15582-32023 GCA_964524175.1 uncultured Bacteriovoracaceae bacterium | reverse complement strand
GAAATCCAAGTAGCACCCATGTCGAGGCTAATGATCAGGGTCGGAATCTCCAGGGCTTGAGCAGCTGGCTTTGCTGGATTCTTTGAATCCGAATCCGAATCCGAATCCGCAGGCTTGAGCACCACTTCACGCGATCCGTCTTCATTTGAATACTCCGAAGCGAGGAGATCGAGAGTTTCGACCGGCTTTCCGGATTCAGCAAATTGCACCCGAATCCCCGTCTCCTCAGCTTGAGCGTCGGTCGGAGTCACAACCAAGGAACTCGATGCAAGCACTGCCACGACAAGGACCTGCACTCGAACGGACCACAACATCTTGAAATTCAAAATCATAGGCGCTGCGGTAACGTATTTAACGCAGCAAGTCAAATTAGGAAAACCTATCTCCTTAAGAACTCCGGCCTCACTCGAGCGGCTACATATTTGGCGACGCCCGGAAACCAAAGCCCAGCGCCATAAATCGCGGGATACACAAGATGCTTCTTGCGACGATCCACTCCGCAGCGTACCAACCTCGCCAACGTCTCCGTGTCACCTGTGGGCACCTGCCCAGGCTTCATCCCATGAATCTCAAACGACGCCTCACCCATCGGCGTCTTCACGGGGCCTGGATAGACGGTCAAAACATGCACTCCCGTACCCTTAAGCTCCATCTGCAAACTCTCCGAGGCCGCCGCCAACCCCGCCTTTGACGCATTGTAGTACCACATGCCCGGATTGAGCGAGAACGCCGCCATCGAGGACATGTTCACGATAGTGCCGGAGCCACGCTTGAGCATCGCGGGCAGGAGCTCGCGCGTGATCCGCATAGGAGCCAGCAGGTTGAGCTTCATCAACAACTCCCCCTGATCCGCGTTTGATTGGTCGACCTTCGCAACAATTTGTACACCAGCGTTATTTATCAATATATCGATCGGCCCAAGCCTTTCCTGCGCCGGCTCAAGCCAGCTCGTCACCGTTTCAAGTTTTGAGAGATCAACTTCATGGATGCTCGTCTCGGTATTTAGATTGCGCGCAAGTTCTTCGAGCAAGCCGCGTCGTCTCGCCACCAAACTCACCTTCGCACCCGCCTTCGCGTACTCTCGCGCTAGCGCCTCACCAATTCCGCTCGAAGCCCCTGTAATCGCGACATGCATAGCAACACCCTAACACAATGACCCAAGACCTACCCAGGGCCTCAGCACTACGCAGACTCCCCCCAAGCGCATCACGGAGGTCGCAAAGAGGGCCGCAAAACCAGATTAAAAGCACTCCTCCGCTGCGACCATTCTTAACAATCAATTTTAGTTTAATTATTTCAATAACTTACAAATGAAAAAAACACTCGTTGTTTAATGCACTGCGTGATAACTTTATTAAGCAGTGTTAATTTTTGCCCTGATTTAGTTCCACCAACCTGAATTTGAGGTACGTATGCTGAAACTTTGGATGACCGGAATGGTCATCGCCTCGCTCTCGATCATCAGTGTTTTTGTCGAAATCAAGACCGACGCAAACGAAGCCAATCCTTCAACGGACGGCCAAGTCGCTCAAACAGCCTCTTACGAATCAGCTTCGAGCTAATTCAAAGCGGCTTGAATATCTTTATCTAGCTCATCGGGCTTTACGGTCGGAGCATATCGTTTCAGGACCTTTCCGTCCTTACTCACTAAGAACTTAGTGAAGTTCCACTTGATGCCTTCGGTGCCCAAAATCCCTGGTTCAGCCTTCTTGAGATATTGAAACAACGGATCCGCCTTTTCGCCATTCACGTCGATTTTCGCAAAAAGCGGAAAACTCACGCCAAAGTTGAGTTCGCAAAACTGCTGAATCTCCGACTCGCTACCTGGTTCCTGACCACCAAATTGGTTGCAGGGAAAGCCAAGAATCACCAACCCTCGATCTTTGAATTTTTTGTAGAGCTCTTCGAGACCCGTGTATTGCGGCGTAAATCCGCACTTGCTAGCGACATTGACAATGAGCATCGCCTTGCCTTGAAAGGAACTCATGGGCTTCTGGGTCCCATCGATACCTTTGACACTGTATGAATAAATTTCGCCTGCCATTCTAGAACTCCTTTGTACGGGTGGAGATTTGCGAGGAAGGAGAGGATAGGAGGAACACAGAGAACTCCTAACTTTTTTCTACAGGATGTTCCATCTTGTTTTGTGGACCAGCTCCCCAATCTATTCGTCAAAACAACACCACGGGGTAAGTTGCGAAATGATTAGAAGTTCTGAGATCTGCGTCAATCACATCAATTCGAAACTTACCCCGTAGTATCCAAAAACTTTCAATACCCTCGCCATGCGACCCCTTTCATCTAACATCCTGCGTAAACACAACAATTTAGGCTAGCCAAACCCGCTCCAATCTGAAAATCGTGAAGGTCAATGCAAGACCTCATCTCCCAAATCCAGCGCCAGTTCGGCCATTCGGGGTTTCGGCCAGGACAAGAGGATCTCGTGCGCGCGGTACTATCGGGTCGGGATGCGCTTGGAGTTATGCCTACAGGCGGCGGCAAAAGTCTTTGCTTTCAACTGCCGGCCGCTTTGATGCCAGGAACTGCGCTCGTTGTTTCGCCGCTCATTGCCTTGATGAAGGATCAAGTCGACCAGCTTCAAGCACGCGGGATCGCTGCGGAGAGCTATCATTCGGGCATGACCACCTCGGAACGGCGCCGAGCAACCGATCGTTTGAAGTCCGGAAAACTCAAGCTGCTCTATATGGCGCCCGAGCGAATGCAGGCGGACGGATTCATGGAAATCGTGGGACGAACGAAACTGTCCCTGATCGCCATCGATGAAGCTCACTGCATCTCGCATTGGGGACATGATTTTCGTCCCGACTATCGCCGCCTAGGTAGTCTAAGAGACCTGCTCTCTTCCAGCGGAAGCAGCTCTCGATTACCAGTCGTAGCGCTCACGGCGACCGCGACCCGCCAAGTGCAGCTCGACATCATCGAGCGATTGCAAATGCAAGAGCCCACTCAAGTGATCACTGGATTTAGGCGCACCAATCTCGCCTTTGAAGTGAAGATGTGCTCAGGTCGAGCCGAGAAAATCCGCCACATGCGCCAGCTGATCTCCGAGGCGCTGGCTGCAGACGGCAGCGCCGTGATCTATGCTGCTACTCGAAAAAACGTCGAGTTCGTGCACAAGGAGCTGCGCTCCCAAGATGTCGGATTCTATCATGCGGGCCTAGGCGACGAGGAGCGGACGGAAGTCCAAAACGATTTTCTTTCTGGTAAAAAAAGGGTTCTTGTTGCCACAAACGCCTTTGGAATGGGGATCGACAAAGCCAACGTAAGGCTTGTCGCGCACTTTGATATCCCAGGAAGCGTTGAGGCTTACTATCAAGAAGCCGGGCGCGCGGGCCGAGATGGCAAACCCGCACGATGCACGCTGCTCTTCAACTACGCTGACGTCGCAACTCAAGACTTCTTTATCCGTAAAACTGCAGAAGAAGCCTCGGAACTCAATGACGAGCGAATTCGAAATCAAGAAGCCCTTCTCAAGCAGCTTGTTCGCTACTCCTACGCGACCCAATGCAGACAGCAACTTATACTAGGATACTTTGGTGACCCTGAAGCACGCGACTTTAAGGGCTGCGGGCTTTGCGATCAGTGCCGACCCGAACTCAAACCACGGATCGCCGCCGATGAGATGATGACGAGATCATCCAGACAGGTGCTCGCCACTGTTGCACGCCTCAATGGACGTTTCGGGAAAAACCGCATCAGCGACTTACTCAAGGGAAGTCAGGCTGAAACCTTCTTATCGACCGGGCTCCAAAACCAAAGCACCTACGGGCTTCTATCGCACTGGACGCTCGACTCGATCAAGAAACTCGTCGATCAACTTATCGAATGTAGTTACCTCCAAGTCACCGGACTGGACTACCCCGTCCTGCAACTGACGACATCTGGCGTTCGCGCGATGAAGGCCGAGATTCCAATCCAACTGCACGCGGATGTCATAGTCATCGAAAATGAGTCCAGTAGTAAAAAGAAATCAAAGACAAAAACCTCCCACACTTCAACTTCAGCCGACCTAGGACTTTTGCAAAAACTCAAAGCATTTAGAAAGGAAGAAGCTGCACGCCGGAGCGTCCCGCCCTTTGTCATTTTTCACGATAAAACGCTTGAGAACATTGCAGCTGATCGACCTAAACGAGCATCAGACATGAGCAACATTGCAGGAATGGGGCCCAAAAAAGTCGAACTTTACGGAGATCAACTAATCAAGATCATCCAATCGACCCCAGACTAAACTCTTTCGCACCGCTTGGCACAACGATTGCCCTTTTTAAACTTACTTAAGGGCTGGTTTAACTCGAAAGCAACCGGCCCAAAAAAAAGGAGCTTTTATGGATATTCCACTACAGATCGTGTTTCGTGGCGTCCCAGCTAGCCTAGCCGTCAAAACATCCATTCGAGAGAGAGTCGAGAGACTCGCTCGCTTCTCCGGTCGCATCCAGAGCTGCTTAGTCATTGTGCAAGAACCCAACGGCCGACACCTCCAAGGCAATCTTTTTAAGGCGATTATCGACCTGACTCTCCCAGGGGTACACCTCGCTGTCGGGCACGGCAATCATGGCGATAGCCACTCAAACGAAAACGTATACGTTGCGCTGCGAGACGCTTTCGATGCCATTCAGCGTCAAGTTCAATCCTACATGCATCAGCGCAGACGGGAAGTGAAGACCCATGTGCAAGCGCCCCATGCCCACGTCAGCCGACTTTTCCCCCAGGATGGCTACGGATTTCTGACCACCACCGATGGCCGCGAAATCTACTTTCACGTCAACAGCGTACTCAACGGCGCCTGGCAGCAGATCAATGTGGGCACCGAGGTACGTTTCAGTGAATCACTCGGTGAAAACGGGCCTCAAGCCACGACTGTAGATGTGGTGAAGCTGCATGCCCCCATTTAAAGTCCCAAACCGAGTCTCAACCTAAGTTGCGGACCCAGTTGACGAACCGACAGCCTCCCACTAAAGTCCAGAGTTCTCGTAGGTCTTGATGCGCACCCGTAGCTCAGTTGGATAGAGTAGCTGGCTTCGAACCAGTTGGTCGGGAGTTCGAATCTCTCCGGGTGCGCCATTTTTAGATCTCTCTTTAGGTTTCACCTAAATAAATTACGGTACTCGGTGAAACACCCAATCAAACGGAATTGGACCAGCCATCATCTGATAGGTAAAAGTGCTGGCATTGCAACTGTAATTCACTAAGCCCTCTCCACCAAAACCAGGAGCGCCCCCTGGTAAATTAACAGTTCTTCCACGTGCCGTCATCGTAGCCTCACCCTTAACGGATGACCTCAAAACCTTCGTGCAAACCTGAGTTGCTACTTCTGTGGCCTGATTCGTATAAGCAAGTTGAGTAACACCATTCCAACGCCATTTTACCTGAGTTTCTCGCCTGGTTCTCATGATGCCATCCAAAACTAAATTCTGATAATCCCACGAATGCTCACCACCCGGAGTGAAAATGAGCTTCACACCGCCGGACGCTGAATTAATTTGAAATGCAGGGCCCACCAATTGTTGCATGAAGCTTTTCACAGATTGCAAATCAACCTGCCATGTACCAAAGAGACACGTGTCGTTCGGAGGGGTTTCCAGTTCACATGGGCAGGTTTCGTTATCTAGGCGCTCGATATCAATTCGGATGGCGTTGAGGCTGAGGTCCGCACTAGCTCTGGTATATATTCCCTCGAGTTTACGATCCTGATCACAGTCGGTCATGAAAACCGTGTCAAACTGATCTTGCCAAAGCGTTGTGCCAGCTTTGCGTACGCTCAGTTTTGCACCATCCATACGGTTGATGCTCAAACGATAGCGGCCCTTTTTAGGAAACAAGATCTCAAAAGGCTCGATAGCAAAGTCCATAAAAGAGATCGTGATGCTGCTCGACCTTTGGATTGGCACTTGGATCAATTGCTTTTCAGCTCTCCATGGGGCCATTGCACCAGAGCTGTCCCTGAGTTCATTGAAGCTCATGTCTCTCGCGGTTTTATGAAACGCCTGAGAAATATCTGGAATTCTCAAAACGTCCTGTACGGCCGTCGCACCAGACGATCCAAAGCCAGACTGGATACGATGCACGTTTGACGTAGAAGATCCTTGATACCAGAAAAGTCCCTGAAAAAAACCTTCCGCAAGATAAGGCGAGGATTGTTCGAAGAATGGCAAGTGTGGGTCAAAGACTCCAAACATTGGGTGGTACTCAAAATTTGCTGCTGGATAAACATCATTACTCATGAATTGAGCGATGCTTTCATACCAGAAAGCTCCATCGCTCGTGTGCTGTACAGCCGCAGAAGTTTGCGCTGGGAAATTTACTTTCTGAACACAATGGTAAATTTCGTGAGCAATCAATTGGTAAAAATGATCTTTAGAAAGAGAAAGTGAGGTGGGGTAAATTACAATGGGGCAAAACTCCGCTCCAAGCTGAAAAAACTCTACGTAAGAGAACGCAAACGTGGATGCATCAGATGTATCACTACCAAAAGGTCGTTCAGAATAGACGAATCTGATTTTTGGCACGCTGGCGAAAGCACTATACTTATTTGCGGAGTAAGAAAAAGCTTCTGCAGTCCATTCCAAATGTTGTTTTACATTTGGATTCTCGATCGTACGATTCTGAAAATAGATTTGCTGGCCTGTCCCAAGCGAAGTGGATTCAGGAAAGTATTGTTCGCAACCATCAGTGCTATCTGTCCTGCCACGCTCAGGATATCCGTTTACCCAAAGAGTAGAACAAACCACACTTGCCTGAGCTCCAGTGTGAGCACTGAAAAAAAGCAAGAAAACCAATGACTTTTTAAAGCTGACCTTCATATCCACTCCCCTACAAATTTCAGGCGTTTTTTCAAACTAGACTATGAAAGTCAATGATCTTGCCAACTTCAACCCAGCTCGCATCGCGGCGAAGCTCGGAGGGCTCACTGGACCGGTACTTGCTCTGCCAAATCGGCTTGATAAAAAAAACTGAATCTCCGTCGTAGATCTCGTGGCATGTTCGATGCTATTGCCCCCCTCGGGGAAAACCTGGGGGAACTGCCGTGTCAAATCGTCGCATTCAAATTCATTCACTTTTCATCACTTCACTGGTCTCATCCGCAGCACTCCTTCCGATATCGCTGTTCTCTGGATGCTCGGGCTCATCACCTAACTCTCAGACCACTCTCGCGCCTGCACCCGCAAGAATCCCAACGGTTCATGGCCCCAGCATCGATGCAGGCTCCATCCCACCCGGCACCTCGCAAGTCACCACTCTTAGCAACGGCGCTGAGATCGTACTTCAGAACATCGGCGGCGTCCTTTAC
Organism: uncultured Bacteriovoracaceae bacterium; assembly: GCA_964524175.1. Classification (GTDB taxonomy): domain Bacteria; phylum Bdellovibrionota; class UBA1018; order UBA1018; family UBA1018; genus CAZGCK01. The sequence goes on along the minus strand of CAZGCK010000016.1, from coordinate 24,714 downwards.
CACGAAGTCGAAGGCACGATGACCAAGGATGCCTACACCCTATTGAAAGCCAATCTCGCCTCGCGGCCTCAAGCTGAGCGCGACGCCTTGATCTCTCGTGAGCTCAAGCGGGTTTACGACAAGCTTGGCAAAGCACGAGCGCTGATCTTGAACGAGTCGCCCTCAGTTGCGTACTTCACGTTTCTATTGCCCTACACACCCGAACTACTCGCGACTCTCAAGCAGATGAACTTTGACCGCGCTATCCTTCTCAACCCAGTGACGATTGACCGCGACTCTCTGCGCTCCGTTAAGGCGCAGTCACCTGCGGCCGAAGGTCTCGTTCCTCGTGCAGCCGGCCCTCGCGATTCGACTCGCGACTACAGCGGTCTAGAAGCCTTGCATGCGCCAGCGTTCGTAGCGCGCGCTGAGGCCGACATCGGCGGCGGAGTCAAAGTCAATGGATCTAGCGTGAACCTCGGGATCACTGATACCGGCATCACTCTCAACCACCCTACTTTTCGGTCAGCGCTTGACGGCCGCAATCGCATTACCTACCTCAAGGACTTTACCCGCGAAGGACGGGTTTATTTCAATCCCACCGCAAAGTTTGAAGCAATGCCGACCGAAAGTGCGGATGCGCTTAAGATCACAGCTGAGATCTATATTACGCCCAGACTCCCTGACCTCCCCTTGGGAGACAAGCTCACTGAGGTCAAGGATCTTGTGATTCAAGTCTCGGATGAACTAAAAAAGACACTCACCACTCCTGGGAGCGGCGCTAAACTCGGCGTTCTGCTTGAGGAGTCCATCAATGCACCCGAGGATGACGGCGAAACTGTCGACATCAATGGCAATGGCAAGGTCAACGATAAGCTTTGGGCGATTTTGGTGCCTGGCGCTTCTCCCGAGCTGGACGCATTCTACCTCGATGCAAGCGGAACCGGAGACTTCAGAGACAGCCCACGCCTTTCTGATTGGAATACTTCCAAAACCACTCAAGTGCTGAAGGCTGAAACGGTAGGATTTCAGATTCAATCAGAGAAACTTACTTTATCAGACGGAAAAAAAACGGTCGTCGTCAGAAGCGCCTCGATCGTAGGTTTTGACCCCGGCAATCACGGTTCTCACGTGGCTGGGATCGCGGCAGGATCCAAGACCATCGCCAACGACGACGGCAATACCTTGGCTCGAGGAGTAGCGCCCGAGGCAAAAATCCTCATGGAACGCGTTTGCGCCAACAATGGCGGGTGCGGAGCAACAGCTGCGATCGTGGATCTTGCGACCGTCGCCGGCGCTGAAGTCATCAACATGTCCTTGGGCGGCTTGAGCCCATTTAACGATGGCTATGGAGTTCAAGAGACGGTCGTCAACCGCCTCACTCAAGTGATGAACACGCTGTTCGTGATCTCCGCCGGAAACTCTGGCCCTGGCCACCAAACGGTGGGTTCCCCTTCAACCGCTCGACTCTCTCTGAGCGTTGGCGCCGCTGCTTCGCGCGCTCTCATTGAGAGACAGTATCAGTACCCTGGCTTGGGCGCTCAACCGGGAGCACCGGGCTCGCTGCCTGATGGCGATGCGGAGTTCATGTTCTTCTTTAGTTCTCGTGGGCCTACAGCCGCCGGTGGATTCAAGCCCAATGTCTCCGCCCCCGGAACTGAGCTCAGCGCCGTGCAACTCAATGCGGCTCCAGGCGCACGCGGTGGCTTGGATGTATACTGGGGCACCTCGATGGCCGCCCCAAGCGCCGCTGGCGCGTATGCTCTGCTTTTGGATGCGATCAAAAAGTACAATGTCGCTCACCCTGAGCAGAAGCTTGCGAGCGACGTGTTGACTCTGAGAACTGTATTAATTGATTCTGCACGACCTTTCGACGTGAGTCGCTTCAACCCTGAAACCGGAGAGAAACTCACAGGCCAGTACACGTGGGTTGATCAAGGCAAAGGCATGGTGGATCTCACCGCGGCTTGGAAAAAGCTCTTCGAGCTTCGCAGTGGATCTGTTGGCTCTGCAGTCAAACTTGCCAGCGGAGAACCCGCTGTCCTGGACTACCAGACCCTAGTATCCGACCGCTCGCGTGACGGCGCCGCCTACGACGGAACTCGGGCAGGTGCGCCGGGTGCGCCCGCTTTTGGCGTCGGCCTCTACTTGGATGCAGCAGCAGCGGACACGTTGAGACAAGTCCATATTCTGCGACAACTTCCGGAGAATCTAGCTTCCGGCTCCGAAGCAGGCCCCCTCACCGCTCAGCTCCAAACCACGCGTGAGGAATTTGTACTTAAAACCGTATACTATGGCACGGACCAACCTTGGCTCAAGGCAGGCACCCTAGATCAACTCGACTGCGCAAACTCGCCGACGTCAAATCTCACCGTATTAGGGCGAGGAGCAGAGGTCCACGTGAAGCCCAACAGCACCGGCGAAATCGTGGCAAGCGACGCCGGCACGCTTAACATCTGCATCGACCGCCAACGCGTCTCGCGCAGCTTTGCTCCAGGCGAGTACGGCGCATTGATCTCGGCCTACCGCACAGAAGGCGGCAAAGTTTCGAACCTGCCTTCTTTCGTAGTTCCGGTCTACATCAACGTGCCTCATAAGACGTTGGCCGATCAGGCGGGCTATCGCATCGAACAGACTGTTCGTAGCTTCGAAGTCAACCGCAACTTCGTTCGCGTACCTAAAGGAACGAGTCTCGTGAAAGTGACGCTCGAAGTACCCAAACTCAAGCTCACATCAGACGGGCAACTGGCGGCGGGCGAGCGATGCTCGAGCGTCGAGCTGATGGCTCTTTCCGGGGGTAACACGTCAAAGCTTTTTAAAGCTCGCAAGGACGCTCGCGTGTCCAACTGCACGAATACCGGCGCTCCGATTACTGACGACGCCAAGCGCTCCCTGACCTGGTCGACCACCTCGCCGGCTGCGGGAATTTGGGACTTACACGTTTTTGGAAGCTATAAAAATGCAATCTCTAGCTTCGTACTCAAAGTAGACTACTTGAACTCTTCTGCAACTCAGCAGAGAATCGATGGCACTGTCGCTGCCCTCAATGGATCGTTTGGATGGAAGGTCCTCAGTGCCTCGCTCGAGGTGCTTCCGGACAATGCAAAGAGCGTGTTTGAGCTCTCAGGCTTGAAATCGCAGACCACGTCTCAAGTTGCGCAAGATCAGCATATCGTTGTTCCGAGTCCTATGGGGGTCCTGCGGGCCTATGCCGCAGAAACGAAGTCAGTGACGATCACGATAGGTGGATCTAAAGGCAACGACCTGGATCTCACGCTCTTGGAGTGCCCAGCCACAGCAGCATCCTCTGAAGACGCAGGGTGTGCCTCCATCGAAACCAGCGGTGGCGCAACCGATGTCGAATCTGTGACCTTCACGCCCAAGAAAGACAAAGTCTACGCGGCTCGTGTGGACGGATTCACCGTGAAGAATGACGGCGCGTTCGTGTCGACCGAAACAATCAAGGTCGCAGCCGAGAACGGTTCGGTGTCTATCGCTACAAGCGGAGCATCGGAGTTCACGGTTTCTCACTCGTTTAGCTCGGACCAAATGTCTTCGAGCAAACTCCTCAACGGAGAAATGTTTGCTTCGGGTAAGTACTCAGTTTCAGGAGCCCTTCAGCTCAAAACTGCAGACGGCACCCTCCTGTTCGCGATCCCGGTCGAAATCCGGAAGTAAGTCCCACATGATTTGGGTTGTGATGCGGGCAGGGACGCGTGCGCCGTCTGAGTCCCCCCGCTCACTTCTTCAGACCTAGGACTTATCTTTTACAAGCTCTGACGTCGTTTCGGCGCCGGCCCTTCATGGCGTCACCACTTCGACCCGACCAGTACCACCATCGAGCCGCACCCATGCGCCACTACGAATGAGATGGGTCGCACGCAAAACCCGAGAGACTGCAGGCAATTGGCATTCGCGCGCCGAAACAAAGCCATGAGAAAGCAAACTGCCGGTCGCTGAGATCATTCCGCCCAAAAGAGGATAGATCGGGGTCAACGCAAGATGAGGAGAAGTGGTGATCAGGATCGCGCCCGGCTCAATGCCCTGAACCTGGTCCAAATGCTCGACTACGATCGCTCGCCCCTCGGCTTTGCCTGGGCTCATCGGCGATCCCTGCCACTCATGATCAGAGAGCTCTCCGCTCGGCAACGCGGACACCAGGGCCGCAGGTTCGGGCAAATCAAAAGGAGTAGCGGCCTGATATGCCCGACGCCACTCCGCTTCGCGCCTCCGCGCTAATACCTTAAAAGATATCGACTCCCGCGGCGATTCGAGAGCCTTAAAAAGCTCCTCAGAGCGTAAAAAGAAAACATCCTCTTCTCGCTCGAGCAACCCATGCTCTACCAACACTCTCCCACCCACCAAAAGCAGAGCACGAGAAGGCCCCAGCAACGCTCCCGAGCAGAAGTGCTGATCCTCGTCCATCCGCATAAAGGACTCAAGGCGATCAAACGCCCGCAAAACCCTGCGACTCTCAGTTGCGCCAAGTCCTGCCTTGAGAGCGCTCTCAAACTCTAGCCGTCCTGAGTTGATGGGCTTTGCTGCGCTCTGCCCTCGCACCCACGAAGCGCTCACAGACGCCCGCAAAAGAGCTGCAATTCGCGAAGGATCCTCTGACCAAGTCGGCACAGATACATCCCATGAGGTTGTCAAGTGACCGTTGTGCTTCAAAAATTGACTCCACCGGGCCCGTGTCGATTCGGTGAGAGTGACTGCAGCGGCGCGCTCGCTCTCCACAGAACTCCGCGAAACATCAAGCGCCGAAAAAAAAGCAGGATGACCCGCATCTCTTGAGAGCGCATCCACGAGCTGGTTCCATTCGGAGTTCATCTGCTGAGTGCGGTTACCCTCAGAGGAGCGAAACAAATCCGCATATGCGACTTCTTCGAAACCCAAAGCCTTTGACAGGCCAAGCAATGCTTTATGAATCGAATCTTTGATCAGAAAAATTGCAAGACCTGGCTCCATGTCATCCAAGCGAATGGATGTCAACGCACGGATTCGCTCCAAAATCTCTCGAGGTTCCACCAAAGACGCAGGCAACATGGCATTAAAAGTCCCCAAACGCTCTCGACTCTGCTCACGATGCGCGTCCCAATCCTGCTCGATCTGTACGGCCTGCGCTCCCACCAGAGCGTCTAGGAGATCGAGCCTAAATAGAGCGCGTGAAGCAGCTCCTCCACGGCCTGCGATCCAACGACTCATTGCCCGGACCCCAGAAAGCGCAAGCAACCAAGGCCCACGCTGAAACGGTTGAAGATGCTTCCACCACCGGACGCGCACTCCACTTGGAAATGAAAGGAATTCTGGATCCAAATAAATCGTCCCACGAACGCTCACAGCGACCTCTTCGGGGCTCTTGGCCACCACCCCAAATCGGCGGTCCAGTGTCCTGAGATTGGCCACAAGGACGTCTTTCATCATAGACCACCCCATGGCCGTGATCGGCTCCGGAAACCTCTCGAGCGTCAGAGCTCGCGTCCAACGCCTCTCAGGCGAACGCGCAGCCAGACGAGCTTCGACCGTCGCGACAGTTCTCGCTTGCACGATCCAAAGCTGCTCACCGTCCCAAACCCACTCGAGTTCGGATGCGCCGCCTACGATCGCTTCGAGCTTCTCGGCTCGTTTCCAGAGCTCCTCCCAGAATGGCGCGACTTCCTGGGCAGCACCCTCAGAGCGCTTGCGCGACCAAGACTCTCCTGAGCCTTGCACAAGATTTTCTCCGCCGCCCTTGACCCACTCCACGCGCCCATCTCGACTCCAAGGGTTCTCTGGTGAGCGACTAAAGCAAACTCCTGCCAATTCAGCGTGTAAATAGGGCTGGATCAACACTCCCGGCTTAAATGCTCGAGGATCACTCCCCGTCGCCAAGAGCCTCTCAGCGCTCGAGAGCTTAAACGCAGAGGCAACGACTTCAGCAAAACCCTTCCAAAGCCCCGACGGCGTCAGGTCGCGTACGACAACAGACTCAAAACACCCAGCCATTCTCGAATCGAGCCCACCCCCAAGACTCATGTTGGATCTAAATATCAGCGGCCAACCTTCGTGAAGGGGCTCACCCGGCAAATCCCCACAAAGCAACCGACGAATCGTCTCCGTGCTCAACGACCAATGCTCCGGCATCGGAGCAGCAAGCACTACCTGCCTCAACGCCTCCATCCTGACGGAAGCCTCCGAACTCCACATGCGCCAAGACTCAATCGCCGGCGCATACTCAGGCAACGACTTCAGCCAACCCTCAACCTCACCGAGCCCCATGCAGGCCATCGGAGGAACCCGAAACCCCTTGCGCACAAGCCTTGCCAACACCGAGCCCTTGCCACCCCACTCCTTAGGCGCATCACGATCGGGCAAAAACCGAGGTCGAAGTTGCCAAACTTCTAATTCGCTCACTCCAACACCTCGAGTGGCTTAACATCCGAGCCCGAAACCGTAACCCATCCCAACCTATCGGCCACCAGAATCATGGCCTGTTAATACCACGACAGAATGCGTTACGGTAAGGTAATGCTGGCATTTCGCAGTGGTCTTTAAGTCAAAAATAGTCATAATTTAATAAATGTCGAGAACACCTGCCTCTCGCCCAACACTTGCCGAACTTGATCGCGAGCATCGGCTTGATGTTTATGCCGAGGGCTACTTTGCTCGTCTTAGTGATGCACTTGCGAGGGATTTTCCTTCTGTGCGCCGAGTCTTGGGCGAAGATCTTTTTCGCAAGCTTGCCGCAGACTACCTTACGGAGCACCCATCGCAATTTCCTAGCTTGAGCGATGTAGGAGTGGGGTTAGCCGAGTTCTCTCAAGGCCACGCACTCCGCGAACGCTTCCCTTTTCTTCCGGACCTTGCTCGTCTCGAGTGGTTTCTACTTCGCGCGTTTTACGCTGAAGAGATGCCGCTCCTCAATCCGGCAACACTCCGAGGCGTCCCCAATGCAATATGGGCCACGGCTCGCATGACTCTGGATTTTTCAGTGGGATGGCTCGAGTCAGAATGGCCTCTCGACGAAATTTGGCGCGCTCGCCTCAGCTCGGATGAGGTGCTCGAGCGAACCCTGGTTGATCTCGAGAATGCACCCCGCGCATTCTTGATCTATAAGCCCTTGCGGCCTCGCCATACGACTATAGCCCGCGCCTCAATGAAGGTTGAGCGCCTGAAAGCATACCAATTGAATGTGTTGAGCCGTATCCAAGCTGGGCGCTGCTTAGCTGAGATTTGCGAGGGCCTTGAGCAGTTCTCAACCGCAGCTCACCCAGAGATCATGACATGGTTCTCGAAATGGATTTCATCCGGCGTGATCCGAAAAATCGAGTTTTTGGAAACCAGCGCTTCTTCTATCAACCCAGCCCCGGGAGCCCAAAAAGAGGACTCCGGGCCGCAACGCTGAATGATCAATATCCGATCTCAATGCCTGATTGGATTCTAGAAAGAGAGTGCAAAACTGCTCTCCGACGTTCAAGCCATCCGCATTAAGCGCTCGATCCGCTCCTCAAGCGGCGGATGCGAAGCAAAGAGAGCCATAAGCCCCGATCCTTTGCCGGCAATCTTGAGCGTCTGAACGGCGGGTTGCGCCTGTGTATCAACCAACTCATAAGTGCGCTGCAACGCCTGAAGCGCGCTCACCATGCTCTGATGACCTGCGAGCCTCGCACCGCCCGCATCCGCGCGAAACTCTCTCCAGCGCGAGAACCATGCGACGACCATCGAGCCCATAATCATGAACACGATCTCGAGAGCGAACTGCACCATAAACTGCGTGCCAAAGCCCATGCCGCCCCGGTCTCGCTCGTCGCGGTCTCCGCGCATCGCTTGAGCGATCGCAAACGCGAGCGCGCGCGACAAGAACATCACAAAAGCGTTCACCACGCCTTGTAGCAAAGTCATTGTCACCATATCTCCGTTGGCGACGTGAGCGATCTCATGACCTAAGACGCCCTCGATCTCAGCATCGCTCATGCGATTCAATAGCCCGCTCGAAACAGCGACCAAGGCGCGCGACTTCGTAGGACCCGTCGCAAAAGCGTTCACCTCAGGAGAATCATAAATCCCGACTTCAGGCATGACAGGAAGATGCGCCGAGCGAGCAAGATTGTGAACCGTCTCAACAAGTCGAGACAGCTCTGGATCCCGCACAGCAGGGTCGATGACCTGCACGCCCATCATCCACTTCGCCATCATGCGCGATAGCCCAAGCGAGATGAACGCTCCGCCCATACCCCATATCAAACAGAACGCGGCGAGCTGAGTATAGTCGATCCCGTAATTGTTCAGATAAGGACGAATCCCCAAAAAGTGGATCAGAAGCGAGATCGTCGTCATCACCAAAATGTTCACGGCCAAAAACAAAAAGATTCGCTTAAACATTGCCATTGCAGGGCGCCTCCTCTGGCTTCCTTTCCGGACAAGATGTGCATGATCCGGACGGCGTCAAGCTCGCCCGGCTGAGCTTTGCCAGCTTTCTTATCTCACCCAGTATTTAAAAAATCTTTTTTACTTCAAGTGGTTGACGTTAAAAATTTATTCCAGGCTAAGTCTATCTTTTTACTAAGCCTCTAGCTATACAGCAGTGCGCCACTTGTGAGGGGGAGCATCCATAGGCCGAACCACATTCCCCTCCTAACGCCGCAAATGAAGGAGATACGGTCTCATGGCAACCACGACTTCAAAGCAGTCTTTTCCACCTCAAATTAAATACATCGTAGGCAACGAAGCATGCGAGCGCTTCAGCTATTACGGCATGCGTTCGATCTTGGTCGTTTTCATGACGATGACCTTGCTCAAGCCGGCTCAGGACGCCAAAGCAGTTTACCACCTCTTCGTGAGTGCCTGTTACTTGCTCCCTTTGTTGGGCGGCTTTCTCGCAGACCGCTTCTTGGGAAAATACAAAACGATTCTTTATCTTTCGCTCGTTTACTGCCTGGGTCATTTGACCTTGGCCCTCTGGGAAAACGAAACGGGCCTCTACTGGGGTCTCGGCCTGATAGCCTTGGGTTCGGGCGGCATCAAACCCTGCGTCTCCGCGCACGTGGGCGACCAATTCAATGAAAGCAACAAGGGCCTGCTTGAGCGCGTTTTCGACCTCTTCTACTTCTCTATTAACTTTGGCGCCTTCTTCTCGTCGCTTTTGACGCCTGTGATCTTGGTCAAATATGGCCC
>CAZGCK010000016.1:0-15541 GCA_964524175.1 uncultured Bacteriovoracaceae bacterium | reverse complement strand
GCTGGGCGTTCGGCATTCCAGGCATCTTGATGGCTCTCGCCACTTTCTTGTTCTGGATGGGCCGCAATCAATATGTTCACGTCCCGCCTGCTGGCAAAACCGGAGCAGCGGGCTTCTTGCCGGTTGTGCTCTACTCGCTCACCCACCTCAATGACCGCAAGCCTGGCCAAGGCTTCTTAGAGATCGCTCGCGCGAAGTTCACCGCTGAAGAAGTAGAAGCAGCCCAAGCTGCTGCTTCGATCTTCAAAGTGTTTGCAGCCGTCTCGATCTTTTGGGCGCTGTTTGACCAGCAAGGCTCGAGCTGGACGCTTCAAGCCGAGAAGATGGATCGCAGCTTCTTGGGCTTCACGTTAGAAGCCTCCCAAATCCAAGCCGCTAATCCGATCATGGTCATGGGCCTGATCCCGCTAATGAGCTACGTGATCTATCCCCTGGTCGCGAAGCTTGGACTCAAAGTCACTCCATTGCGCAAGATGACTGCTGGCATGTTCTTGACCGCCTTCTCATTTGGGATCGTGGGCGTCGCTCAAACCGCTATCGATGCGGGCCAAACGGTATCGATCGCTTGGCAGGGCGCTGCTTACTTGATCTTGACCACAGCAGAAGTCATGGTCTCGATCACCGGCCTTGAGTTTGCCTACACGCAGGCTCCTCGCTCGATGAAGAGCACCATCATGAGCTTCTGGTTGCTCACCGTTTTTGGCGGCAACATGCTGGTTGCCTCAATCGCGAAGATCAACGTGTTCCAAGGCTCGGCCGAGTTCTACTTCTTTGGCGCTCTGATGTTCGCCGTCTCGATCGTGTTCGCCATCACGGCTTCACGATATAAGATGCGCAACTTCATTGAATCGGGCAACACTGGCGCTCCTGCCGATGGATCGACTCGTAGCGGCGCACCCGTACTAGCTCCATCGGGCGCGTAAAAACCGCGCTCTGAATGATCCGACCGCAGGATCATAGCCGCGCACTTTCCTTTGCTCCGGGCCGGGGTTTCAAGTAACCTCGGCCTGGGGACAAAGATGGAACTTTATCAGATCGTAATCCTAGCCGTTATCCAAGGCTTAGCTGAACTCCTTCCTGTTTCGAGCTCCGCACATGTGATTGTCGCCGAGAAGCTCATGGGCCTGGACCCTTCAAGTCCGGAGATGACGTTTTTCCTGGTCATGCTTCACACAGGCACGATGTTCGCCGTACTCATCTACTTTTGGTCCAGATGGCGAAAACTGCTGTCAGCACAATTCATCAAAGCCGTGGTTCTGGCGACGGCATGCACAGGTGTAGTGGGCCTGAGTCTCAAGTGGATCATCGAGAAGGCCATCGAGCTCGTCGTTTACGGAGGGGCAGAAGGTCACCCACCTGGAGAGATTGAGCATCTGTTTAAGAATCTACCCATGATAGCGTGCGCGCTTTTTTGCGCCGGTGTCTTGATCACCTGGGCAGGCCTGCGAGAAGGCAACAACAAGATCCCCCCTCAGAACACTCTCGGCACCCGGTCCACAATCTGGATTGGCATCGTGCAAGGCCTTTGCCTGCCATTCCGAGGGTTTTCGCGCTCAGGTGCAACCATCTCAACCGGCATGCTCATGGGTGTAAACCGAATGCTCGCCGAAGAGTTTAGTTTCGCCCTCGCGGTGGTAGTCACCCCGCCCGTGATTCTTCTTCAGCTCAGGAGACTCTATAAGGCGACAGGCTCGCTCACTCCCGCCACGTTGACTCCCGGGTTGATCGGTATGGTGTTTGCCTTTGGAGCAGGGCTGATCGCGCTTCGCTGGCTCTCTTCTTGGCTTGAAAAAGGCCGCTGGAAATACTTTGGCTTCTACTGCTTCTTTGCTTCGGCAGGAGTTGCGACTGCCGCTTGGATGGGCCTCTGATGTCCTATTTGCAAGCCTCACCCCGATGGTTGAGATGGCTCGAGAAGAAAATGAGCTGGCTTGCGATTCCAGGCATCTCTGTCCTTCTTGTCACGCTTCAGGGTCTAGGATTTCTCATGGTGATGAGCGATCCGATATGGATCACGCGCCTAGCTCTGATACCTGAGGCAGTGTTGCTCGGAGAGCCTTGGCGGCTTATTACTTTCTTGGCGCTTCCCCTGTCAATGAGCCCCATCTGGGTCCTCTTTTCGCTATGGTTTTTGTATTTTGTCGTCAATTTGATTGAACAGGAGTGGGGCGCTTTCAAGACCACGCTCTACGTTTTAATTTCGATAATGGTCACGATCGGATTTTCGTTCGCTTTTAGCTATCCCGTGACCAATATCTCGAAGTTCGAATCTTCATTGTTTCTGGCCGCGGCGGCGCTCTTTCCAGAGATGGAAATTCGATTGTTTTTCGCCATCCCAGTCAAAATCAAATGGCTAGCTTGGTTCACGCTCGCACTGGTCGGCATCGAGCTGGTTCGAACCGATTGGATGGATCGCTTCTTCATCTTAGCGATCTATTCTAACTATCTAGTTTTCTTTGGTCCCCAACTTCTGGGCCAAATCAAGAATGCAGTGAGAAGGTACGAGTATAAGCGCCGAATGAGATGAAACGGCGAGGTAGGAAACGTCATGACAAAAGGCATCGAATATCTCAGTGGCTTTGGAAACCAGTTCGAAACAGAAGCTCTTCGGGGCACTCTCCCTGTCGGCCAGAATTCGCCACAGAAAGTATCGCACGGACTTTACGCTGAACAACTGAATGGCTCGGCATTCACGGCGCCCAGACATGGCAATTTGAGAAGCTGGCTCTATCGCATCCGTCCTTCTGTCCTGCATTCTGCCTACAAGCTCCTTAAGCAAGAGAAGTTTGTGAGTGAGCGCCCAGATCGCACGCCCCCCTCGCCCAATCAGATGCGTTGGGATCCGCCTGTGATCCCAAGCAAGCCTACTGATTTTTTGAATGGAATCACGACTTGGGCAGTAAGCGGCGCATCCAGTGCCCAGGCCGGTATGGCTGTGCATTTGTACGCATGCAACCAGTCCATGAAGAATCGCAGTTTTTACGATGCCGATGGTGAGATTCTGATCGTCCCTCAACTCGGCGGACTGCAGATCAAGACTGAGTTTGGAATTTTGGAAATAGCGCCCACTGAGATTGCCGTCATCCCACGGGGAGTGAAGTTTCAAGTCGAACTGACTGAGGCTACAGCCAGTGGCTATCTTTGTGAGAATTTTGGGATGCCCCTTCGATTGCCAAATCTGGGACCGATCGGCGCGAATGGACTCGCTCATCCGCGAGATTTTCTCTACCCCGTAGCTGCGTACGAAGAGAAGAAGTCTAAGCATGAGCTCATTGCCAAATACCAGGGACATCTATGGTCGATGCAGCTAGGCCACTCGCCATTTGATGTGGTTGCATGGCACGGCAACTACGCACCCTACAAGTACGACTTAAAGCGCTTTCAGACTGTGAACACCGTGAGCTTTGATCACTCGGATCCGTCCATCTTCACAGTTTTAACCTCTCCATCAGAGATCGAAGGCACAGCCAATTTGGATTTCGTGATTTTCCCGCCCAGATGGGCTGTCGCTGAGCACACTTTCCGCCCTCCGTACTTTCATCGCAACATCATGAGCGAGTACATGGGCCTGATTCATGGCGTTTACGACGCCAAGGAAGAGGGTTTTGTCCCTGGAGGGGGCAGCTTGCACAACTGCATGTCTGCGCATGGTCCCGAGGCCGCGGTTTTTGAGAAAGCAAGCAACGTTGAACTTAAGCCTCAATACATGGATGCTACGCTGGCCTTTATGTTTGAGAGTCGCCTTCCATTTTTAGCGACGCCTGAGGCACTGGGGAGCAAACTGCTGCAGAAGAATTACTTAGAGTGTTGGCAGGGGTTGAAAGCGCATTTTGATCCTAAAAACGGCAGCAAAAAGAACTAACTTCAAAACTCAGGCAAACGCCCTCGGCCGACTCAGCAAAGCCAATCTCCGGCATTTTTGGAGACACGACAAAATTTAAAGGCAAGCTCAACTGGAGACCTCTGTGCGACCTCCTGATTTGAGCTAACTTTTAGCGTACGCTGCGGGACATCCTACATGTCACCTTCCATCCTGGGCGCACCAAACAACATCGCCGGCCCCCCTTGCGAGAGGCCGGCGACGAGTCAGGTTCCATCCCGGACTTGCGCCCGGAACTTAACTTATTGAGATACCTTAGGCGTGAGCAGCCTTGCTACGAGCCGCAGCAGCCGACTCTTGCACCGTCATCTGGCTAATGCGCATTCCGTAGAACGAGCGAGCCACGAAGAACAGACCCACTAAGAAAAACACCACACCGAAGTAAAGGGCCGTATCAGGAGACGATACGGCGATTTCCACCGCGAGGAGTCCGAACAGAGTCGTGAACTTAATGATCGGGTTGAGTGCGACCGAAGAAGTATCTTTGAATGGATCGCCCACGGTATCACCGACGACGGTAGCTGCGTGAAGCGGAGAGCCCTTTTCCTTGAGATCAACTTCAACGACTTTCTTAGCATTATCCCAAGCACCGCCAGCGTTAGCCATGAACATTGCCTGGAAAAGGCCGAATGCTGCGATCGACACCAGGTAGCTGGCGAAGAACGTCGCATCGAAGCAAGCAAACGCCAGAGTGAAGCAGAAGATCACGCCAAAGATGTTGACCATCCCAGCCTGAGCGTACTGCGTACAGATCTTGACGACTTCCTTGGAATCCTTGATGGAGGCCTTGGTTGAGCCTGCATCGAGACGGATATTGGCCTTGATATACTCCACAGCGCGATAAGCGCCGGTGGTCACAGCCTGCATCGAAGCGCCGGTGAACCAATAAATCACCGAGCCACCGCTGATGAGTCCGAGCAACACGCGCGGATCGAGCAAGTCCAACTTCAAATTCAGCAGCAAGATGATCGAGAAGATCATCGTGGTTGCACCAATCACGGCAGTACCGATCAACACGGGCTTGGCGGTTGCCTTGAAAGTGTTACCAGCCGAGTCGTTCTCTTCGAGACGGTGTTTGCCCTTCTCGAAATCTGGCGTGAAGCCGAACTTGGCTTTGATATCATTGGAAATGCCAGGGATGCTTTCGATTTGCGAAAGCTCGAACACCGACTGAGCGTTGTCCGTCACTGGGCCATAACTATCGACAGCGATCGTTACAGGGCCCATGCCCAAGAAACCGAAAGCCACCAAACCGAACGAGAACACGGCCGGATAGACCATGATGTCGCCCAAACCAGTGGAACTGGTGAGATAAGCAATGAGCATGAGGCCAACGAAGACCATGCCCTTCCAGAAAGCGCTGAAATTACCAGCAACCAATCCGGAAAGAATAGCCAGCGATGCCCCGCCTTCACGAGCTGCCGAAACGACTTCAGCCACGTGCTTAGACTTGGCCGAGGTGAAAATCTTGGTGAGTTCTGGAATGATCGCCGCTGCAATCGTGCCGCAGCTGATAATCAAGGAGAGTTTCCACCAAAGAGTGCCATCACCCATTTCTGGGATGAGCAAGAAGCTCACGAGGAAAGTCACGCCGATCGAAACCAGCGAGGAAATCCAAACGAGCGAGGTGAGAGGACCTTCAAAGTCGAAGTGATCCTTCTGACCATTGATGGACTTGGAGATCGCTCCGTTGATCCAATAAGAGACGACTGAGGTGATGATCATCAGGACGCGCATCGCGAAAATCCAAACGATGAGCTTAGCTTGAAGATCAGCTCCGCCTGCCCCTAAGGTCAACTTGCCGTCTGCGCCTTGGGTCATGCCCACTGCAAGAACGATGAAGCTGATGAGAGCAACGCCCGTCACGCCGTAAGTTTCGAAGCCGTCAGCAGTTGGTCCCACTGAGTCGCCTGCGTTGTCACCAGTACAGTCAGCGATCACACCTGGGTTACGAGCATCGTCTTCCTTGATATTGAAAACGATCTTCATCAAGTCAGAGCCGATGTCAGCGATCTTGGTAAAGATACCGCCGCAGATTCGCAGAGCGGAAGCACCCAAAGATTCACCGATGGCGAATCCAAGGAAGCATGCGCCTGCGCTCTCGCTCGGAACGAAGAGAAGGATAAAGAGCATCATGAAAAGCTCGACGCAGATGAGCATCACGCCGATCGACATGCCAGCGCGAAGCGGGATGTCCATCACGGAGTAAGGCTTGCCGCCAAGCGAGGCAAACGCTGTACGGGAGTTTGCATAGGTGTTGATGCGGATACCGAACCAAGCCACGCCAAAGGAGCCGGCAATACCGAGCACCGACCAAAGCAAAATCAGGAGAACGCGTGGAAGCTCCATGTGCTGAAGCACGAAGAAGTAGTAGAACATACAGGCGCCGATGAAGCCCTCAAGAACGAGGAGCATCTTGCCTTGCTGCAAAAGATAGGTTTTGCAGGTTTCGTAAATCAAATTCGAAACTTCGAGCATCGATTCGTGAGCAGGAAGTCCTTTTACTCGCAAAAACTCAATAAAACCGAAGACCATGCCGATCGCGGAGATCAACATGCCGATCCCTAGGATCGTAGTACCGGACATTGAGGTGCCCAAAATAGTGTAGGTCGTATCGAGCGCAGGGATATGAAGCTCCGCCTCGCTAGCGAAGGCTTGAGCTTGAAAGGCTAGCGCGCAGAGCGCGATCCAGCCGCTTCTTTTGGCCATGTTTCCGGCAAAGGAGAGCAGTTTTTGACGCATTCCATTATTCCTTATAGGTAGAACTTTTGATTCGATGTGAGTTTGCTAGGTCTTAGAATGCCCGACCGTTTGTTGTCAAAGTGTTTGATGTAACAATCGGATCGACCAGCTTTTGCAGAGGACCAACAGCCGACTGGAATTGTTTGAGATTTTATGAAATAGAGCGACCAAGTTTATGAGCCTTTCCCAGCCTGTTTCTGAGTCATCACCCCCGCTCGCGGGGATCGCGCCAGAGTCGCCTCGCGGTGTTTCGCCGGAGATCTTGCTGAGCCAAGTTCGCAATACGGCACCGTTTATATTTGAGGACAAAATGCGGGCGGAAGCCGATCCGTCGTTGCACCACTTGAGAACTCTTCAAGAACTGGCGACTCAGAAGAGCTCCGTCGAGCTGAATCATGTCGAGTACTTTAGGCTTTGCCTGTCAGCCCATCACGCAACAGTAGCGACCTTTGTTCCGACCGATGTGGACAACCAGATCCGATTCAGGCTTTGGCACCCGACCCTACCGGTTGCTACTTTGGTAGAAATGGCTCAAATCGTTCTTGAAAGCCATGACTGGGATAGTTGCCGAGTCTCGACTCGATGGGTGCGATCTCCCCGGAGCGGTATCATTTTGAGCGGACACCACGGAGAGTGGTTTAGCACCGCAGCGGGAGCCTACGGCTCACTCAGAAAGCGAGAACCTGCAACTGCCCAGCGCCTGATGGATGCTATTCTTGCGGAGATGAATTGCCACGCTCAAGTGTTTGAAGATTTTCGTGAAGTTCGCGACGGAATTGGACTACTCAAAACAGCGACACTGATCGCGCACAATCTGGGCGACTTAGACCGCGTCATGGATCAATGGAACTTGCCGCAAAATGATCCACTCCGATTGGCCGCATTTAAAGCAGGTCACGAAGACCTCGGCCGCTTTGGAGGCGTGCTTCAGCGAGCAGGCGGTTTGAATAAAGCGTATATGGCAGATGAGAATCATCGCCACTTCGCACTGCGTGAAGCCAAGCCCTTAAGAAAATCGGCGGACCTACTCCTTCCAATGGGCCCCTTCTTTGACGACTGGGGAAAAACAGTGGCTCGCCATACCGAACTCACACCTGAACAAGTGGGTTTAGTGACTGAGTGCCTGGTAAATGGATGGGAGCGTCAACAAAAAGTGGCCGCAGGTGGCAACCCGCCCGTAGGTTATGCCCGTTCGCTCGCAGGAATTCTCGATGCGTTTCCGGGTGGTTTTGCTAAGTTGGGGCGCTATATCCCAGCTCGTGTCGAGAGATCCTTGAAAGCAGGCCCCCTTCGGGCGCTTTGCGCGATTTCAAAAACTCGATTCGAAGAGCAGTGGGCAAAGAGCGCCTTGACTTGGATCAAGGAGCACAAAGGAGCTTAAGTGAGATCCCCTCGACCCTTCATCTACCTGCTCGGACTTCTCCTCCCCCCGCTCATCATCGGCACCACACTCACCTTTCTTACTTTGTCGCAGCTCATGATACGCAAGGCGCCTCCGCCTTACAAAGGCAGCCTGCCCGCCGCGCCGGAGCTATCAAAAAACTCGAAGCTCCGTGCTGTGATCCTCACTAGCAACGTCGGCACCGAGATCACCGACCTGCTTGGCCCACTTAACATCCTTGCCGAATCCGATGCTTTCGACGTCTATACGGTAGCGCCCGAGCGCAGGTTTTCACCCACTACGGCAGACGTCTCGTTTCTACCGGATTTTGACCTGAGCCAAGCACCCCAAGCCGACCTCATCGTGCTGCCTTCAGTACTCGACTTCGAAAATCCGATCCTCGTCGACTGGCTCAAGAAGCATGCACCAAAAGCTCAAGCCGTCTTGGCGCTCTCGGAGGGAGCAAGAATAGCGGCTCAAGCGGGACTTTTTAGGGCAAAGATCGGCACCGCCTTCTTTACCGCAATCGAAGACCTCAAACAGCTCGAACCCACCGCTCGCTGGCTTCCCAATGCAAGGTATGTGGTCGATGGCCCGATCATCTCAACTTCAAGCATTACGGGTGGACTGGATGCAACCCTTCAGGCCATCGAAATAGTGGCGGGCCAAACCGCTGCTCAACGTGCGACAACGCGCCTGAATCTGGTTCGAAATCAGCAGCTGGATCCTTACTTCTCGGAGCCGAAAAGCGTGGAGCTCGCTGTTCAGAAAGATCGTGGCTGGGGCGACGTCTGGGGATCCGACGGCTTTTTTCAGCTCTTTATGCGAGGAGGCTACGACTGGAACAAACGCCGTACCGCCACACTTCTATACCCCGGAGTCAGCGAACTGGGGCTAGCAGCATCGCTTGAGACCATGGGACGCAGCTTTAGAATGTTTGTGTCGGTAGCCAGCGCAACGCGAGTGCCGATTCGCACTCAACACGGCATGATCTTGATCTCGAACTCCGAGCTCCAAGATATTTATGAGCCTCATCTCTTTGTGATCCCCCCGGGAGCTTCTGATCAGGACCTTCTGGCCGACCCTGCGCTCAAGCAGTGGCTGTCAGAGGCGCACCCTCTCATTAAAGACTTCAAAACAGCCGCGGCGGGCCAATCATTTCAGCAAAGCTTTGCGCTGCTCGCGGAGCTTGAGGGAGACCCGCTCGCTCAGTTTGTGGGCCGCACCTTGGACTTTCCTGCAAGCCAGATCAAACCTGTGCGCCCCCGTTTGGAAGACGAGTTGGCACTGTGGCTTAGACCTTTGCTCGTGGGACTCCTCGGCATGTGGGCAGTTTGGGTCGGAGACCGGTGGCTGAAGGGCAAGGCCGAAGAGGCCCGTCGAATCACCCAAGACACTCGCTTACAAACTGCCGACGCAGCAAATCGCGCATAGCAGTCGTCGGACATTTTAAGCTCAATCGAGACGGCATCTTGCAAGCCGTGTTAGCGCAACCGCGTCAAGACCGATAAAGGCCGACCTTGACGATCGGTGCGTAGAAATGAGATTCCTAGAGGACCATGCCCAACAAAAACATCAATAGCTTCAAGACACAAACATCCCTCTCCCATGGCGGTAAGACCTATCGCTACCATTCACTCAAGGCTTTCGCGGCCAGCTCTCAAGCGAACCTGGATCGACTTCCCTTCTCGCTGAAGATCTTGCTCGAGAACCTCTTGCGGCAAGAAGACAATCTGGCCGTTAAGAAAAAAGACATCGAGGCGCTGGCCGCTTGGAACTCTAAAGCCGAGCCCGATACCGAAATTCAATTCATGCCAGCGCGCGTACTTCTCCAAGACTTTACGGGCGTCCCCTGCGTAGCTGACCTAGCTGCGATGCGAGCGGCTCTTAAGAAGCTTGGCGGCGATCCAAATCGCATCAATCCTTTGCAGCCTGCCGACCTGGTGATCGATCACTCCGTTCAGGTCGACCACTATGGCAGCGCAAGCGCGATGAAGGCCAACGCCGATCTCGAGTTTGAGCGCAATCGTGAGCGCTATGAGTTTTTGCGCTGGGGACAGACGGGATTCAAAAACTTCAGAGTTGTTCCGCCCGATACCGGCATCGTCCATCAAGTCAATCTCGAGTACCTCTCGCACGTCGCGATGGAAGGCACCGTGGCCGGCGAAACCTGGATTTACCCCGACACCTTGGTGGGCACCGACTCGCACACCACGATGATCAACGGCCTGGGCGTTCTGGGCTGGGGCGTGGGCGGCATCGAAGCTGAGGCCGCGCTCTTGGGCCAACCTTGCTCGATGCTCATCCCTCACGTTGTCGGATTCAAGCTCACCGGCAAGATGGCGCCTGGCACGACGGCGACCGACTTGGTCCTCACCGTTACACAAATGTTGCGTAAAAAAGGCGTCGTCGGCAAGTTTGTCGAGTTCTTTGGACCTGGCTTGGCAAGCCTCACGCTCGCCGACCGCGCAACGATCGCCAATATGGCACCAGAGTACGGCGCCACTTGCGGGATTTTCCCCGTCGACGAGAAAACCATGGATTACCTCACCCTCACGGGTCGCGGCGGTCGCGTGGGTCTTGTCGAGGCTTACTACAAAGAACAAGGCCTCTGGTACACCGCCAACCAGCCCGAGCCTGAATATACCGATAAGCTCGAGCTGGACCTTGGCAAAGTTGAACCCAGCATGGCTGGTCCTGCGCGCCCGCAAGACCGCGTCTCGCTAAGCACGGCGCGCGAGTCGTTTCAAAAAGCGCTTCCGACTTATTACCCTAAACTTCAGGGAGCAGATCTTGAGGCCAAGCGAACGGCTACCGCTCAAGTCAAGGACGCCAAAGGATCCTTCACTCTTGAGCAAGGCGCGGTCGTCATCACGGCGATCACGAGCTGCACGAATACTTCCAATCCTAGTGTCTTGATCGCCGCTGGATTGCTCGCCAAAAACGCCGTCGCCAAGGGACTCAGAGTCAAGCCTTGGGTCAAAACCAGCCTCGCACCTGGATCTAAAGTCGTCACCGACTACCTCAAGGAAGCGGGGCTTATGCCCGCCATGGAAGCCCTCAACTTTCATGTCGTCGGTTACGGTTGCACCACTTGCATCGGCAACAGCGGGCCACTACCGGAAGCGTGGGTCGAAGGCATCACCAAAAACGACTTGGCTGTTGCGGCCGTGCTCTCGGGCAATCGCAACTTCGAAGGTCGCATCCATCCCAACGTCCGATCCAATTACCTGGCATCGCCTCCGCTCGTAGTTGCGTATGCGATTGCGGGCAACATCAACTTGGATCTAAGCAAGGATCCGCTCGGTCAGGGCTCCGACGGCAAACCCGTTTACCTCAAGGACGTGTGGCCAACCAACGAACAAGTCGCGGACTACGTCGGCAAGTTCGTCACGACCAAGCAGTTCTCACAGAGCTACGCGGACGTTTTCCGTGGCGACGACAACTGGCAAAACCTCCCCGTACCGACGGGCGACCTCTACAAATGGGACGCGAAATCGACCTATATCAAAGAGCCGCCGTTCTTTGATGGCATCACGGCTCAGCCTGCGCCTGTCACCGACATCAAAGCGGCGCGCGTGCTCGTCATGGTCGGCGACTCGGTCACGACCGACCACATCTCTCCTGCAGGCTCGTTTGGCAAGAACAGCCCTGCAGGGCAGTACCTCGTGCAGCACGGGATCAAGCCCGAGGACTTCAACTCCTACGGCGCTCGTCGCGGCAATCACGAAGTCATGGTGCGCGGCACGTTCGCCAATGTGCGCCTCAAGAACCTGCTTCTCAAAGGCATTGAAGGCGGCGTGACCCGCCACTTGCCCACCGATAAGCAGATGTCCATCTTTGACGCCTCGATGCAGTATCAGGCCGACCAGGTGGCTCTCATCGTGCTCGCAGGCAAAGAGTACGGCACCGGCTCATCACGCGACTGGGCAGCCAAGGGGCCAAAGCTTCTGGGCATCCGCGCGGTGATTGCCGAGAGCTTTGAGCGCATCCATCGCTCTAACTTGGTTGGAATGGGCATCCTCCCGCTTCAGTACAAGAACGGCGAAACGGCTGCGAGCTTGGGCCTCACCGGCGAAGAGACGTTTGAGATCATGGGCGTGGCTCAGATTTCGACCGCTAGCCCCGTGAAGGTGAAAGCCACGCAACCCGGAGGAAAAACCATCGAGTTCACCGCGTTGTCACGAATCGACACGCCCAACGAGGTTGAGTACTTCAGACACGGCGGCATTTTGCCTTACGTGTTGAGACAGCAGATGAGCAAGTAAGGGAGAGCGACTCGTGGATAAAGTACGCAAACAGGAATTGATTCAACGTTCCCTGGGCCTCCGGCACAAAATCAAGGTCCACGAGAGCATGAAGGCCTCGGAGACTCATGAAGAGCTTTCGCTCATGATGATGGCTAAGTGGGAGCTCGAGGACGAACTCAGAGCCATCGAAGAAGTGCTTGCGGAGTCGCGCCTCAAGAACGTCGCTTCAAAGAAGTCTAGGATCTCGCGCGAGGACGACTCCCTACCTCCTGAAGAGCGGGACTCGACGGATGCGAAGAAGCTGCAGACAAAGGGCAAGAAGAAGTAGCCTTAGCTTCAGCGCCAAAATTCCGTCGCTTTTCTTTTGCTCAAAAACTCGCCATTCTGGAGTGGAGAGGTTGGGCAGAGATGGCGAAACTACGTGCTTCGTGGGGTTTGGTTTTTGGGTTGAGCTTGTCCATGGTGGCGAGCCACATTGCGCACGCTGAAGAAGAAAGCTGCGAAGCACGCGTGGAGAAGAGCTTTGGCTCAGATGAACTCAAGCCGAAAACCTACGACCCAGACGCCTACAGTAGAGTTTGTCGATCCTCGAAGGTAAAAGCCAAGCCTGAGCTTTTTGGACCCTGCTTTTTGACTGGATCTAAGCATGCGGGCGCACAAGGCTGGATCGAAAACTTCTGCACTCACCCCAGTAGCGACACTCTGACAAACCCAGCGGATGTCTTCAAATGCGTCAATGACTACATTAGCACTCGCAAACAAGACGCACCCTACACAAAGAATCCGCTCATCCCTCCCTGCCGTACTCCCAAATTACGGAATGCGCTCGCTGAGATTATCAAGTGTGAACGAGCCGTTCCGGAAATTGCAGTCCAGGGCATGAACAGCCTCGCCTGTCGTGACGAAGAAGTGCGCGCGCGGGTCGAAACGTCTCCGAAAGAAATCGAGAGGTGCTTTAAAGTGGGGCAGACTTTATTGCCGAGCCTCAAAGAAATGTCGTTGAAGCCGAATCCCCCATTTCCATTTAAGGAGTTCGAAGGGGCGAAACCGTTCCTTTTCTCTTGGCTCAACAGCTGCGTCACCAACCCCTATTTTGTCGATGCAAACCCAGTGGAGCAAAAGAAGAACATCATCAAAACCTACATGTGCGGCATCCAACTCTTTTCGATCTTCAAAGAGGACAGCCTCGACTTCCTAAGAGACGTCTGTGAGAAGCCCGGTCTTTGGGGCAAAGAGGGGGCTATAAAAGAATGTGGCATTAAGGCTTTTTATAAAGCCGGTAAAAAAGATTCGCTTCAACTCCCCTATTACGTTGCCCAGTGCATGCTCCAATCTGGACTAGAACCTTCGGTCGAGCTCCACACTGCGGGATCGGACTTTGATGGCACGAGTAAAAAATACGAAGAAACAGGCGGAGAACAGCCAGCGAAAGAATCCTCCAAAGCCGGCGCTGCCCACTAAGCCCCTTACACTGCTCGCATCGACTTCCGAGCAGAGAAGAGCCTCTACGAGAGCACTGCGGGAGCTGGAGGGAACCGTGCGGGCCAGGCCGGTGGAGCTGTAACACCCCTTTAGAGAACGCTAAGAGAACGGAATTTTGTTTTAAAACCTGTCATTTCAATTAATTGACGCACTACGTCATTATATGTTATCACCCACGCGTGACTTCCTGCTCAAAGGTATTTCTTCATATCGGACTCATCGCCGCCGGCATCGCCTTTTCTGCGTGCCTGCCGGGCGCCAAGATCTCGGAGTGCCCGGCCTCAGGTCTTCTCACCTGCCCGGATGGCTCCTGCGCCATGTTCGACTACCAATGTCCCGGGCCGCTGAGAGATCGCCAATGCGCTGTACCACCTCCCGCTGACTGTCAGGGTCCTCACTGTTACGGCGAAACCATTCAGTGCCTGACTTACGATAACGGCTGTCCTCAAGGCTTCGCTCAAGCTTGCGATGATGCCACTTGCGCCACCGATGCAGCCTCATGCAAGCAAACCGGAGATTGTCCGTTAGAATTTCCTTCCCCTTGCGACGACGGGACCTGTTCGCTGGATGAAGACTTCTGCCGTGGTAAGCAACTCAAAATCTGGCCAGGCGCCAATCAGTCGACGGGATCTTAACGCTTTAGCTGAGGCTCGCCTCTACAAGATCGTGCGCCACCTTCGCTTTAGGCGCCTTGAATCCCTCAAACCACATCCGCACATCTTCTTCGAGCCCTTGGCCGTGCATAAAATTATACAAAGCTTTGCGCAGCCCCACCCCAAGCTCGTCGTGATCCACACCCGTAGGATCCGCAAACTCGAGATCATTGCGCGCAAACGTCACGGTAGACGGCTTAATCTCAATTCCAAAACGCTCTGGATCCTGCCCAATTGGGCTATGCGCAGTCGCAGAAAACCTGTGCCAGTACGCGGACTGAATGCAACCGTGCGCAAAGAGTTGCCTCACGCGCTCAAGCGCATCCACCGTCTCTTGCACCGTCTGTGTAGGAAACCCATACATCAAATACGCGTGCACCATCACCCCCGCCTGCGTGAAAGCATGAGTCACGCGCGCGACCTGCTCGACGGTCACACCTTTTTGCATGAGCTTGAGCAATCGATCCGACGCGACCTCAAGCCCGCCACTCACCGCTACGCAACCCGAGCGCGCCAGAAGCTTGGCCAACTCAGGGGTAAAGGTTTTTTCAAAACGGATATTACCCCACCAGGTGATGCTCACTCCTCGCTCGATCAGTCGCTCGGCCATCGCCTTCAGCAACGCCGGAGGAGCCGCTTCATCAACAAAATGAAAGCCCGTTTGCCCTGTTTCTCGTGCTATCTGCTCGATGCGGTCCACAATCAGATCCGCCGACGCTGGATCATAGCGACCGATATAATCCAGAGTCACGTCGCAGAAGTTGCATTTTTTCCAATAACAGCCATGCGCGAGCGTGAGTTTGTTCCATCGACCGTCTGACCAGATTCGGTGCATGGGATTGAGCATTTCAAAGATCGAAAGATACTGATCGAGCTTGAGGCCCTCGTAGCTTGGCGTGCCCGAGTCTCGAAACGGAATATCGTGAAGCTTAGAATCGTTTTTAAAAACAAGCTTCCCACCTTCACATGCAAAAGTTCTCAACAACTCGTTGGGTCCGCGCTTGCCCTCAAAAAGCTCAAGCAAGCACAACAAAGGCATCTCGCCATCATCGAGTGTGAGATAATCGACATAGTCAAAAACGCGCGCATCTTTGAGCTCACGAAGCTCCGTGTTCACGTATCCACCTCCCAGAATGACTCGCGTTATCGGCGC
>CAZGCK010000015.1:46554-47341 GCA_964524175.1 uncultured Bacteriovoracaceae bacterium | reverse complement strand
CTCTTACTCGAACCAGTTCCGCAGATTTTCAAATGAGCTCCACGGACACTCCAAAAAAGAGGTACTCCTCTTGTGATAACTGGCTTGGCGGAGAGACAGATCCGGTCGGAGTCTTGCCAATCCGATCGCGCTTTACCGCGACGGTGGCGGCGCGGTGCTTAGTTGAAAAATATAAAACGCGCTTGAAGGGTTTCCCCGTTCAAGCGCGTCTCAATAAATCATACGACTAGCGATTAGTGACCGCCGGCGCCGCCGTTGCAGGTTCCGCCGCTCTGGGCGATAGCTGCATCGATCTTGCCAATGACTTCCTGGCCAGTTTTCGTGACGTCAATCTTCTCTACTTTGCCTTGAGCGTCTTTCGAAGTGCAGACAACGCCTTCATACTTGGTCTTGAAATTAACGAGAGTTTGCTTGAGCGCGCAATATCCCTCGACGGTCTGCGGAGTGTTGTTAACGTTGGTCTGCAATGCAGCTACATCTTGATTGAAGGAGTCGCTGCAGTAGCTACCGCCTTGTCCATCGGGCCCGGCCAGCGCGCTCGCAGCTCCAGGTGCTTTAGTGTTGTTTTTGTCCGATCCGCACGCGGCTGCAAAGAGAGCTACAGAGACGAGCACAAGAGTCACTACGTTACGCTTCAACATGAATAATCCCCCGATTAAATAGTTCTGTTGTTTTAACCACTGCTTTTCTAAAAACAAAAGGGCGTTTCGCTTGTTACAGCGAAACGCCCTAGTTTTACTTCAATAGTCAGCGTGGTCTAACGGTTAGGTTGTCCACCGTCGCGGTC
>CAZGCK010000015.1:44959-46544 GCA_964524175.1 uncultured Bacteriovoracaceae bacterium | reverse complement strand
GGTACGACTCCCAGAAGCGATAGTCGCCGCGAGCCACGAAGGGCGTGCGCGCCATTTTCAGATCGAAAACTTTCAGCGGAAAAAGTTCGCCGAAGAGGTAGCGCACCTCGCCGCCCGCGCCTTGGCAGAACGGCACGGCCGCCGCGATGTCCGCCGCCTCGTGGCCCGCCGCGGTCGCCGCGATCTCCGCGTGGTCCGCGATCACCACCACCGCTGGCTTGAACACCGCCAGCAGGAGGAGGCAGAAGCGCCTTGCGAGAAAGGCGGACTTTGCCCGACTTATCGACTTCGATGACCTTGACTTCGATCTCGTCGCCTTCTTTCATGTAATCTTCGACTTTGTTCACGCGCTCGTGAGCAATTTCGGAGATATGAAGCAGGCCGTCTTGGTTAGGCATAACGCCCACAAAAGCGCCGAATTCGACGATTTTTTTGACGAGGCCCTTGTAGGTGGCGCCGACTTCGACAGTTGCAATGATCCCCTTGATGATGGCGATCGCCTTTTCACAGGCTGCTGAATCGTTGGTGGCGATGTTGATCTTGCCGTCGTCGTTGATGTCAATCTTACAACCGGTTTGAGCGACGATGTCTTTGATGACCTTGCCGCCAGAACCGATGACTTCGCGGATCTTGTCTACAGGGACCATGATCGTGGTGATGCGAGGTGCGTACTTGGACATCTCAGTCTTAGGTTGAGAGATGGCTTTCGCCATTTCGCCCAAGATATGGAGCCGGCCTTCACGAGCCTGAGTGAGTGCCGTGCGCATGATGGCTTCGTCGATGCCTTCGATCTTGATATCCATCTGGATGCCGGTGATGCCTTCAGACGTCCCGGCTACTTTGAAGTCCATGTCGCCCAGGTGATCTTCGTCACCCAGAATGTCCGAGAGAACCGCAGTGCGATCGCCTTCCTTGATCAATCCCATCGCGATGCCGGCGACTGGCTTCAGGTAAGGTACGCCTGCGTCCATCAGCGCCATCGAAGTCGAGCAAACGGAGCCCATCGAAGAGGAGCCGTTGGACTCGAGCGTTTCGCAGACGATGCGGATCGTATACGGAAACTTGTCATACGTCGGCATCATTGCCTTGATCGAGCGCTCGGCGAGAGCGCCGTGGCCGATTTCGCGACGGCTGGTGCCGCCCATGCGTCCGGTTTCGCCGACCGAGTACGGTGGGAAATTGTAGTGGAGCATGAATTTACGCATGGTATCCTGAAACATCGTGTCGACGATCTGCTCGTCGTCCGAGGTGCCCAGAGTCACGGCGGCCATGACCTGCGTTTCGCCGCGAGTGAAGAGAGAGCTTCCATGGGTGCGAGGCAAGAGGCCTGCTTCGACCGTAATCGGACGAATGGTTTTCATGTCGCGCCCGTCGATGCGTTGCTTGTCCGAAAGGATCATTTCGCGCATCAAGTTGTATTGAAGCAGGTCGAAGGTGCTCTTGACTTCGCTTTCCATCTTGGCCGCAGCATCTTTGTCCTTGGCTTTGACAGCGTCGGTGACGATAGCGGCGACAGTGGCTTTGCGAGCCGCCTTCACCATGTCGTAGCGCTGATGCTTGTCCTTGGTGCGAAGGGCCTTGTTGA
>CAZGCK010000015.1:40720-44844 GCA_964524175.1 uncultured Bacteriovoracaceae bacterium | reverse complement strand
TTCCTTGGCTTCACGTGCTCCGCCTTCGACCATCATGATGGCGTTCTTAGTGCCAGTGATCATGATTTCGAGATCGGTTTCGCCCTTGTCGATCTGAGTCCAGGTCGGATTGACAACGAACTGGCCATTCACGCGACCCATGCGGCAGCCTGCGGTAGGTCCGTTAAAGGGGATGTCCGAGATGTGAAGAGCTGCGGAAGCGCCGATCGCAGCGCAAACGTCGATATCAGCTTCAGGATCCACCGACATGATCGTAGCGACGACTTGGGTGTCGTAATAGAAGCCTTCAGGGAAGAGTGGCCGAATGGGGCGATCGATCAGACGAGCCGAGAGGGTGGCTTCTGTCGTAGGACGGCCTTCGCGCTTGAAAAAGCTGCCGGGAATCTTACCAGCAGCGTACCATTTTTCTGCGAACTCAACAGTGAGCGGGAAGAAATCTGCGCCAGCGCGAGGTTCTTTTGCGCAGCAGGCAGTGACGAGAACGCGGGTGTCGCCATAGCTGACAAATACAGAACCGTCGGCTTGTTTAGCCATTTTTCCGGTTTCGATGGTCAGCGTCTTGCCGCCCATCTCACAAGATACACGATGAATCATATGACCCTCCTTAGGGTACAACTAAGCCCGTTCCGTCAGACACAAAGGCCTGAGGATGTAGGGAAAAAAACTTTTGGAAATAAGAAAAGGCTTACTTTCTAAGCTCAAGAGTCGTGATGAGCTGATTGTAGCGCTTAGGATCCGAGCTCTTGAGGTAGTTCAAGAGGCGGCGGCGTTGGCCGACCATTCTCAAAAGGCCGCGTTTAGAATGATGATCTTTTTGATGAGAAGCGAAATGTAGATTGAGCTCGTTGATGTGATTAGTGAGAAGCGCCACTTGCACTTCGGGAGAGCCGGTATCGTTGGCTACGGTCCCGAACTTCTTCATGATGGCTGCTTTTTTTTCTCTGATTGCTGTTTTTCCTGCCATGATCTTTCCTGAAAATCCTTAATTATTCGTGGGTTATACTAAAAGGGTACCCATGAAATACGATAATATGTTGGTCTCTATTTATGTCGAACAGGACCTAACATGATGAAAAGGGGGCTGTAAAGGGTTTTGGGCGGCTTTGATGGCTAGTAAAGGGGGGGCCAGTTTGAGCCGGGGAGGCGAAAGCTGGGGGGCACGTTTTAGTGCCCCCATTTTCGTGTCGGTCACACGAAAATGCAAAAAAGGCGCGGGGAGCGCCTTTTGTTTGAAAAGACGGCTGTAAAGGGTTTTGGGCTAGAGATGAGGCGCCAGAAATTCTTTCAACTTCGTTATCACCTTAGACTCAATCTGGCGCGCCCGTTCCCTAGTCAGGCCGTAGAGATCGGCTACTTCTTGGAGGGTCTTAGGTTCGTCACTCAGCAGGCGAGCTTGTAGGATTTTGAGCTCTTTTTCATTCAATTTCTTCTGAAATTCCGGGAGCTTCTCTTTCAAAAGGCTCAAAAGTTGATTCCGGGCCAGGCTTTCGTCTGCCCCTTCGTGGTCGTCCGCCATGAGGTCCATGTGGGAGGTGCCGCCTGAGTCGGCATCAATAGGGGTATCGAGCGACATTTCGGCCCCTCGCCCTGACAGTCGTTGTTCCATCTCGATCACGTCTTTTTCACGGACATTGAGCTTCTCAGCTAGGAGTTTAGGGCCAGCGAGCAAGCCTTGAGCCTCAAGTCGCTCCTTTTCGCGCATCAGGTGGTAAAAGAGCTTCTTCTGCGCCTGCGTCGTACCCACTTTTACGAGACGGAAGTTATCCAATAGGTACTTGAGAATGTACGACCTAATCCACCATGACGAGTAGTAGCTCAGGCGTGCGCCCTTGGTGGGATCGAATTTGGACACGGCCTTCATCAGGCCGATGTTTCCTTCTTGGATGAGATCCAAGACGTTTGAGTACATGGAGCGATATTCGAATGCGATCTTGACGACGAGTCGGAGGTTGGCCGAGACCAGTGCACGCGCGGCCTGCATATCTCCTTCGTTTTTGAGTTTGCTGACGAGACGAAACTCTTCTTCGGGTTCGAGCAGCGGATAGCGGCGAACCTCATCTAGGTATCGGCGCAGGGGATCTGTTGGAGATATCGCGGCGACTTCGGGTTCGAGAGTGTGCGCTTGGGCAGGGAGGTTTTCGGAGGAAGTCGCCTCTGTGTCGTCGGGCTCTAGGTCTTCTTCCTCGTTAGAGTCTTCGCTGTCTTCATTCTCTTGATCTTCTGTGTCAGCGGGCAGTACCTCGGGTTCCAACGCGCGAGGCTTGGTTTTAGCGCGAGATTCTTTTTTGGGCTGAGTCAGAATTTTCCGTTTCATAGTATGAAGGATTCAGTCGTCTATCATCATGTGTCCAAGCACTTAAGTAAAGGAGATGGGGATGGAATCCAAGAAAGCAATCGCACCCTTCTCGATAAGCGGAGTACCTGTTGAGCCTGGGGAGAAGCGCGAGATTTACCTTAAGGTTTCAGAATCCTACCTATCCCAGTCCATTGCAATTCCGGTGACCGTGATCCGAGGTCTCAAGCCAGGCCCTACCGCATTTGTGATGGCGGCGCTCCATGGCGATGAGATCAATGGCGTTGATATTGTGCGTCGACTTATTTTTGACTTAGATCATCAAAAGCTTCGTGGAACCTTGATTGCGGTGCCCGTCGTCAACATTCCAGGATTTCTGACTCAGTCGCGTTACTTGCCTTATCATCGGGATCTCAACCGATTCTTTCCTGGCAATAGCAAAGGCAATAACGCGGAGAAGTTTGCCGCACGTCTATTTAAAGAAATCGTTCGTAAATGTGATTTTGGGATCGACCTGCATACCGCTGCGAATGGGCGTCTTAATTTGCCTCATGTGCGAGGGGATATGAGGCATCCCAAAGCGCGAAAGCTCGCTCGTGCTTTTGGTGCGACCGTGATGATGAGCCAGTCGGGAGTGAAGGGCTCGCTCAGGCATGCTGCTACCGAGGCGGGGGTTCCTACGATTTTATTTGAGGCGGGAGAGACAGGTAAGTTCTCTCCCGCGATCTCGCTAGTGGGGCTGCAGGGGGTGCTTAACGTATTGTCCGTGATGAAAATGTGGCCAGTGCATGAGCGCAAGCGTCCTTTGTTTCAGGTAATCGTCAAATCAAGTCACTGGGTGCGTGCCCCTAAGGGAGGTATTCTCGAACTGGCTGTGCGCCCAGGCGATATTATCTATGAAGGCGATTTAATCGGAACTATTCTCAATCCGTTTGGAAGAACGGTTACACAGATCCAATCCCCTTCGACAGGGATCGTTGTGGGAGTCACCACTGCTCCCCTGACAGTGCCAGGCACGGGCATCGTCCATTTGGCGAAGCTCAAAAAATCTCTCTCGCTGGTCGAACGATCGCTCAAGATGGGGCCTCGCAAGAGGCGAAGACTGAGACAAGGCGGGATGGTGCATCGAGACTAGAGAGGGGCGTGAGGCCTTTCAAAACGTGAACTTCATGGATCTAAAATAAAGACAAACTAAGTCAGTTATAATCTATGTTATCGGATTATCAAAGGTTCTCCCTTCCTCGACAACCCTTGGGCATACCGGTATCCTCTAGGTTGGAGACTCTCTCAATGCCCTCCCGCCGAGCAGGACGCTCGCCTTTCCGCAAAACCGTATTTTCAAATGGTTTAACGCTTCTGTCAGAAAGACAGCCGGGCTTTAAGAGCCTGTCGATCGGCATTTGGGTGAAGACGGGAACCCGCCACGAAACGGCGAGCGAGGCGGGCATGTCGCATTTTCTGGAGCACATGCTTTTTAAGGGCACCGATGATCGAAGTCCGCTCGATATCGCGCGTCAGATCGATCAAGTGGGCGGAGACTTCAATGCTTTCACTTCGCGCGAGTACACCTGCTTTCACATTGTGTTGCTTGGGAGAGATGCAAAGCTTGGCGTCGACATTCTTTCGGATATTTTGCTGAACTCGACCTTCAACGCAGAAGAGCTGGAGCGTGAACGCAAAGTCATTCTCCAAGAGATCTCGATGGTCGAGGAGTCTCCTGAGGAGATGGTGCACGACATATTCTTTGAGCTGATTTATGGCAAACACGGTATTGGGCGCCCGATCTTAGGTACGGACACGAGCGTACGGAGGTTTAAGCGTGCTGACGTTC
>CAZGCK010000015.1:33047-40710 GCA_964524175.1 uncultured Bacteriovoracaceae bacterium | reverse complement strand
GCTTCTTTAGAAAGCATTACAGGCCTGAGCAGTTGATTGTTTCCGTGGCGGGCGATGTGTCTCACAATGCTCTCGTAAAAATCTTGAAGCCTTTACGTCGGCGGGATTGGCCGGGGCGGCTGAAGCAAAGCAAAGGCCACGTTAAGCCTGTCAGCGCGAGCTCCTTGATCGGCACTAAGGTGCCCAAGGTAAAGAGCGGCAGCTGGTGGGTTCAGCGTCCGACGGAGCAGGTCCATTTGCTTTGGGCGGTCGCAGGCCCGCCGTACGCCTCTCGCGATCGATTTGCCGCTTTCTTACTCAACGTGTTTTTGGGCGGGGGGATGAGCTCCGAGCTCTTTCAAGAAATTCGCGAGAAAAACGGCCTTGCTTACACGGTGTACTCGAGTCTCACGCCGTTCATTGATAGCGGTGTGTTCTCCGTTTATGCAGCCACCGGGATGAATCAGGTGTTGCTCTGCTTGAAGCTCATCGAGCAATCGGTTGAGAAGCTCAAGCGAAACCTACTGACGGATCTTGAGCTCACCACGATCAAAGACAACCTCAAGGGCACCGTGCTTCTTGCGTCTGACGACGTCGAGTCGCGCATGTCGAGCATCGCGAAGAACGAGATTTTCTTTGGTCGATACATGTCAGTCGAGGAAGTTTGTTCGCACATCGATGCAGTGAGCGCACACGATATCCGCCGTGTTGCGCGCAAGCTGCTTCAGTCGGATCGTCGCAGTATTGTAGCGCTGGGGCCTAAGCCGTCACGTACTGTCGCGAGCAAACTGAATCTCCAGAAGCCCAAGAAGTATCGCCGGAGCTGAGCGCGACCTCGTTTATCCCTGGCTCTGTTTTTTCTTCCAGATGATGAAAAGAATTACCGCGGCTGCTGCAGCGATGAGAGGCAGCGGAAGATCGCTTTTAGGCGCAGGCTTGGGGGCATCAGTGGTCGTGACAGGCGCCGCGCCAGGGAATACTGTGCCATCCGTGACGTTCTGTGGAACCGTCGTGTTGGCAAAAAGGTTGCCGCTAGCAGGTCCCACGTTGATGCCGCCAGCTTTGCGGAACACCTTGAGCGTGTTGACCATATTGTCGAAGTCCTTGAGGTACTCCTGGTATTTGGACTTGTTGATGGAGTAAGTGACTAGAACACCGATGTCCTGCTTCACGGTTGCTAAATAGCGAGTGTAGAATCCTGGGATCTCAGACTCTAGGTGTAGGGCGTCTACCCAGCCGTGGCCGCTGAGGTTGACGTCCTTGGCATGCTTGGGTTCGCTCTTGACTGGCTTGCCTTGGATGCTGGTGTAAGTCTTGGCGGCCTTGAGATAAGTGCGGTATTGGTCGATGCTGTCCTGGTCGCCCTTGAGCTTAGCAGCCAGTACTATGATAGCGTCACGCTTCTTGGTGTCGTTGGTGCTTTGGCAAACCCACTCAGCGCCTTCGAGATTGCATTGCCACTGAGGGGGCAATTCGAACTCAACGAACTGGTTGGCGAACTTCGCTGCGTGAGCCGGAGCGATTGAAAGCGCAATCGCTCCGCATAGGGCAGAGAGTAGCTTAGATCTAGAGCTCATTTGTGTTCGCATGAGGTTTCCTTTCATTATTGCACAGGCCGTTTCGCCAAGAATCCTTCATCAATCCAAATTTCTTTAAAGTACTCGTCGATAGTGACCGCCGCCTCGTTGGAGTCAACATGGGTCACATGACCTCGGGCGATCGCTTCACCCACGGATCCGTCTTTCTTGGTGCGGAAAATGTCGAAAATCTGCCCCTCTTCGACTCCGTCCTGCAATCCTTTGTCGATCTTTACCAGGTTGAGTCGATCGTTTGCGCGGGTGACATGGGCCTCGGTGCTGTAGTTGACAAAGCCTTGATTGGAGCGGCCATAGTCTTTGGGGGTGAGCATGGCTCCATCTCGCTTGCCGTGGTTTCCGATATGCGCCTTGACGCCGAGACTAAAATCAACACTGTTGGGAGCGGATTTTCCAAGAAGTGTCTTAGATACAGAAGTCAGGACTGCTAGGTCAGGTCCGAACTGGTAGCCCAGCTGCCCGCGGAATGTGAGCAGCGAGGGGTTGACGGCGTTGCCGATAAAGCTACCTCCCGAAGTCGCGCTGAGCGTCGTGCTAGTGGCGGGCACAGTTCCTGCGCGGGGATCGTTGCGAAGGGATTGAACTCCAAGGGCTGCGACGGATACAAGAACTCCAGTGTCCGGGTGCCCGTAGCGCGCTAGTACGGACCAAGGCACAGCTTTTGAAAAGCTATGGGTACGATAAGTGTAGCCTCCGCCTCCGACGAGCTCAAAATAGGTTTGTTTGTTGCTCATCACAGGGACGGTGAGAAATGCGCCACTGGTTATGTCAAGCGTCCCATCTCCAAGTCCTGGTGCGAATGCGGTCGATTTAGGTGCAGAATAGGCAGGGAAGTCACCCTGAAGCTGAAGGTCGATCGCGAGCCCTGGCACTTTGCTTCCGGTTGCCGATTCATAGGCTCTGAAATTCAAGCCTGCGCTCTGGTCAGTGAGGCCAAATGATTTTCCGGCATTTGTTTCATGCGCGAGATCAGCCAGTGCCCAACTCATGCGCAGGTATCCAGTGAGCTTGCCTATCAATCCGTACGCAGCAGTGACATCGGTGTGCAGTCGCGAATAGCCCTGAAAACCAGCCGGAACCAATAGCGCTCCGGTGCCGTCGTAGTTATCCTTGCTGCTATAGTATCCTCCTTCGACGGAGAGTCGAAGATTGCGCTCAGTCTCATGGATGTTTTCCCAATGATGGAGAAAAAAATCGGCGAGGGCTTCGCGTGGAGCGAACGCGGTGAACACGGCAAATGCCGTCAACCCTTTGGCGATATGAAAGCGGCCCGATTTGCTGAGCATTAGGTTAAGAGTAGCGCAGCGAAACCTGAGTTTCTAATAGAAAACTGCGCCCTACTGATGGGCGTCGTGAATATTTAGGCTGCCTCAAAGGCGCGTCCGATTCTCGGACTTGTTTCTGTCAGTGCATTGGCGCCGCGCTATCTGTCTTCGATTAAATAAGAGCTGCTGATTATTTCTCGGGCGCTCAACTGTAGTTCTTCAGGATGTGCATCCGGATTTCGGGCGAGAAGGGCTGATACCAAGACCCAAGCGTTGAATTCTATAATTCATGGGGATAGGGATCCTTGTTGAGCAAGAAAAGCTTCGATCTCGGGGAGGGTCTTTCTGTCATTGGGTCAAAATTGAAAAGAACCCGGTCTCTGCTCCTTGCCGTGGCAGCCCTCTCTATAGCTCGAGGCACCTCGCATTTTGGCGGCTAAGGAGAAGATAAGCTCCGGCGCCAGGCAAGAACAAAATAAAGTGTGTTAACGCAACGGGCCGCTCGTGCTCTTGAGCTTCCCCCTTTTGCATCCAAATGCTAGCTTCTTCGCATGTCACTTTACGAAGAAGCACTTGAGTATCACTCCCGTGGCCGCAAAGGTAAAATCGAAGTTGTTCCTAGCAAGCCCGTCGCGACCCAGGCTGACCTTTCCCTAGCCTATTCTCCTGGGGTAGCTGAGCCGTGCCGAATGATCGCCGAGAAGGAAGAGCTCGTCTACGAGTACACGGCCAAGGGCAACTTGGTCGCGGTCGTCTCCAACGGCACAGCGGTCTTAGGGTTGGGTGACATCGGTCCAGCAGCTTCAAAGCCCGTGATGGAGGGCAAAGGCGTACTCTTCAAGAAGTTTGCCGACATCGACGTCTTTGATATCGAGCTTAATGCGAAGAACCCTGATGATGTGATTCGGGCTTGCGAGATGCTCGAGCCTACGTTCGGTGGCATCAATCTCGAGGATATCAAAGCGCCCGAGGGTTTCTACATCGAAGACGTGCTTAAAAAACGGCTTAAGATCCCTGCTTTTCAAAAGACATCAGGAAAGTACGCGTCGTGTTTTGTGGGGGAGGCGCAGCTGCGATTGCTTGCGCGAATCTTTATCTCAACCTCGGCGTGAAGCGTGAGAACGTCATCATGTGCGACTCCAAGGGAGTGATTTACAAGGGCCGTAAAGAGGGGATGAATCCCTATAAAGAGCGTTACGCTGTCGAGACCGACAAGCGCACGATCGCACAAGCACTCGAGAACGCCGATGCTTTTGTCGGTGTCTCTGTCAAGGATGGTATATCAGTTGAGTGGGTCAAGAAAATGGCCAAGGATCCCATCGTTTTTGCGATGGCCAATCCTGATCCAGAAGTTCTTCCAGAAGAAGTGCTCAAGATCCGTCCCGACGCGATCATGGCCACGGGGCGCTCCGACTACCCTAACCAGGTGAACAACGTCTTGGGTTTTCCTTTTATTTTTAGAGGCGCACTCGACACGCATGCCACTGCCATCAACGAAGAGATGAAGATGGCTGCTGTGCGCGCTCTCGCGCAGCTTGCAAAAGAGGACGTGCCCGAAAGCGTTTCTCGCGCTTATGATGGGCAGCAGTTCAAATTTGGACGCGAGTACCTGATCCCTAAGCCGTTTGATCGGCGCGCTCTCCTCTGGGTGGCTCCCGCTGTCGCCAAGGCTGCGATTGAATCGGGTGTAGCAAGGCGCAAAGTTGACATCGATGCCTACACCGATCAGCTCGAAACAATGCTGGGCTCGACCTACACTATCGTTCGCGGGATCAAGAAGCGCGTGGTGAAGGGTTCGTCCTCCGATGGGGGGTCGCGCGCGACGATTGTTCTGCCTGAAGGCGAGAACATCAAGATTTTGCGTGCTGCGCACATGATGCGCGAGGAAGGAATCGCTGAGCCTATTCTTCTCGGCAACGATGCGATGATTCAGAAGCTCATCCACGATCACGGGCTGGATCAATCACTCAAAGGCGTTCGTATCATTCGTCCTTCGACGAGCGAAAAACGCAACGAGTATGCGCAGAAGTACTTCGAGAAACGCCAGCGCAGAGGTGCAACGTTTGCGCTCGGTCGAAGCCTCATGAAGCAAAACAACTACTTTGGATCCATGATGGTCGAGGTAGGCGATGCAGATGGCTTGCTATCTGGCATTAGCCAAAACTATCCTGAGACTCTCAAGCCTGCCCTGCAGATCATTGGTGCAAGGCCAGGCTCACGGCTTGCTGGCATCTACATGATGGTCTTCAAGAAGCGCGTGCTTTGGTTTGCCGATACGACGGTGAATATCGAGCCTTCTTCTGAGGAGCTGGCGGACATAGCGTTACAGACGGCGCATTTTGCCCGCAGCTTCATGGTTGAGGAGCCTCGAGTCGCGATGCTTTCGTTCTCGAACTTTGGGTCTAACGCTCATCCTTTAGCGCTCAAGGTTCAGCAGGCCACAGCGATGATCAAGGATCGCGATCCGAGCCTTATCGTGGATGGTGAGATGCAGGCCGATACGGCACTTACTCCGCTGATCTCTAAAGAGAGCTATCCGTTCAATCTCGTTCCAGGGGATGCCAACATTCTGATTTTTCCGGATCTCAACTCCGCAAACACCGCATACAAGCTCATGGCTCGCGTGGGTGGCGCTGAGGCCATTGGTCCGATTCTGGTTGGCATGAACAAGCCGGTATACGTCCTTCAACAAAACTCTGACGTCAACGACGTCGTTAACATGGCCGCGATCACCGCGATGGAGATTCAGCTTCGCAAGCAGAACCTCCAGGCCATCAAAAAATAAGGAGCATTCAAAATGTCTAAGCAAGCCATTCTCACCGCAGAAGCCCCGCAGCCTATTGGTCCTTACAGCCAGGCCATCTCAGTTCCGCTTTCGGGCAAACTCCTTTTTTGCTCCGGCCAGATCCCGCTTGATCCTAAGAGTGGCGACGTGGTTGGCGGCACCGATGTGCAAGCCCAGGCGCATCAAGTGCTCAAGAACGTCAAAGCTGTGCTCGCTGCTGCGGGCGCGACGTTCGAAGATGTTTGCAAAACCACAATTTTTCTTAAGAACATGGGCGATTTCCCAAAAGTAAACGAAGTTTACGGGGCATACTTCAAGGGAGTCACTCCTGCGCGTTCGACGGTTGAAGTCGCGCGTCTCCCAAAGGATGTTCTTGTCGAAGTCGAGTGCACGGCGGTGGTTAAGGGGTAAGAGATACGCTTTGTTGCTGGCTCAGCTGATTCCAGTAGGCGATTTCAGCTCTCCAAGCAGCAGCGGTGCCTTCATCAGGCCTGTTACTGCAAGTGTCGTCGAGGCTATGCGGTCCTGTCCAGGTAGCCAGCATAGACTCGGCTTCGCGTCGAACGCGCTCATGGGTGTCGCGTGCAAACCCTTTGGCTGACGAGGTCCCTCTTTTAAAATCGTCCCTCCAGGTCCGATACAGAGCGCAGGCGCGCTCAAGTGACTGAGAGTAAGCCGGCATAACATAAAAGGCTTGGGCATTTTCGATAGCATTGAGCTCAGGTGCGGGCGGAGTGTCGAAGAGATAGCGAATTCGCAAGGCACAAAACGACTCTGTTGAGGTGAAGTTAAATGCCTTGGCTTTGACAAGGATGGCTTGCTCTCGAGACTGCCTATCAAAAGAAACTGTAAAGGTCTGTGGAGCGGCGGAGTCTTCGGGTCCAATGCAGTCGCCGTCTATCTCTAGTTTGCCTTCATAGGCATCGGATTCGACTTGAATTCGCACTTCAAGAGTTTCCATGGCTTTGGGTTTCTGGTCGCGCACCTCGATCTTTAGAGTGTCTAGCTCTGCGTGACTGCTCAGAGGGTTCAAGATCGCGGCAAGGAAAATGAAGAGCATCGTTTTTTTCATAATTAAGTACCTTAAGTTGATTTATTCAGATCGGCAGAGCTATTGCTTTCGCTGCGTTTGAGCATCGTTTGCGTTGGCCAGCGAGAGAGATGAGCCTTGCGTGTAGCTAACCTTGGCTTGAGCAGCTTTTCCGCCAGCAAATGAGCAAAGTGAATCCCGCCCGCGAAGCTCGGCACTCCCGCGGACGCTCCCACAAGGTGCAGGTTGGGCAGCGGGGTGCGTGAGTTGAGTCTCCCGAGTCGGTAGTTAGAAGGGATCAGGTCGGCCCCGTAGGAGTTTCCAAACGGTGTGTTGACAAAGTGCTCGTTGGTTGTTGGCGATCCGGTCAAGCACACGTCGATGTATTTTCTGAATCCAGGAACGAAGTCTCTTTCGATGATGTCGAAGATCCGATCCTTGAGTCGATCCTTCTCGGCTTCGTAAAGTGCTGGATCCTTCTTGAGTTTCTTAAAGTGGTCGTAGTTGCACATCGTGCAGATCACCATCTGGTGGCGACCCTCGGGCGCGTGGGCCTTGGTTCCTTCCGGGGTGTTTTGAACGTGAAGAGTGGGGGTTGATATGAACAACGAGGGCGTTTCGAGATTGTCACGTTCGAGTTGATCAGAGTAGACGAGATTCACGCTGTCTTTTGCATAGTGCCAGATGTTCCAGTTGCCAAACCCATGGTTTGCCAGATTGATGTCCTTGAGTCCCAGGTAGATCGTAAAATTGCTAGGCGAGTAGCTGTAGTCGAGCTTTCTTCTGAACTCCTTCGAAAGCAGGTGAGGAGGCAGCCATTTGGCTAGGATCTTTGGGTCAGTATTCACAATGACGTGCTCGGCACGGACTTCGCGGAGAACCCCACATCGGTTGATCCTAATGCCGCTCGCTCGGCCTTTTTCTAAGATCAGCCCCGTTACGTTCGCTCGGGTGAGGATTTCGCCTCCGTTGGTCCGAATGATCTCGGCGACCTGCTTGAAGAGGTGTC
>CAZGCK010000015.1:32482-33037 GCA_964524175.1 uncultured Bacteriovoracaceae bacterium | reverse complement strand
GGGGAAGTCGGCGATCAGGCTGCGGCGCGTGCGGGCGAGGAACTGGGCGCCCTTGCGGCCCACGGCGACGAACTTCGCCGGGCCCTTGATCTCGGCGACCAGCTTGAAGAGGTGTCTAAAACCTTTCTCAGGCACACAGGCTCCGCGATCGTAGCCAACCACCATTCCTGCGTGAATAAACAGGGACACCGTTGCCGGTGGAGCCAGTAGATTGCCACTCTGGCCAGCGAGTAGGTTCTGAAGCGCTAGCGGAATATTTAGATCATCAAAAAGCTTTTGCAGCGTGTATCCGTAGTAACGAATCAAGATGCGATTGGCGACGGGGTTCAGGGCGAGATGCTTCCAGTCGTAATCGATTGGCAAAGCCAAGATCGCTTCGTTGATCTCATGAATGACTTTGAAGTATTTTCGGATCGCCGCTTCTTCCGACGGGAATAGCGCCGCTAATCGGCCAATATTGCGTTCAAAGCCTTTGACCACTTGGTAGCGCTGACTTGGAAAGTGGATGTGATCAAAGCCATCCGCGATCAAACGGATATGGTGATGATGGCCAAG
>CAZGCK010000015.1:29626-32472 GCA_964524175.1 uncultured Bacteriovoracaceae bacterium | reverse complement strand
AGGCCCAGCTTCTTGAAGATCTGGTGGCCTGGCTCGCCTGGTAGGCAGTTCCAGAGATAGTGGAGCTGCGCGCAGAAGTCGTACTTCTTCTCGAGAAAACTGTGGCCGTAGCCACCAAGTGCGTAGTGTTTCTCAGCGACATACACTCGCTTGCCTGCTTTCGCGAGCAACGCACCCGTAAAAAGCCCGCCGACTCCCGCGCCTACGATGGCGTAATCATACTTGGTATTTGTCATCGAAACACGTGTCTCATGAGATGCTTGGCTTGTCGCGCGGAGTGCTCAACGGTCTCGAATCCCATGAGCCCACCTACAAAGTAGAGACCTCCGCGTCCCTGCATCTGGTTGATTTTCTCGTAGGCTCGATCCTTTAGGGCCTCTGTTTTGAAGTGCGGGAAGAAGTTCCATTTTTCCTGGTGGATCACTTTCAAGTTGCTTGCCCCCAAGGGTAAGAGGTCTTCTCTTAATTTTTTTTCGAGCTCAGGAAGATGCTGTTCGGGGTCTGCAAATTGATAGGCGACAAAGAGGTCGTCATCTGACCAGCGATTACCAAAGCCCAGGACGTGTCCGCGGCGCTTGGAGTCTATGTTCTCTTCAATAAAGTAGGCCTTGTTTTTCGCTAATCCTTTCGCTTTGAACGCGGTTACGACGTAGGGATAGGTTTCGATTCGATTGAGTACAGAGCGCTCCTCGGTGGTGAGGTCTTGGATGATCTGAGGTGCGATCTGTGTATTGGCGGCAAAGACGAGTCGGTCGAATTCTCGAGTCACGTCCCCGGTTGTAACTTGGATTTTGCGCTCAGTCCGTGTGATGAGCCGCACGGGAGTGTTGTAGCGAACGTCAAATTTCTTCGCAATTTGAGTCCAGATCTGCTGAAAACCCTCAGGTGCTATATAAAGGGGTGGTGCTTGAAATGAGAGTCTACCCAGCATGCCTGAAGTAAAGTCTCTCACGGCCATCTCAAGCAGCATGTCCATGCCCTTCATGAAATAAAGAGCAGGTACTTCGTCCGCATACCCGTATCCGCTAGCGCTCAAGAAAATTCCGAGGAGTTTGGGCAGCGCAATCAATTCATGGAGCGCAAAGTAGTCTTCGGCGCTTTGGTAGAGCTCGCTGCCTGCTTGCGAAAAATCGCCGAGAATGAAGCCTGTGTTGGCAGTAACTAGCTTTCTTAGGGCACGGTACTCGGTGCCCACTTTCTGCATTGGAAAGTAGCTGCCGCTAAAAAATCTCCTTTCGAGGTAGTCTTGAAAACCTAGGCTGCCCAGGTCGCGCGTGATGATTTCTTTTTCGGGCTCAAAGGGTGCGAGTTTGACTCCGGTTTCTTCGGCGAGTTCTCGAACGACTTCGTATTCGAGAGATGACCAGATGGCGCCAAACTCAATGACCTTGCCCTCAAAGGGGACGGAGAAGACTTTGCCGCCAGCTTTCTTACCGGCTTCAAAAATCGTGATGTTCGTATATCCCATGCGAGACAGTTCATGAGCGGCCGTCAGTCCGCTGGGTCCAGCTCCGACGATCGCTATGGCAGGGTAGGTGGGGTCCTTTAGGGGAGTAAAGGCAGGTCCGGCAGGGTTAGCGAATGTTTCGAAAGAGAGGAGTCCTGAAAGGAGGATGAATAGATTTTTCACAGCGACCGAACTCTATCAAATATTGACTAAAACTGTCAACTATAGAGTCCAAAAGAAACGGCTGCTTTAGGTTTTCCAAAAAGCAGCCGTTCCAATAAGATTTCAAAGACTTAAGCGGATACCGTGGCAGCCTTATAGGTGCGCTTCATCGGACGCACGACTTTGCCGGAGCGAATGCAGCGAGTGCAAACGCGAACGGTTTGGGTCGTGCCCTTCACTAC
Source organism: uncultured Bacteriovoracaceae bacterium (assembly GCA_964524175.1). Classification (GTDB taxonomy): domain Bacteria; phylum Bdellovibrionota; class UBA1018; order UBA1018; family UBA1018; genus CAZGCK01. Next base: position 30,621 of record CAZGCK010000015.1, on the reverse strand, counting down.
AGCCTTCATGCGATGAAGGTTAGGAAGCCAACGGGTCTTCGTCTTGATGTTGGAGTGAGAAACTTTGTGACCGGTAACAGGGCCTTTTTCGCAATAATCACAGAAACGAGCCATGGAAAAATCCTTTTCAATCGTACAATTGCTAAAGCTAGGTCGACGAACCTATTAAAGTCCTTTCGCTTTTGCAAGATCGAAAACCCGTGCTACCCCACGCAAATGTGGCAGGGTCGGCAAAAATTGGTTTGGACGACGATGCGTAGAAATGAGGTCTCTTCAAAATCATGGCTCAAAACGCGTCAAACCCTCGAGCGACCTTCTATCTGGTGCGCAGGTGGTTTCGGCTCTCGATTGCCCTAGTTCTCGGGATTTGCTTGGGTGCCTTTTCTTTGGCTTACCTGCTCGCCGGAGATATTTACGAATATCAAGATACTGTGGATGGGGTTCACCTCCCCGAGGTCGACGCAATCGTCTGCCTAGCAGGGGGCAGAGGGCGCATCGCAGCAGCAGGCGACATTTGGTATCGCTATTGGGAGGCTGTTCATAGTCCAGTCGTGGGAGCCGGCCGCACGCCTCTTCCGAGCAATCCTCCTGTGCTTTACATGTCCGGAATGGGTCACCAGTCGACTTGGAAAGGATTCACTCGCCAACTCAGGCGTGGCGTGCTTGAGGTCATCAAGCCGGACCATGCAGTGCTCGAGACCGAAAGCGACAATACAGATGAGAACGCAAAGTATCTCACTCGTTACGCAAAATCGCATGGATGGGATCGGATTTTATTGATGACCTCTCCCTATCACATGAAGCGGGCGCGATTGATCTTCGACGCCAACACCAAGATGGCGGGCCTCAATATGAGTATTGAGACGCTCTCGATTTTTCAGGAACCCTTTGAGCCGGGCGAGTGGCGAGGAGGTGCCGATACCGACATTGCCATTCGCACTGTTTGCGATAAGCGTAGGCGTACCTGAGGTACCAACCCGCAAATCACCCCAAAC
>CAZGCK010000015.1:12335-29616 GCA_964524175.1 uncultured Bacteriovoracaceae bacterium | reverse complement strand
AGGATCTTTTCACGGAGCGCGCGTGACTGTGACAGAGTTCGTGAAATGGATTTTTTATAAGTCGTTTTGGAAGCCGGACGCACCGTTGCCGGAGCTGCCTTCGAATAGGTAGCGCGCGTGTGCCTTGCCTGGTCGCCTGGCCGCGACTTCAAGTCAAAGCCTGCTCAAGGTTTCGCGAAAACAATCCCGTGGGCTTTTACTTTGGCCATGAGCTCATGTAGCGCTTTGGCGCGATGTGAGATCATGTTCTTCTCTGAGTCGGTCATCTCAGCAAACGTGCGAGAAGAGCCGCGAGGGACAAAAACTGGATCGTAGCCAAAGCCCGCAGTCCCTCGAGGCTGATCAATGATTGTCCCTTCGAGAGTGCCTGTGGCTTGGATCATGATGCCTTCGATCACGAGTGCCAGCGTGCACACAAACTTGGCACCTCGCCGGCCGCTACCTATGTCAGCGAGCAATTGATCGATGTTGGCCTGGTCCTGCGACACGCCCGCGCGAGGTGTCGCGTAGCGGTGGCTTCGCACGCCAGGCTTGCCATCCAAAGCTTCGACTTCAATGCCAGAGTCATCAGCAAGCGCGGGGTAGTGGGAGGCAAGATTCGCGAGTCGCGCTTTGGCAACGGCATTGTCTAAGTAAGTGTCGTGTCGCTCGGCAAATTGCAGGCCTTCTGGGTTACGGATGATCGTAGCTGCGGGTACGAGCTCGATATCGGGATAAGCCGAGAACAAGGTGCGAAACTCTTCGAATTTGTCGCGGTTGAGGCTAGCTAGAACGATGTGATTCGATAGGCGCATAGTCTAAATATGACTAACACGTCTCCAGAGTCAATCGTACTGGATTTCGTAAGCCACGCTGGTCATCGAGGGGATGTCGTTTGCGCTCATGACATTGGCTTGGATGTAGGTTTCGAATATATTCTGAACGTGGGACTGAAGAACTCTGTTTTCGCCGTCATTTGATCCGCCACACGTCGTGCGGTCTTGGTAGCAGTCGCTCATTTGTTGAAGCGATGGGCCACAGGTCCCGTCGAAAGTCGTGATGACTTGGACTTTGAGTTGGATCTTGCCACGGGTTAGAGCCCCGGTCCCTGCCACAGGATTGGCTGGGGCGGGTTGGATGGAGCCGCTTTCTTCGAGGTAGGTTCGACTCGTGCATACGTCGTCTAACCAAAGAGTTTCGGCTCCTGTGTAGCCCAGGAAGCGTAAAGTCTTGTTGGCGATATCGACTGTGACAGGAAGCGAGGTGCGGGCGTTGGATGTAAAGTAGGCACTGCCGCTGACTTTGTCAGTGACGATCAGTACGGTAGGGTTGGTCAGTTCTTCGGCGATGAGCGCGGGAACCAGGTTGGTTGCGGCTGCTTGACAGTTCGTCGTTCCGTGGCTCGCACAGAAAGTGAGTGATTGAGCTTGAGCGTCGTAGTAGCCCGAGATCGTATCGCTCGGGGCGCTGCTCTCCACGTGATTTCCGAATCGGCATCCGGTCATTGTGGAGATAGCCCACGAAGCGATAAAAGAAAGCAACCCAACATACAAATAACTTGAACGCGCGAACAGCATAAGAGCCTCCGTCACTTGGCTCTTCGGATGTTTCTCCGCGGATCTCGATAGGCATGATCTACCGACTCAGTTCTGCTCAAGTTAGGCAGATGCTGCCTATTGAGTCGGCACGGTTTTTTTTAATAAATCCTGGGCTGCTTCGACTGCGCACGAGCGTAAAGGAGGGTGCCGCCAACTACTCCCAGCGGCATGGCAAGACTTGAGACAAAAGGGATCGCAAAGAAAAACGTCATCACGGCCCCAAACCCCAAGCAGGATAGCGGATGAGCGAGGATAAAGGAGAGTCCGCGCAGTAGGCCTTCTCCTCGGCGCGTTTGAGGATAGCTGAGGTACTGAAAACTCACGAGGCAGAAAGCGATCGCGAACGAGACGACGTTGAGGATGGGCACCCACGACACCAAAAGCGCGAAAATTCCCATCAAACTCGCAGCAATGGTCTTGGCTAGGTCGATCAGCACGATGCGAATATTGCCGGCAAACGAGAGCTCCGGAGGAGAGAGGAGAGGGGGAGAGGACCGCGGCTCTGTTTTCTTTGCCAGGATGTCATTGAAGGGCGAAGCGATGATGCCTGCTGCAAACGAGAAGGTCAGAGCGCCCACTAACAACACAAGGATAGCCGTAAGCAAAAGCGCGATTTGTGCCCAGGTTCCCTGTAATTCTAGACCCCATTGCGAGAGTCGTTGGCTTACGTTTTCTTTGGCGAGGACCTCTAGGCGGCGGAGCAAGAAAACATAAAGAGTCAGTGTGATTCCCACCGGAAACGCACTCCAAAAGAGAAGCACCGGGGTCTTAAAGATAAGTCTAATGGCTTGGAAAGGGAGGCTTGCGCCGAAGATGAACGATCTGATCATAAGTCACCTGAACTCAATGGGTAAATGGACTGCGATGGGTTGGTCTACTGGTTGGTTGGCACGAGTCATGGGATCGAACGGTGCCGCACTCTTGGCTGCTTCGATCGCGAGATCGTCGAGCTCGCTCGAACCACTCGTTTGCATGACGCCGCTTTCAAGAAGATGTCCCTGTGCGGTGATCATGAGTCTGAGCTCGACCCGCCCTTTGATTCCGCGCCGCTTAAGGGACCATGGGTATCGCAATACGCGTTCGATCTTGGTGCGCATCCGATCGAAGTCATCCGCACCGATCGGAAGTGGGCGATTTTGAGTGGAAGATATGTTTTTAGAGTCGTTTATTGAAGCTTCTGTTTGACCGTCTGCGTGTGAAGTGGGCCTGGCTGCAGAACCTTTTTGGCGCGTCGTTTTGAGAGGTGCTTCAGACGAGACTTGTTGATTCTCCGCCTCATTTTTATTGGAAAGCCCAACGATGTAAGATTCGCTCATTTGAGTCTCCCGAGGCGCTCGCCAAAGCATTGCTCCCAGCAATGCGAAATGAACACTCAGTGCAAAGAGGACGGCTCTGATCACGGCAGTGCTTCGAGTTCGGCGATGCTTGCGCAGCGAAGCGGGGCGCTGTCGCGCAGCTCTCGTTCTAAGGTGGAGGCGCATTCAAGCGCGTAATGATGCCCTGGAAGGATCACGGTATTTGAAGGGAGTTTCTTGATACGCTGAAGAGACGCGAACATCTCTCGGTTGCTCCCCGTTGGCAGGTCGGTACGGCCGCAGTCTCGGATAAAAACGGTGTCACCGGTGAGTAGATAGGGAGGGCGTCCCAGTCGAGAGGCAATGAAGTAGCAAATCTCACCTGCGCTATGCCCTGGCGTATGCATCGCCTCGACTTGAGTTTGGCCAATGTAGAAGCATTCGCCATCGGTTAGAGTTTTGATCTTCGCGGACCTAAAGTCCGGTTTCAGCCGATGCAGATCGGATTCATGCAAATAGATTGGAACTTGGGCGTGAGTCCGTACGAGCTCCGGCAAGCCAGCGATGTGATCATGGTGAGTGTGGGTCAGCAGAATTGCGGCGAGTTTGAAGTTATTTTTCTCGAGAGCGGCGAGAGGCCCAGTGAGGTCGAGTTGAGGGTCTACTAGTGCTGCTTCCCGATGCTCGGGATCGAGCACGAGGTAGACAAAATTTCGATAATCTCCGATCTCGAACTGGGCGATGGGTTCGTCCGGTGCTAGGCCCGAAGCTTCTGTGCCTGCCAAGTGAAAGGGGAGAGACATAGGAGCACAGCCTATGGAGGATGCTGTTCTGAGTCAAGTCCCCTGAGTCTTTAGGCTGCTTGAGTTAGCTTTTGCCGGCGGGCGCGCAAAATTTTTGCAGCAATGTATCCACCCATCATAATGAGTGCTGCGGATTCTTTGGGATACGAGCGCAGCCAGGTGGCCAGTGATAAATCAGTTTTCAGAATATCCAGGCCGGACCGGCTCGCGCTCATGAGCCTTTGTTTTTGCAAACTGACCTCAGCTTGGAGTTCTTGGCGATGGGCTTCTGTTGCGGGCTTGACTCGATTCATGGGGCTTTCTCGCTTTTTTCGATAGGAGTCGGTTTTTTTCCAAGGCGAAAGGCAAACACTCCGCACGTCATCGCAGCTCCTCCAAATAGAACCAGAGAAACGACCGCCAGAAGCCAGGAAGGCCAGCCGGCCTCACGAAGGGCATAAGTCCCCCAAAACAACGTCAAAAGGGTCGTCACCTTGAGCAGGATCAAGGTCGAAGTCAATAGAGCGCCACGTTTGGCTTCTCTTTTGGCTGTCAGCTCTGCGGTGAGAATCATCAGGTCGCGCTGCGCGTTCCAGAGTCTTGAAGCAGCATGAGTGGCTTCAATAAAATGAGGGAATGGATTGTTGATTTGCGCCATAGCCAATGTCCTCTCGATATTCCTGCGGCCGATGATGCACAGTCGCATCATCGGCCCCTAGTCTTTGCTCAAATGGACGGTGAGTTTAGGATTCCAAAAGAGATGAGGATTTGCTGGAGCGTCCGACAAAAAATCCGAGGATGCCTCCCACGGCGGCCAGGCCGATCATCGCGTAGGTTCGGTTTTGGCCATGGGAGAGCCAGTCGTTGACGTTTTTGTAGAGGTCGCTCGCTTGGTGAGAGACCCCATCAAAGGCTTCCTGAATACGGGGTTTGGCGTCGGAGACAAGGCGGTCTGCCGTGTCACGAATGCCTTCTACTTTGTTTTCGGTGCGATCTGTTGCTTTGTTTACATTGTGACGAAGGTTGTCCTTCATCTCAGAACCAGACATTGAGTTAGCCATAAAAAATCTCCTTGAACGCGAACAATGCAATCCGCGTTCCGAGAGACGGCTAGATTCTATTCCTTCGCGACTGCATCTTTGGCTTTGAGTTGTGCATCATTTGCACGGATGAAAGCGCGGATGTCATCCGCCATGTCGAGAAGCTTGCTCCATTGCTCTTTATAAAGAGTCACTGGAAAACGCCCTAGGCCATAAACCGAAAGCGCGCCCTTCTCGCTAACCTTGAGAGAAAGCCCCTTTGCTGAGGTCTTTTTCAGGGCTTGGTTTTCTGCACGCAGTCTCTCGAGCTCGGCCTTCATGTCATTTTCGTTGGTCATTGAGACTTTCTAACCTACTGCTCTTTGACCCGCAACCACTCGCTCCATCGGAGGAGTGCAAGTTCTGCGGTATAGCGTTGAGATCGGTCGAGAAGCTCTGGTGCTGTGTAAGGAGATTGAAGAGTTTCGATTCGTACGCTGCCTTCGGCCAGCATTCCAATCTCCCACTCTCCGTTTGGCTTAAATCCTGCCAGCGCAAGGGTTAGGGCCTCGTGATCGGCAGACGATAGCGTGTTTTCGACCCATGCTTTGGGGTCGGAAGGTGTGTTCCACTCGATGGCCATCGATACGGTCGTGCGATCGGATTCCTCTTCCAGAGGAGCGTTTAGAGTTTTTCTCAGCAAGTTTCCGATTCGCTCAGCCAAAATGCCACCTGTTGCCGCATCAAAGATTTCGACTTCCTGAGCTCGCTCTAAACGCCCAAGGAGGATAGCTGCTAAGTCTGCGCCTTGTTTTGTGGCAATCCATGGACCGATAGCTCGTTCGAGCGTCTCAAAGTATTGAGCGTGGTTTTTGATGTCATTTTCGGGGCACCAAACTTTTATTTCAACATACGGTCTATGCGCGCGGTACCCAATGGCGAGCCCGCTCCCCTTGAGTGCGCGCTCAGTGAGCTCGCCCAACTCCGCTTCGCTCTTGCCAATGCATTGCCAAGTCAAAAGCTTCAGAGGTTTTGCCGCCGGAAAGAGATTCTTAAGCTCTGCTTCGATCGTTTCCCAGGCTGAGGTCACCTCGCGCGGCGGTCCCGGCAAAACCCAAAGTCGAGTTGCACCATTTTCTGCGCTAAACGCATCCGCTGTGCCCTCTCTGTTGACGATGACTTGCGCACCTTGAGGAAAAAAGCACTGCTGTCGATTGCTTTCGGCAACTGGAATGCCTAGTCGGCTGAGTCTCGTTGTGATCTTAGTCCAGGATGGCTCATAAAACTCGAGCGACTTTTTGAGCCACTTGGCGATAACCTCGCGTGTGAAGTCATCTGTCGTAGGGCCGAGTCCTCCTGTCACAAAGACCAACCCACCGACTTCGCTGCATCGATCGAGAGCCCGCGCGATCATCTCACGATCGTCAGCAACGGTTTCGTGCAACACCACTTCAATGCCCAAGTTGACTAGCCTCTCAGAAATCCATGAGGCGTTTCGGTTGGTGATCTGCCCTGTCGTGAGCTCTGTTCCAATCGCTAGAATTGAGGCCTTCATGTCGACCACTCCAGCATGCGCTCCAATGGGGCTTTGGCGCGCATACGCAGATCTTCGGGCATGGTGATCTCAGGCTTTTCGTCTCGGAGGGCGAGGTAGACTTTCTCCAAAGTATTGAGTTTCATAAAAGGACAGTCATTGCAGGCGCAAGCGTGATTGGGCGGCGCCGGAATCAGCGTCTTGCCGGGCGCCCTTTTGGCCATCTGATGAAGGATGCCCGCTTCGGTAGCGACGATAAATTCTTGTTTAGGGCTTTCCATGACATGCTTGAGTAGAGCCGATGTGCTGCCAACAAAATCAGCCTTTGCCAAGAGCGTGGGCTCGCACTCTGGGTGCGCGATGAGCTCGGCCTGAGGGTGTCGAACTTTGAGCTCAGCGATCTTGCGCTCCGAAAAAGTCTCGTGAACGATACACGTGCCTTGCCACAGGAGCATCTCTCGCCCGGTCTGCTCAGCGACATACGCACCTAAGTTGCGATCTGGCGCAAAGAGAATGGGGAGATCGCGCGGCACGCGGTTCACGATTTTCACGGCGTTTGAGCTCGTTACGATAACAACGCTTTGCGCTTTGATCGCAGCTGAGCAATTGATGTAGGAGACGACAAAGTGATCGGGGTGCTGCGCGCGGTAGCGAGCAAAGGCTTCAGGTGGGCAGCTGTCTGATAGCGAACAGCCTGCCCGCAGATCAGGCAGCAGTACTTTGGTTTCGGGATTCAGAATCTTCGCGCCTTCTGCCATGAAGTGAACACCAGCAAAAAGGATCAGCCGAGCCTGCGACTTTTGCGCGGCTCGCGCCAATTCTAAGCTGTCGCCCACGAAGTCCGCGATGTCTTGAATATCGGGTTCCTGATAATAATGGGCCAGTATAACGGCGTTCTTCTCTTTTTTTAAGAGCTCGATTTCTTTGAAGAGGTCCATTGGCAACGCTTGACTCATTAGGTCCCTTCTAGCGCCTTTGGTGAATTCGTTCAACCGCCTTGCCGGAGCATCGGGGTTGGGTTAGAGGTGCCGGGACATTCAATATGATGAACTTTTTCAAAAAAGCATTCTTCCAAGAAGTGTCGGGGGGATCCGACATCCTTAAAAAAGGTCATGCCATGCGGGTGATTTTTTTCTACCCGGGTGAAGAGGGGACGTACGTCGATAACGCCGACGTGACGCTCTATCGTAACGGCATTATCCACATTCGATCCAATCAAGAAGAGACTACGACCCATCTTCAGAACTGCGAGATTCTTTGGCGCTTTGAAACCGACGCCGATGATCGCGCGAACAAAGTGCGCCTGCTCAAGCCTAAAGCTGAACTGCGCGATATCCAAAGCCCCACTGAAGGAAAAGACGGCGACAATCATCCGCCCAGCGGCGGCCCCTCCCGGGGTCCTGACAAGAATCCGGGAATGTAACTCAGTAAATAGCGGGGGTGCTGGTGTAGGCCGGCTGAGATTAGACCCCAGATAACCTGATCCGGGTAATGCCGGCGGAGGGAGACTAAGTGAAAGCGAAATTGTCCTGGGTTGCTCTGTGGATCGCGCTGGGAGGAGTAGCCCAGGCCGCAACTCCTGAACTCGTCATTTATACTTACGATAGTTTAGTAGCCAAGCACGGGCTTGGACCCGAGATTTTCCCGATTTTCGAGAAGAAGTGTGGCTGCAAGATCAAGGCAGTGGCCGCTGGAGACGGGGGGCAGTTGGTTTCGAAGCTTCAGCTGGATGCCGAAAGAGGCAAGCGTGTCGCGCAGATTGTGCTCGGCTTAGACGAAGTCACATTTGAGCGTGCAAAAAAGTGGTTGGAGCCCATCGGCAAGCCCCATGGCTGGGATCGCCTCAAGCCAGAGGCTGCAGCCGTCGCTGAGGGTTTCACGCCCTTTGATATGGGCGCACAAACCTTTATGCTCGATCGCAAACGAATGAGTGAGCTCAAACTCAAGTCGCCCCGATCGCTGGCTGATTTGCTAGATCCCTCTCTGCGTCGGCAGATCATCTTTGAAGATCCGAGGACGTCGCTACCCGGATTGAATTTTGTTTTGTTCACATATGAAGTGTACGGAAAAGGATTTGCCGACTTCTGGCGTAAGCTCAAGCCCCAGTGGCTGACATTGGCACCTGGATGGGATTCTGCGTATGGACTTTTTACTCGTGGTGAAGCGCCTCTGGTATGGAGCTATGCAACCAGCCAAGCCTATCATGAGACGAATGGGGATGTCGCAGGCGCCGGGCGGCGGTACGAAGCAATCGTTTTAGAAGAAGGACAGCCCCTTCAGATCGAGGGCGCTGCTTTAGTGAAGGGCGCGTTTGCGGATAGAGCCAGTCGTGATCGGGCGATAGCATTTGTCGAATTCTTGATCTCCGATGAAGTTCAGTCTCGAGTGAGTGAGCGAAACTGGATGTTGCCAGTGGTGCGCGGAGTACGGCTCTCTCAGGCCTTCGAGAATGTGCCGGCACCTAAGCGATGGGTCCGTCTGCCCTCGAATCCCGCCAAGGTGACTCGAGCTATCACTGAATGGGAAAAGGTGATCGCCCAAAAGAGTGGCCAGTGAGAAGCGCGCTTCCCTCTCGCGTGCCGAAAGGCTTGGGCCGATTGGCGCTCGGGGTGACTCTCTTTTTTTGGGTCGTTGCTGTTGGCGTGCCCATAGGGGCTGTTGCGGCGCGAGCAGGGGGACTGAGCGCCGTCTTGGATCCTGCATTACTTGCGGTGGTTCGCTTTACAGCGAAGCAAGCTTTTCTGAGTACTTTGGTTTCGGTGGGTCTGGGATTGCCCCTGGGGCTCTGGCTTGGGCGAGCGCGAGGGCGGGCGGTTTGGGCTGAAGCGTTTCTTGGGATTCCCTTTGTGATACCGACGGTGGTGGCAGGTACGGCATGGGTGATTTGGCTGGGGAGAACAGGATGGTTGGCTCAAGCATTGAGTTTACTGGGTCTACCGTCGATTGAGATTGCTTATAGCTTCAAAGCAGTGATCCTCGCGCACGTCTTTTATAACGTGCCATGGATCGCGCTTGCTGTGGGGCGTGCGCGCGTAGGAGTTCCGGCTGGAGAGCTTGAGGGGGCGCAGCTTTTGGGGGCAGGGGTTTTCGCGCGGCTTCGCTGGGTGATCTGGCCTTATTTGCGTTGGGAGCTGGGGAGCGCCAGTGCTCAAGTGTTTGCCGTATGCTCTATGAGTTTTGCGCTCGTTTTGATCCTGGGTGGCGGGCCTCCCGTCGAAACGCTTGAAACAGCGCTCTATGCTCGTGTGCGCTACGGTACGTTGGATCTAGAAGGGGCTGCCGCCTGCGCGCTTTGGGAAATGCTTCTCACGCTGTTGCCATGGGCAATGGTGCTTGCGCTTCGAAGTCGCGATCCGGGTTCTCGAGTTAAGGTGGCGCAGGGTGGGGGTCGTGAAAGAGATTTGAACCGTATGTCGCATGTGGCTCTCGGGGGGCTAGCTTTTGTCTTTATTTTGCCCTACCTGGCTTTCTTTGTTCCTGGGGCGGATGGGTTTGTTCTGTCGCATCTGCTGGGTTCTGAGGAGTTGAGATCAGAAGTCGCTCGACCCTTGGGAGTGTCTCTCCTTCTTTCGGTCTGCGTTTGCGTCGCAACGTTGTTTGTCACGGTTTGTGCTCTGTTGGCAGAATCATTAGTGCCTTCACGATTGAAGCCAGGGATCGGGATTTTGCTGGCGTTGCCTGGAGGCGTATCGGTACTTGCGCTGGGGCTTGGAGTTTGGTTGGCCTATGGGCAGTGGGTCGACCCCTTTGGCGGAAGTCTACTCGCCAGCTTTCTAGCTTTGGTGGGGGTGCAAGTGGCGGTTTTGTTTCCGTTGGCCTACAGAGCGCTCTGGCCAGTGGGTCAGGCCTGCGATCGCGCTGCCTGGGAGGCGGCCCTCATGCTGGGAGCATCGCCAGTTCAAGCCTTTAGGTATTCGGATTGGCCTCGGTGGAGGCCGGCGCTTCTAAGCGTGGCTGGGCTTTTGGGTGGACTTGCCATCGGCGAAGTCGCGGCTGCTAGCCTTTTCAGCAGTGAGGAGCTTGTTCCGTTGCCGATGATCGTTTCTCGATGGATGGGGCAGTTCAAGTTTGAGCAGGCTCAGGCGGTGGCAGGGTTGCTTGCTTGTCTTGCGGTTGTCTGGGTTTTTGCGGCGAGAATTTTGGCAACTGGTCTTGAGAGAGCTGGGAGGATGCATGGCTGAAGCTGATGGTCTTGTTGTTCGAGATTTTGATCAGCCCGTGGCTGACTTCAGGCTCCAGGCTGATTTTAGTGTCATGCCCGGAGAGCGATTGGTGATTCGGGGGGCAAGTGGCTGCGGAAAGACGACGCTTCTGAGGCATCTGGCCGGGCTCGAGCCTCCTCCTGAGAAAGGCAAGATCCTTCTGGGTGGACGAGATGTCACTCGGGAGCTACCGCAAAACAGAGAGATGGGTTACGTGGCCCAGGAGCCTGCTTTGTTTGAGTCCTTGTCGCTGCTAGAAAACGCGGCCTTTGGCTTGCGAATGAGAGGGTTTGGGTCACGAGAGAGACGAGCCCAGGCCCTTCCTTGGCTCGAGCGATTGGGACTTCGGGCGTTGGCCGACACATCGGTCAGCAAGCTCTCTGGCGGCGAAAAAAGTCGAGTCGCCTTTGTGCGCGCAATCGTTTGGAGGCCTCGCTGCCTGCTTCTAGATGAACCCTTTTCTGCTCTTGATCTTAGGCTCCGCGCGACGATCAGGCAGGAGCTCGTCGCGCTTCACCAGCAATGGCCAGTACCTCTCGTGCTGGTGACTCATGATGAAGAGGACGCTCGAGAGGTGGGAACTCGGCAATTGGTTCTTCACGTCGAGGGCCAGCTTCGGCGGTTAGGTTCTGCTTGATCCTTTATTGAATCCGGGCTACGTCGGCGGTTCATGCTCGATGCGAAAATGATGGAACGAATTCCTCATGGGTCGGTTTTCACCACGATTAAAAGTCCAGTGGGCGTGTTGACTTTGGTTGCGTCTGATTTGGGTTTGCATGCGTTGCTTTGGGATGGTGACCGCAAGGTGTTTGGCAAACGCCTCGCCCGTCTCACTGAATCCCCTAGGCACCCTGTCCTGGCTCGAGCGAAGAGACAGCTGGAGCAGTATTTTGAAGGTCGACGTCAGCAGTTCGACCTGCCTCTGGATCCAAGAGGTACCCCTTTTCAGCAAAAAGTTTGGAAGAGCTTGAGGTGTATCCCCTATGGAGTCACTGTCACCTACGCCGAGCTAGCTCATCAGGTAGGGGATCGCAAAAAGGCCCGCGCTGTAGGGATGGCAAATTCTAGGAATCCTGTCGCGATCTTCGTGCCCTGTCATCGAGTAGTGGGCAAGAAGGGTGCTCTCGTTGGATTCGCCGGCGGGCTAGACGCCAAGAAACGCCTTCTCGAGCTTGAATTGAACTGAAACCGTTTTCTGAAGGCACATCCGAATCTCGTGATTGGTCCCTGATCAGATACGGATCAGAAACCATTTCTGACCGCCGCAATCCTCTACTTCAAACTGGCTTGATTACAGCCTCCCCTGCATATCTCGATTGACGACCGCACGCGTTAAGGCATAGGGTTTGTTCCATGCAAACAGCACCAGAGTTCAAGACTTTAAGCGCACCTACTCGCGGCAATCGCATCACCATTCAGAACGGAAAGCTTACCGTTCCTAACGATCCGATCATTCCTTTTATCGAAGGAGATGGTACTGGCGCCGACATTTGGCGCGCTTCTCAGCGCGTGATGGATGCTGCCGTGGAGAAGGCTTATCAAGGCAAGCGCAGGATCGAGTGGTTTGAAGTCTATGCGGGTGAGAAGGCTTTCAATAAGTATAAAGATTGGTTGCCTGAGGACACCCTGACAGCTTTGAGGCATTACTTGGTTTCGATCAAAGGTCCACTGACCACGCCTGTAGGCGGTGGCATGCGCTCCCTCAACGTGGCGCTGAGACAGATGTTGGATTTGTACGTCTGCCTGCGCCCGGTTCGTTACTTCAAAGGCGTGCCTTCACCCGTGAAGCATCCTGAGAAGGTCGACATGACGATCTTCCGCGAGAACACTGAGGACATCTACGCTGGCATTGAATACGAAAGCGATAGCGAAGCTGCCAAGAAGGTTATCGCTTTCATCAAAGAGAACTTTCCAAAAGATTACGCAAAAATCCGTTTTCCAGGAACGACCGGCATCGGCATTAAGCCTGTCTCTCGTGAAGGGACTCAGCGCCTGGTCCGCTCGGCGATCGAGTTTGCGCTCAAAGAAAAGCGTAAGTCGGTCACGATCGTGCACAAGGGCAATATCATGAAGTACACCGAGGGCGGATTCCGCGGATGGGCGTACTCGCTGGCTCACTCTGACTTTGCCGACCAGGTTTATACCTGGGAAAACTGGGAGTGGACCAAGAAGGAAAAGGGCGAAGAAGCGGCCAACGCCGAAATGAAGGCTGAGCTCGCTAAGGGCAAGATCCTCATGAAGGATGCGATTGCTGATATTTCGCTTCAGCAAGTGCTCACCCGCCCCGAAGAGTTTGATGTCATCGCAACGCTCAATCTCAATGGCGACTACCTTTCCGACGCGCTTGCAGCGCAAGTCGGCGGCATTGGTATCGCACCGGGCGGTAACATCAATTACCTCACTGGACATGCGGTCTTCGAAGCCACTCATGGCACTGCTCCTAAGTACGCGAACCAAGATAAGGTCAATCCGGGCTCTGTTATTCTCTCCGGAGAGATGATGCTCAGGTACATGGGGTGGACGGAAGCAGCGGATCTCATCATTAAGGGGATGGATGGAGCTATTTCTGCGAAGAAAGTGACCTACGACTTTGCTCGTCTCATGAAGCAGGAGAATCAGCCTGGCGTCGTCGAAGTGAAGTGCTCGGAGTTTGGCAGCGAGATGATTGCTCGTATGTGATCTTGCTAGTCGATGCGATATTCCTTCAACCGTGCTTGGAGTGCGTCCTTTTTCTGAGGAAATTGGGAGATGAATTGCAGGAGAATGCGTTCTCGGATGGCTGGATCCGACTGACGCTTGATGCCTTCGAACGAGACATTTAGCGCGGTGTCGGGGTCGTGAGTGACCTTTAAGAAGGTTTGATGTGCGGAGAGAACGAGGGTTCGATCTCCGTCGTCTGACTGGAGCTGTTTGGCCGCGACTTCGCTGATTTGCTGCTCTTTCCCGGGTACCGATGATGAGATTTTTCCGATAGTTAGGATAAGATCGGCCCTTTGAGGGGCAGTGCCCTTCTGTAGTGTGAGAAGTTCCAGCTCCTTGAGGAGTTGGTTGAAGGTCTCTTCTGGTTTATTATCTAATATTTGGATATATTTTCCGGGGTTTGCCAACGACTCTGTTGTGGGTGTTGAGTGGTGGTCTGGCCTGCTTGCCGCTACGATCTGAGTCAGGGCTGTGTTGAGCTCTTGTTTCTTCGGAGAAGTCATTATAAGCGCAGCCACGGTTTGTTGTTCGGGTTCTTGATCGGGATAGGTGTTTGATCTTGGTTTGTTGATACCTAGCAGCGGGTCAAGCCATCCTAGCGCAAGGACAATGCCAAAAATCAACGGTCCAAAGATAAAAAAGAGGGTTGTCCGCATCTCGCATCGACTCCAGTGGTTCTTATCGACATCTAGTGAATAAAAGTATCGGGTCTCAATGGACACTCCAAGTGTCACCAGCGACACATTAGGTGATAAAGACGGCATCGAATAAAATGAAGGATCTGTCGGGGGATTTCATGAAAACAAGCTCTACGCGGCCAATATTGGCGGTCCTGGTATTGGCTTCCGCCGTTTTGAGTGGGTGTCAGGTGGCTAGCGATAGTGCCCTTTCGTCGCAGACTGGTAGGAGCCTTTCCTCCGAGCCTTCACCGAGCCCTAGTCCTACACCGAGCCCTCGTCCTTCACCGAGTCCTAGTCCTTCACCGAGTCCTAGTCCTTCACCGAGTCTTGTTCTCACCGTAAGTCAGCGTCCTACTTTAATCCCTCGTCCCACCGATAGTCCGCGTCCTAGTTTAACCCCGCGTCCCTTCAATCCAGTTGCTGCCTACGGCCCCTCAGCAAGAGTGCATCGGGCGCGCAATGCTAGCCCGATTCTTCAGTACACCTTCACTCAGTCTAGAGGGCGGATTGTGAACGTCGAGGGGCGCTGCGAAAATGTCGGTGCAGGCGTGAATCTGAATGTCTTTGACCTCACCGCAAAAAGATCGGTTGCGCAAGTGATGGGTTTTTCTCCTCGATCTACCTTCACCGCTCCCTCGTCGGGCTCATACACAATATTTATTCATTCGCTCACTAACGAAACGAGTGGTCGATGCGATGTGGTTGTGGACGGCCGGACGGTATTGGCTGGAGCGGATTTTGGAGGGATGACTGGGGCAGTTGCCTCAAATGTAGCTTTTGTTTATCAAACCGCGCTTTTGCCTGGTGGTGCGAGTGCCACTTTCATTTTGGGATTGGATTCTGCTTTAAGGGTTGTCGCATATGATCAAAACATGGGAGTGAGCGAGGCTTCACGTATTGCTCAAACAGCGGGCATCTCTTATGTCGTCATAGGGACCACAAGTACCTCTGTAAGGGGGCGTGCAGTACTCTACGTCAATGACCCGGCGACAGATCGAGACGCGGATGGCTTGGGTGACCTTCTTGAAGCCGAACTGAGAACATGCAGTGGATTGCCTGGCGAAGCTTATTGCAGAAACGTGTTTAACCCTAAGGATACTGACCGAGATGGGATCGAAGATGGCCTAGAGGTCTTTGGTGCCGATTCGGGAAGGCTTTATTTTCCGACTTGGGGATCCAATCCGCGGCATAAGGATCTCTTTATCGAAGCTGATTTTACGAGTGAGTTCACTCAGACTCCTCTCAATGAAGAGGGGATTCATCGAATTCAGTATCATCTCTCGCACGCTCCTGCCGCACACGTGGTGAACCCTGATCTTTTGGACGGGGTTTCTGTCCACATCGATGCAGGCATTGCGCCCAAGGCTCCAGAGGATGTTGCCTCTGGATTGTACGGAAACTGGGGTGGCTCTAACATGATCCCTCTTGTCGACTGGCAGGCGCAAAGGCACCGTGAAGCGAGATTTTTTGACTCGGCTCGAGCCCCTTATTTTAGGCAAGTCTTGTTGCTCGCAGCCGGAGGTTCGGCCGGGTTTGGGAGTTTCTTTTACGCGACAGGGACTAGTCCAGATACAATCACGCACGAGTTGGGGCACACGCTGGGCTTGCAACACGAGAGCCTAGTGAGTGGCTTGAACTGCTCGCCAGCCTATCCTTCGATCATGAGTTACGCGACCCCTCATGGGACGTTTTTGAGCGGGGATGGGTTTCCTGCCGAAGGAATCAACCCATCGAGTCTTTGTGAGGCGGATGGCTTGGGCGGCCAAGTCTCGGATCTTAGTTTCCTTCAGAGCATCTATGGATTTCCGGTCGATGAGCCCGGCAAACGAGTGGATTGGAATCGTGATGGAGTCTTCAGTGGCGGGACTTCAGTCGTGCCCGGGACGACCTCAAAATGCACCGCTGCTCAGCGAGTTCGTGCGCAGATTAATCACTCCTATTCAGGTTGCGATACCCACACTCAAAATCGACGGGAGATTTCCGGACCTATAGTAGCTGCGGGTAGGGAGGATGGAGGCTCCAATTTTGGTGCGTCTTCGATTGCGCGTTTGGGTAATCGCCTCTATGTCTTCTATGTCAAGCGGGGTGCCTCTAGTGCTCTCAACAGGCTTTTCTATCGGTCCGCGCTGATCGGTAGCAAGTTCACCGGGGGATGTACGGGCGGGTTTAAAGTCACTTCGAACAGTGTAGGTGATACCTGCATGAATTTCGAGGGTCCATTCGAATTACGTCTGCAGCCTTCAGCTGAAGCGCAAGGCATTGTTCCAGGGCGTGTCGTGGCTCACGGTTTGGGCAACAGTCTGTACATCGCCGCATCTGATTCGATACAGGGAGGGGTTCGGATATTTACGTTCAATTTTGCGGGCGGACCGACTTTGCAGAACCAGTTTTTGACCACGACCATAGCCGGGAGTGACACGCAGTCTGACATGAGCTTCGAGTACATGAGGCTCTCTTCTTTGCAGGCTGGAGATTCGCCGGATCAGTTGGCACTCTTTTACGTGGATCGCATCACAGGCGAGGTGCGGTGGAGCTCGATGTCGGCCAATCGACCTGGTGTTTTTCTGAGTCGTGGATCAACGGGTTTGAGGACTCTTTCGCAGAGAGGGGCCTCACCCAGTCTGGCTTCGTGGGAGGCCTCTGATCCTTCTTCGCGGGAAACCTACATGGTTCTCCACGATGTTCAGTCGCTGTTGCATCTTTATCGCTTTGATCTCGTTTCGGGCAGTTGGATTGACATAACGCAGTCGGCGTTTGGAGCTCCAGCAATCAGTGATTTTGGATTGAACCAAAAAATTGGTTTTAAATTTACTCCGCTGCTCAATGGAAGTGGCGAAGTGATGGAAAAAGGCAAAGGCTTCTTTACGCTAGTCTATCGCGTGGCCTCCCAAAATACGGCTACCCACCGCACCACGGAGGTGTTGAGTCGTTTGCAGCCTCCGTCTACGAGTTTGCGGTTTACGACATTTCGACATTTTGGGCACATTTGGTACAGTGTGCGGCAAAATGGGGGAGCGCTAGGTCAGGGAGGAGGATTTTCGATGTTCTCTGATGATACCTTACCTGCCCTCAAGGGAGTCTTTGTCGATCACGAAGACAAGCTTCAGTTCTTGCCCCATATGGACGGTGTTTTCGACATGGCATTCAAGCCGTCGCCTGATTTTAAAGTGATGGAGCGAGCGATTTGCCGTGCAATGCGAGATGATGCGTTTTGTGGAACAGCGGCTCAGTCTGTTCATGGGTTCTAAAGTGATCTAGGTGCCCTCGGGTTTTGCATTGCATTGCGCTGATTCTATTTTCTTTTCCTCCCTCGGGTTTTCCGGTTAACTTGATGTCACAAACTTATTCACCTTTGGGAGCACATCATGGCCAAATCCCCCGTTCGAGTCGCAGTCACCGGCGCCGCCGGCCAAATCGGTTATAGTCTGCTATTTCGCATCGCGAGTGGCGAGATGCTTGGCAAGGACCAGCCGGTTATTCTTCAGCTTCTTG
>CAZGCK010000015.1:11049-12325 GCA_964524175.1 uncultured Bacteriovoracaceae bacterium | reverse complement strand
GGAGGGCCCGCAGAAGGCGCTGAAGGGCGTGATGATGGAGCTCGAGGACTGCGCATTTCCGCTCCTTGCTGGGATCAAAGGCACGGATCAGCCAGACGAGGCTTTCAAAGATGCGCACGTCGCCCTCCTTGTGGGTGCGCGACCTCGCGGACCAGGAATGGAGCGAAAGGACCTGCTCACTGAGAACGCTAAGATTTTCACCGTTCAAGGCGAGTCTATCGGCAAAGTCTCCGATCCTAACGTCAAGGTTCTGGTTGTCGGCAATCCCTGCAACACCAACGCGTACATCGCCTACAAAACGGCCGAAAAGCAGGGCCGCGTGAAGGCTCGCAACTTCACCGCGATGTTGCGCCTGGATCATAACCGCGCTCTTGGTCAACTCTCTCAGAAGACCGGTAAGGCCGTTGCTGGGTTCAAGAAAATGACCGTATGGGGCAACCACAGTCCTACGATGTATCCAGATTTTCGTTTCGCTACCGCCGACGGGCAGTCTGTGAAGCCGATGATCGACGACGCTTGGAATCGCGAAACCTTTATTCCTACCGTTGGTAAGCGTGGCGCTGCAATCATCGAAGCTCGGGGTCTTTCTTCAGCGGCCAGCGCCGCTAACGCAGCTATTGATCACATGCGCGATTGGTGGTTAGGCTCCAAGGGTGAGTGGGTCACGATGGGTGTTCCAAGCGACGGTTCCTACGGGATCCCTCAGGGCGTTGTTTATGGATTCCCATGCACGACAGAGAATGGGGATTACAAGATTGTGCAGGGGCTCGACATCGATGCTTTCTCTCGGGAGAAGATGAACGCGACGCTTAAGGAGCTCGAAGAAGAGCGCGCTGGTGTGGCGAGCTTGCTTTGAGCTCTAACGAAGCGTAGCGCCCGTAAATAAGCGTTTGCTTTGATCGTCTTTGAGATAGTGCAGAGGTAGTGAGGATGGGTCGCTACTTGCGCACCTGTTGTGCTCAACCGTGAATGCAGGGTTCTGGGTAATCAAAGTGCAGTGGGAGAGAGGGCGCCCTAACTGTAGGGGACCAGTAGTTTGGCTTTCCCTTCTCTGATTTTTACGAAATCGGACACGGCTCCTACAGGGCCTCGACCCATAAACTTCTTGAAGAGCTTCTCCTGAGTCTGCTTGTCATTCATGGGTGGGTCGCAGTGATATTGCCTCGAGCACGTTGCGTGCGTGACCGGTAAAAGAACGTGAGCCAGGTTTGGGGCCCCTGGCATTCTGAAAATGAGAATGCGATTTCGAATCCGGAGTATCAAATTACTATGACGC
>CAZGCK010000015.1:0-10982 GCA_964524175.1 uncultured Bacteriovoracaceae bacterium | reverse complement strand
AGTTGACGCATCACTTATTGTGCCGAAATATAAGGGAACTCAGACAACTCATAGAGGCACCCCGATGAACATCCACGAGTATCAAGCCAAGCAGCTTCTCAAAAAGTTCGGAGTCAAAGTTCCAGAAGGCCGCCTAGTCGAAGAAGGCGCGGACGTCGCCGGTCGCGCTGAAAAGGCTGCCCAGGACCTCCAAAAAGAACGCAAAAACAGCGTGTGGGTCGTCAAAGCCCAAATTCACGCTGGTGGTCGCGGCAAAGCGGGCGGCGTGAAGGTTTGTAAGGATCTCGCAGCGGTTAAATCGGCGGCTCAAGAGATCATTGGCAAAACCCTTGTGACTCCTCAAACGGGTGCGCAGGGCAAGAAGGTGCACAAAGTTTGGATCGAAGAGGGGAGTGATATCGCTCGTGAGCTCTATCTTGGGATAGTGATTGATCGCGCGGTTTCGCAGATCACTATGATGGCCTCGACCGAAGGCGGGATGGAAATCGAGGAAGTCGCTCATAAGACGCCTGAGAAGATCATCAAGGTATCGATCGATCCGACGACGGGCTTTCAACCTTACCATGGTCGTAAGCTTGCTAAGGCTTTGGGCCTCACCGCTGAGCAGACCAAAGAAGCCGTGGGTTTTTTTGGTAACATCTACAAATGTTTTGTCGAGACTGATGCTTCATTGGTCGAAATCAATCCAATGATTGTCACGAAGCAAGGCAATCTGGCCGCGCTCGACGGCAAGTTCAACTTTGATGACAACGCACTCTTTCGCCACAAAGACATTGTTGAGATGCGCGATTTGCAGGAAGAAAACCCTCAGGACGTCGAAGCGTCCAAGTTTGATCTCGCTTTCATCGCGCTCGACGGCAACATCGGCTGCCTGGTTAACGGTGCAGGTCTAGCGATGGCAACGATGGACATCATCAAGCTACATGGTGGAGATCCGGCAAACTTCTTGGACGTTGGTGGTGGCGCTAACAAAGAGAAAGTCGCCAACGCTTTTAAGATCATCCTCAAAGACCCTAAGGTCAAAGCGATCTTGGTTAACATCTTTGGCGGCATCATGAAGTGCGATGTCATCGCTGAGGGTGTGATTGCCGCGGCAAAGGAACTTGAGCTCAAAGTGCCTCTCGTCGTGCGCCTCGAAGGTACCAACGTGGAGCAAGGCAAGAAACTGTTAGCGAGTTCTGGCCTCAAGATCACACCAGCTGAAGGTTTGACTGATGCTGCAAAGAAGGCCGTAGCGGCCGCGAAGGGAGCTTAATCATGGCAATTTGGGTGGATAAAAATACCAAGCTCCTCGTCCAAGGGATCACTGGATCTCAGGGTCTCTTTCACGGTAAGGGCTGCCGTGAATACGGAACTCAAGTCGTAGGCGGCGTGACCCCTGGCAAAGGTGGTCAAAACGTTGAAGGCTTCCCAGTATTCGACACAGTAGATGAGGCCGTCTCTAAGACTGGCGCGAACGCCACGATGATTTTCGTGCCTCCTCCAGCTGCTGCTGACTCGATTTGCGAAGCGGCTGATGCTGGCATTCCGCTCATCATTTGCATCACCGAAGGCATTCCGGTCCGCGACATGGTGGCTGCTAAGCGCTATCTCAAATCTACAAAATCCCGTCTCATTGGTCCTAACTGCCCTGGCATCATTACCCCGGGGCAGTGCAAGATCGGCATCATGCCGGGGCATATCCATAAGCCCGGCAATATCGGAGTCGTTTCGAGGTCCGGCACGCTGACCTACGAAGCTGTTTTTCAGCTCACTCAGCTCGGAATCGGTCAAAGCACCTGCGTGGGTATTGGTGGTGACCCCATCAATGGCACGAACTTTATCGATGTGCTCGAGGCTTACAATAGAGACAAAGATACTCATGGTGTCATCATGATTGGCGAAATCGGAGGCACCGCAGAAGAAGAAGCGGCCGACTACATTAAGCGCGAATTCAAGAAACCCGTGGTCGGATTTATCGGAGGCGCCACCGCCCCTCCCGGTAAGCGCATGGGGCATGCCGGAGCTATCATTTCGGGTGGTAAGGGGACGGCTGAAGAAAAGTTTCAAGCCCTTCAGTCTGCCGGCGTCAAGATCGCTCGCAGCCCTGCAGATTTGGGTACGACTTTGGCGCAAGCAATTCGTTAAAAGAACGCGCTCGCCATCGATCTTAATCTGGGCTAACAGTGCCACCATACTATTTCAGTCAATGGAGACATGCTAATGGCTATCGAACGCACTTTTTCAATTATCAAACCTAACGCAGTCGAAAAAAACGCGATGGGTGCAATCATCACTCGCTTTGAGTCCAAGGGGCTGCGCATCGCTGCCGCTCGTTTTACTCGGCTGACTCGCGAGAAGGCGGAAGGATTCTACATCGAGCACAAGGATCGTCCTTTCTTTCAGAGCCTCGTTCATTTCATGACGAGCGGCCCCGTATTGCTGATGTGCTTGGAAGGTGAAAACGCTGTCCTCGCCAATCGCGAGATCATGGGCGCCACCGATCCTGCTAAGGCAGCTCCTGGCACCATCCGCAAGGATTTCGCCGATAGTATTGAAGCCAATGCTGTTCATGGTTCCGACAGTGTGAAGTCGGCTGAGCGTGAGCTCGCTTATTTCTTCGACAAGTCGGATTTGCAAAAGAGGTTCTAAACTCTGCTCAAAATCGCGCTTGCGCAGATCAGTCCGGTAGTCGGCGCCTTCGAGGCCAACGTCCAGAAGATCCGCGAGGCGTATGATCGGGCTTGCTCTGCTCAGGCGCGGTTGCTGCTCACTCCTGAGCTCAGCATCTGCGGTTATCCGCCTTTTGACCTTCTCGATCGCGAGGAAATGTTTGAGCGCAATGAAAAAGCGCTCGAGGATATCGCTCGACTCACTCAGGGCAAAAAGTGCGCTTTAGCGGTGGGGCATGTGGCTCGCAATCCGGGTGGCAAAGGTCGGGTTGCGCAAAACGTTGTGACCATTCTCGAGGGGGGCAAGCGCGTTTTCTCGCAGGCCAAGTCGTTGCTACCCACTTACGACGTATTTGACGAGAGTCGGTATTTTGAGTCGGCCTCTGAGATCAGGCTGTGGGAGTGCGATGGTCATCCGATCGCCGTAGCTATCTGCGAAGATCTTTGGGGTAACGATCCGGCTAGGGGGAGGCAGATCTACTCGGTCGACCCGGTTCAGTGTTACAAAGACCTGGGAGCAAGCCTGGTTGTTTCCCTTTCGTCGAGCCCCTATGAGTTTGGCAAACGCGAGCGGCGCGAACAGTTGCATGCGGACGTGGCGCGAAAGTTGGGGGCACCGTTGGTCTATGTGAACCAAATGGGTGCAACCGACGAAATTTTGTTCGATGGGGGATCTTTTGCGGTCGATGCCAGTGGTCAGATCATGGGGCGTTTGCCTTTGTTTAAGACCTCCTTTGGTGTGCTTGATGTTGCCATGGCAGGCAACGGAAGTGCTTCAGGCGTCAAATGGATAGAGCCTGGGACCAAGGATCGGGAAGATCAGGCGCCCGCTGAGATCGAAGTGCTCACGCGTGGGCTTGTGGTGGGGATCCGAGAGTATTTCGCACGCACAGGCTTCAAGACCGCAGTGATTGGCCTCAGTGGTGGAATCGACTCTGCGGTTGTGGCGACGCTCGCTTCATTTGCGATTGGTGGAAAAAACATTCTAGGTGTCGCTATGCCGAGCCAGCACTCTTCGAGTCACAGCCTAGAAGATGCAGAAATTCTTGCGCGAAATCTCGGTCTTCCTTTCGAGGTTCGACCCATCAAGTTTCTTTACTCGACTGTCAGTCGCGAGCTCTCCGAGCGTCGTGGCGAACTTGCTCCTCTGGCGTTAGAGAATTTGCAGTCTCGCCTCAGAGGTCTTGTCTTGATGACCTTTGCCAACCATTACAATGCGCTAGTGCTGACCACCGGCAATAAGTCTGAGCTGGCTACCGGATACGGTACTCTCTATGGAGATATGGTGGGAGCCATTGGTCCTATTGGTGACCTGTTTAAGACGCGAGTCTATGAGCTTGCTCGGCATCTCAATGCAGTTTATGGCGCTCGGATTCCAGAAAGAAGTATCGCCAAGGCTCCTTCAGCCGAGCTCAAGCCCAATCAAACCGATCAGGACACCTTGCCGCCCTACGAGGCGCTGGATCAGCTTTTGTACGAATATATTGAGCTCAATCATTCACTCCCGGTACTCGAGAAAAAGTACTCGAAAGCGCCCGGCACATCAGGTCCAGGCTGGGTGAAGGAGACCATTAGGAGAGTGGAAATCAACGAATTTAAGCGCAGACAGGCTCCGCCAATTCTGAAAGTTAGCACAAAGGCCTTTGGAATTGGTCGCAGATGGCCGATTGCTAAGACCTGGGATCAACAATAATCGGTTATCCACTTGTACCGGTTGGGGTAAATATGTTAACACCCCGTGGCATCGGGAATGACTGTTTTTGGGAAAATTGTAAGTCCGGGATCGCGGACAGAAGGTAAGTGATTATGAAAAACGTGAATTCTGAGATCAAAAAGGTCGTTGGCCGTGTGAAGAATGCCCAGGAGAAGCTTCAAACCCTCCTTCAAGGCCATGATTGGGTTGAAGAAGCTCGTAAGTATGCAGAGCGTCAGGGAAAAGAAGTGAAGAAGTTGATCTCTGCCGATGCCGGCAAGGTCAAGACTTTCCTTGAGCGCGAGCGTAAAGAGCTTGAGCGTTTCCAGAAACAGATTCCAGGAGAAGTGAAGAAGCTTCGCAGTTTCGTTCTTTCTCAGCGAAAAGAGTTCGAAAAACTCTTGGCAAATGTGCGTAAATTTAATGGCAAGACTAAGACTAAGAAGACTCGTACCGGAGCTCCTCGTAAGAAGTCTTCCTCTAAGTCTTCCGCTTCGGCTCATACTTGATTCAGTGAGATAGTTGTTCAATTTGAAGAGCCCTCGTGTGCTTTGATGACACGGGGGCTTTTTGTTGACGAATAGAAGTCAGTCCGGTAATGCTGGGCAAAGCAAGGAGAATTTCTACTTTCGAATGGCATTTACACCGTCAAGTCCGTCAAGTCCCTCGAGTCCATCTGGCCCACCTTCTTCATTCCCACGCCCAAGATTTCCACGGGGCCCTGCAGTTAGCCCCAATCGTGATGAACATCGCATCAATGAGCGCATTCGCGTTCCTCAGGTGCGGCTGATCGACGAAAATGGCGGTCAAGTGGGGGTTGTTGATACCCGCGAAGCGCTTCAAATGGCGCGTGACCGAGGTCTGGATTTGATGGAGGTGTCGCCTAATTCAAATCCTCCTGTCTGCAAAATCTGCGATTACGGCAAGTTTAAATACGAAAAGAAGAAAAAAGAGCACGACGCCCGTAAGAAGCAGACGGTGATCAAGGTCAAAGAAGTGCAGCTTCGCCCTCAGACCGAAGAGCACGACTTGGACTATAAGTTCAAAAATATCCGTCAATTCTTGCTGGATGGCGACAAGGCCAAGATCTCGATCATGTTCCGTGGTCGTGAGATCACCTATGTGGATCAGGGCTTTAAGATGATGCGGCAGTTGGCAGAGCAGGTGAAGGACATCGCTAATATCGAGTCCCATCCCAAGCTTGAAGGCAAGAAACTCATCATGATTTTGGCTCCAGGTGCTGCAAAAAAGGTAGCCCCAGGAACCCCAGTGGTGAGGCCGTTGGTTACCCCCAACTCTGGGGGGGGCCTTCCTAAGCCAAATAACCCTGTAGTCGTCCCAGTAGCAGCTAATACGGGAACTCCAGGGACGGGTGAAAATAACGAGGAGTAAGGGCTTTTTAGGAGGCCTTACTACTTGACGGAAATCCGTACCTTAGAGTACGTTGCGACTCTTCAAATTCAAGAGGATATAAGCAAACGCCTTCCTCCTAATGGAAGGTGAATGCGAGCGAAATATGACAAAGTTAAAGACTAAAAAGGCAGCTGCAAAGCGTTTCTCGTTCACCGCAACGGGCAAAGTGAAGTTTAAGCGCGCAGGCAAGCGCCATAATCTCGGACATAAGAACTCCAAGGCTAAGCTCGCACTCCGTAAGGGCGGCTATGTGTTTCAAGGCGATGTTAAGCACGTTGAAGAGTGCATGCCTTACGGTTCCACCTGATTTAACAAATTCTATTTAACTAGGAGTCTTCTCAATGCCTCGCGCAAAACGTGGTTTCAAAAAGCGCCGTCGTCACAATAAAGTTCTAGAACGCGCCTCAGGTTTCGTCCTGGGCCTGGGCAATAAGTTCCGTCGTACTGCCGAAGCAGTCGACCGCGCCCATGGATATGCTTATCGCGATCGCCGCGCCAAGAAGCGTGACTTCCGCCAACTCTGGATTGCTCGGCTTTCGGCAGCAGCTAACACCAACGATATCAGTTACAGCCGCCTCTTTTCTGCTTTAAAGAAAGCTCAGGTCAAGCTGGATCGCAAAGTCTTGGCAGACATCGCAATCGTCGATCCAAAGGCTTTCACCGCGATCGTTGATCAGGTTCGTTCTTTGGCCCCTAAAGCCTAAGTTTTACCTCGTCACGTGGCAGACTCGCTCAGTATTTGGTTTGGCAAAATTGACTCCATTGGAGAGCAGGCGCTTAAAGAGATTTTGGGCGCTTTGAGCCTGGATGCGCTTGAGCTAGTTCGCATCTCTGTCCTCGGTAAAAAGGGTGGCCTGAGCGAGGTTCTCAAAGGCCTTGGAAGTGCGACTGCTGAAGAGCGGCCAAAGATTGGTGCGGCTGCCAACGAATGGAAGCGTAAGATCGAGGCAACGCTGGATGAGCGAAAAGCCACGCTTGAGAAAGCTGTGCTTGACGCGAAAATTCAGAACGAACGCATCGATGTATCGTTGCCGGCGCGTGCGTCTCATCGTGGCTCGCTTCATATCGTCACACAAACGTTTAGGCGGATCGTTCAGGTTTTTAGTCGCTTGGGATTTGATGTAGCGACAGGGCCCGAGATCGAAACGGAGTTTTTGAACTTCGATGCGGTCAATATTCCATCGGATCATCCTGCTCGTGACATGCAGGATACTTTTTTTATGGGTCCAGGGGTGGTGTTGAGAACCCACACTTCGGCAGTTCAGATTCGGGCGATGCGTTCGCAGAAGTGGCCGGTTCGGATTCTGAGTCCAGGAGCCGTATTTCGTGCGGATAGTGATGCGACCCACACGCCGATGTTTCATCAGGTCGAAGGGCTTTGGGTGGATCGCGGTGTGACGATGAGCGACCTCAAAGGATGTCTGACCTACTTTGCTCGCGAGATTTTTGGTGCGGAGACGGAGATCCGTCTGAGACCTAGTTACTTTCCGTTCGTTGAGCCCGGGGCTGAAGTCGACGTGAGCTGCTTTCTATGTCGTCGCAAAGCCAAGGAAGCGCGCGGCAGCTGTCATCTTTGCAAAGGGACCGGTTGGATCGAGATCCTGGGTGCTGGCATGGTTCATCCGCGACTACTTGAGGTGGTGGGGTACTCCGATGCGGCGGCTCGTGGATTGACGGGTTTCGCTTTTGGAATGGGGATTGAGCGAATTGCGATGCTCCTGCATGAAGTGCCGGATCTGCGCTTGATGTTCCAAGGTGACTCACGGTTTTTGAGCCAGTTTTGACTTTCGCGAATCGAGGATTTTATGCGCATCTCTTGGAAGTGGCTATCTGAGCTGGTGGACCTGAGCCAAGTGGGCGGCCCCGATGGGTTAGCGGCGCTCATGACTTCGCGTGGGCTTGAAGTCGAAAGTGTAGAGAAACAGAATCGGGGCCTTGAGAAGGTGATTACCGCGCAGATTTTGGAGCGCGCCCCGCATCCCCAGTCGGATCGGTTGTCTCTTTGCAAAGTGACGATCGGGAATGGGGATCCGCTCGAGATCGTTTGTGGCGCGCAGAACATGAAGTCGGGCGATAAAGTAGCGCTCGCACAGATTGGGGCTGATCTGCCCAACGGAGTGAAGATCGGGCAGAGCAAGATCCGTGGGGTGGTATCGAACGGGATGCTTTGCTCAGAAGATGAGCTTAAGCTCTCGGCTCCGGGCACGCATTCAGAAGGAATCATGATTCTGCCGACGGACACGAAGCTGGGTGTTCCTCTGGCGGAGCTCTTGGGTCGTGACGACGCGATATTGGTTTTTAAGCTGACCGCCAATCGTGGGGACTGCATGAGTCACTACGGGATGGCCCGTGAAGTGGCAGCAGCGTTGGGCTTGAGGGCAAGGCGCACTAATGACAAGGTAGTTGATTTAAGTTTTGGTGAGGGACAGACGCTCCCGATTGCCATCAGGCTTGAGGCGGGCGAAGACGGGCCGCAATTCTTTGGGTGCCTCATTGAAGGGATTCGGGTGGGTCCATCGCCTCAGTGGCTAGTGAGTCGGCTTGAGGCCTTGGGGCAGCGTTCGATTAACAACGTGGTTGACGCGTCGAACTTGGTATTGCTCGAGATCGGTCAACCTACCCACGCTTACGATGCGGATTTGATTCAGGGCAAGGAGCTTAAGATTCGGCGTGCGCGCGAGGGCGAGGAGCTGCCATTGCTTGATGGGCAGACCGTTAAGCTTTCGGGTTCGGAGCTCGTGATTGGTGACGCTGCTCGCGCTGTGGGGCTTGCGGGCGTCATGGGTGGGGGTAATTCCGAGGTCAGGCCTGAAACCCAGCGCGTGTTTCTTGAGGCAGCTGAGTTTAGTCCGGGGCTCGTGCGTCGGGCGGCTTCGAAGCACCAACGTCGGACGGACGCGGCCCAGAGGTTTGAGAAGGGCATCGATCCGATGGGGCTTCCATATGCGATGTCACGACTAGCTTCGCTCATTGTGAGTCTTGCAGGCGGCAAGGTCGTCGCATCGGGCTCGGTCCAGCATGCTTCGCGAGTAGGCGCGGGGTACAAGCGCCCTGAAATCCTGGTGAAACCTGAATACTTCGCAAAGTTCTTGGGGCTCGAGTCTGGATCTTTGAGTTCTCAGCAAGCTTCGGATATCCTGAATCGGCTTGATTGCGAGGTCAGCGAGGTAGGTAGTGAATGGAAGGTGGTGCCGCCTTCTTATCGTCGAGATCTTAGGATCCCTGAGGACTTGGCTGAAGAAATCGCGCGCACGATTGGTTACGATAAGATTCCTTCTACTATTCCTCCGTTGAGTTCAGATCCTTCGTTTGGTGCTTCACATCGAGCTCGGCTTTCGTTGGTTGACCGCGCGAAAGATGTTTGCGTGGCAGCGGGACTTAATGAAACCCTGAACTTTGCGTTTACTAGCAAGGCCTGGCTTGCCAAGTTTGGCTTTAAGGATCCAATTATCGTATTGAACCCAATTAGCGAGGAGCACGAAGCGATGGTGCCATCGCTTCTGCCTGGGTTGATACGAAATGCCTTGGATAATTGGAGTCATCACTTTGGTTCGGAGAGTCTTCCGATTCGGCTCTTTGAGCTTCGGCCGGTTTTTTCGACTCCTCATGGTCAGTCAGGAGTAAAGGCTTCGGGCGAAATGGACACTGGGGTTGTCGAACGGTGGAAGCTAGCGTTTGCGATCTCGGGTCCGCGATACAGTCAGGGTCTTCGCAATGAGCAAGGTGAGGTGGACTTCTACGACCTCAAGGCGATCGTCGAGGGTTTGTGTGATGCGCTCGGAACCAAGGGTGTGCGAATTCAGCCTCTTTCCGCTTCGCGAACGGGCGGACATCCTCTGCTGCATCCTGGACAGAGTGTCGAAATATTGGCGGGCAAGGATGTAGCAGGCCATTACGGGCTGCTTCATCCAGCGCAAGCACGAGACCTCAAAACGAGGGCGGCTTTGTGGGTGGGTGAGTTGGATTTTGACGCTTTGGCGGCACTTTCTCGGTCGGCGAGTGAATCAAAAACCTACAAAGCGCCACCGCAGTTTCCGTCAATGGAGCGAGACTTCGCTTTGGTTGTGCGGAGCGAAATCACCGCAGATAAAATCACCGGCTTAGCTTTGAAGGCCGGCAAACCTTTGGCTAAGGTCGCAAAAGTTTTTGATATTTATCGTGGTTCTCAGGTCGCCGAGGGGATGACAAGCGTGGCTGTACGGGTTATCTTTTATGAAGATACCCGAAGCTTGCAGGAGTCTGAGGTCGAAGCCGCCTCCCAACAGATCCTTTCTAGTTGGAAAAAAGATTTGGGAGCAGAGCTCCGAAGCTAAGGGTGTCGAGTGTGCTCGTCTAGTTTGCCTGAGAAGTTCGACTCTGTGACAACAGAGCCGAGGCAGGGAGTCTACCGAAGCGCAAGAAATTGAGTCAGGATGATTCTTAAGGAGGAGACCCCCGTGGCGATGACCAAAGCGGATATAGTTGAAGCTCTTTACGAAAAAGTCGGCTTTTCCAAGAAGGAAGCGGCCGATTTAGTTGAGCTTGTTTTTGATCAGATCAAAGCGACCTTGTCACAAGGGCAAAAGATCAAGATCTCAGGATTCGGTAATTTTGTGGTGCGCGAAAAACGCTCACGAATCGGCCGAAATCCTCAAACCGGCGAAAGCATTGAGATCAGCGCTCGTCGAGTGCTGACGTTCAGGCCTTCTCAGGTCTTGCGCGCAGAAGTGAACTCCAGTCTCGAAGGCAAGCCAGTGCAACCGGACTCCATACGTCATGGCTCAGAAGACGACGACGACGATTCTGACGAATAGCTCGGGCGTGATTCCCGATCGCGAGTTGTTTAGGATCGGGGAAGTTGCACGGATCTTGGCCGTGAGGCCATCGGTTCTTCGCTTTTGGGAGACCGAGTTTCCACGTGTCGCTCCTCGCAAGTCGGGCTCAGGGCACCGTGTTTATCGCCGTGCAGATGTTGAGCTTCTGCTCCGGATCAGAGAATTGCTTTATGTGAAGAAGTACTCGATCGAAGGAGCTCGCAAGAGGCTTCGAGAAAAGGACCCTGAAGAGGCTCCGGACTCGGAGGGTCTTATGCAGGCTGTGAGAGAACTCGACAAGATCGTGGGCCGGCCTATTTCGAGTTTGTTTAAATTCTAGTTTGATTATTTAAAGCTCTCCATCAACTTGCTGATGTTGATGTTGATGTTGATGTTGATGTTGATGTTGATGTTGATGTTGATGTTGATGTT
>CAZGCK010000014.1:49825-50696 GCA_964524175.1 uncultured Bacteriovoracaceae bacterium | reverse complement strand
CCTTGCTTACTCCGATACTGCTCTCACAGGTTATTCTGCAACATCAAGCTCGGGCAGCAGGGTGCTCGAATGCGGCGGGCGCTTCGGGCTCTGAGCTGATCCCATTCCTGGTTTTTGATATGGCGGGAGGGGCTGCTTTGCCAGGCAATTTCTTGGTGGGAGGCAAGGGGGGATCCGAAGATCTGCTCAGCTCTTATAATCAATTGGGTTGGGACCCTCGGTCAGCCGGTGCGCTTGATCGAAGCTTTGGCCTGCCTATGGCGGCTCAAGCAAGTCAGATCCTGAGCGGGCTCAAACAAGCTGCCTCGCCCGAGGCCCAGGCTTTGCTTCGAATGGGAAGCTTCTGCAATTTCTCGCGCGACGATACTTCGGATAATCCACTTTCGGCGCTCACATTGGTCTCTAAGGCCGGTTACAAGGGCTCGATTTTTCCTAACGGCTTGGCGAGTGAGAACTCAGCCTCCGGAGGCAATTCTTCCTCCGGCCTTGCTGACCTAACTTTGAAGCCTATGCACGTAGCGCGGGTGGAGGACGTCGAGAAGTCACTGAGTTATGGGCCTGCATTCGCCGGCTTCTCGGACAAAGAGCTCAAGGCCCTCGGCAAATCGATCCATGACATGAGCGTGGATCAGATGACCCGTTTCGGGCGGCTGGGCTTGGGTAATCAGATGGCGCAGCTGTCAGAGTGCGCGCTTTCGCAGAATATGCAGTTTGGGAGCAAGATACCGGGCCTGGATCCCAGGCAGGACCAGGATATTCAGGCAATCTATAGCATCGAAGGCAGCCAGTCGGACAGCGTCGAGGCTGTTTCGGCAGCAGTCGTGATGAATGTGCTCAGAGGCAATTCTGGACCTGGCGCATTGACCGTGGG
>CAZGCK010000014.1:46802-49815 GCA_964524175.1 uncultured Bacteriovoracaceae bacterium | reverse complement strand
CGGATCGCAGTCAACCGGGGATGGCAAAGATCGCGAGATGGGTCAGCAGATCGGACGCGCCATCGAAGCAGCATACCGACTCAAGAAGCCGCTGTTCTTTCAGTTGATCACCGATGGCGGCGTCTATGCGGATCCAGGCACGCGCAACTGGCGCGGCGACGCCTCGATCAAGAGCTTGACTGTGATTGGTTTTTTTAACCCGAGCGGAGCTCCTAGTCAGCGAAGGACGCAAGTGGGCTCTTATGTCGATGGCCAAGCCGTCGACCAGACGACCACGGTGGGAGGAGAGCCCGCGAAAGTCGCCTATGCGGTGCTAGCCAACTATCTCAATGCTTGCGGCAAGCTCAAGGCTTTTGATCAGCTTGCGCCGCGCAGTTTCTTTAGTGCCGCACAAATGGATGAAATCCTGATTTTCGGGTGAGGAATATGAAGCAAAGCAATGGTTTCATCGCAGCCGTTTTCGCAGTCGGATTCACATTGAGCTTAGCGACCCAGGCTGTAGCCGCTGACGTCTCCCCGTCGGAGTCGCCGGTCTGCGAAGAGGGTTTGGCTGGCTTTCGAAAGAATGTTCATGAGCTGCTCAAGAGTCGATGCATCGAGTGCCACGATGAGAGCGGGAGCGGGCCGACGCATACGGTGCTCGATCCCAAGCAATCTTACCTCAAAGTGCTTAAGTACGTGGACTTCGCGAATATTCAGAGATCCAAGTTCGTCACGAAAGGCGGCAACGGGCATTGCCGGGATAACGACGGCTCTCCTGACTGCGGCGCAAGCCCAGAGGAGTTGCAGGCTGCGATCCAAGCGTGGTGGAACGAGGGTGAGCGTACTTGCGTAGCTCAAAGCTCGCCAGGTGCATTGACGACTAAGGCCCTGCCTTTGCCTGCAGAGCTGCCTTCGACTGAGGATGAGTTCGTACCGATGGAATGGAATTTAGGAGAGGTGAGACCTGCGCTCAAAGACATCATCTTTAAGGTCTGGGTGCAGCAGTATTCGAAGCCTTCTAGCACGACCCGCGAAACCTACCGGTTTCGTGGCCCCAAGATATATTCTAAAGTCCCGCTTTCCGGGCAGTCGTTTGAGGTCAAGGGAATCCGGATCTTAGTCAATGGCGTATTAGATCCCTTGGCGGATAGTTACTCGCGACTTCATGTCCATACGGATGATCAAAACGCGGTTCCGTTCCTGCTCTCAACCCGGGACCTGGTCGTGTTGGCGGGTCAGGGCTCCCAGAATGATCAGATCTCGGTGACGTTTGAGGAGATCGATTTGCAATCTCAAGTGGAGTGCCGCGACTTGGAGCACTTCAAAACCGCTTTGTCAACGACCCAGGAGCTTTGCTCCTCTTGTCATATGGGAGCCGGGGAGAGGGCAACCCAAGCCTGGGATCTAAGAGGCGCGCCGGAGCAGATATGCCTTCGGTATTTGACCCGCATCAACAAGGACTTCGTGACACGCTCGCCGCTGGTGCAACTCAATCTGGGCTACAACGGGCATCTAGACTCCGGTGAGATCAAGGATATTTTGGAAGAAATCCGAAAGTGGTTGAAGAAGGAGCCTGCAATCAATGCTTACTAATTTGACCTTGCGAACAATCATTTTGGTGTTGGGTCTCAGCGCGGGAGCGCTGAGCTTTAGAGCTAAGGCAGAGCCTTTCCCTGAAGTCGCTCCGGTTATGTCAGAAGAGAACGCGACGTTACTCGCAAAGCTTAAAAAAGAAAATCGCATACGTCCGATGGAGTTTGTCCGGATCGCAAAACCAAAAAAACCCTTCATGATGGGATGTGATCCAAAAGAAGAGGGCAAAAACGAATATGGTGAAAGTGTTTGCGGCTCCAATGAACAGCCTGCTCATCCCGTTCAGATCCCGCGGGCGTTTGAAATGCAAACCACAGAGGTGACTCAAGCTCAATGGTTTGAGCTAATGGGTACGAATCCGAGCGCATTTAGCGAGGAAGGCTACTGTACTGGCAGTTTCGTTGCGGGGCTCAAGGTCTGCCCAAACCATCCGGTTACGCTCGTTTCTTGGAATGACGTTCAGGATTTCATTAAAAGGCTAAATGAGCTCAAAAAAAATAAAAGGTATGTGTATCGATTGCCTTATGAGGCCGAGTGGGAGTATGCGGCGCGCGCAGGCACGAAAACGAGCTATTTTTGCGGCAACGATCCTGGGTGCCTCGAAATGTATGGGATTTCTCCCGATTTCAATCCAGGGAAATGTGAATCCTGCAAAGGGGAGCCACAGCCCGCGGCCACCGGGTCTTTGTTAGCTAACGCCTTTGGACTCTATGACATGCACGGAAATGTCAGTGAGTGGGTCGAGAATTGCTTTACGGATTACTCAGATGGGCTCGTGCGAAACATCACTTTGCCGAAAGACTGCGATCAAGCTGTGATCCGCGGTGGTAACTACTGGGCTTCTGGCGTGGGTCTCCGATCGGCGGAACGGGAAGCGAGTTATCGTGACGCAGTTAGTTTTGTAACTGGGTTTCGCCTCGCAAGAATTTCTCGGCCGCGTCTGCCTGTCATGCAAAAAACACCTTGATTGGTCGTGAGACCGCGGACAAGCTGCGACCTTGATCTTGATGGCACCCGAGTGGGATAGTTAACCGAGTCAGATCCGTGGGTCTCGAAGTTGCTTCTCAGAAGGATCAGGCAACTGAAAGGTCGGGGCAAAAAAGTACGTTTCCCTCCGCGTGAGACCTATTTCAGCAGCTCATAGAGTTTGCTGAGGTAAAACGCGCGATAATTGCGGTAGCCGTAGGCAGAGTAGTCGCGTGTGATCGTGTACGGATGTACGGATAGTCGGGCACCGCGCCTTTGTTTTCGACGGCGAAACCATCGGGCCTAAAGAATAACGATCCAGTTATCTTGAGCGCGATGCGAGAGTAAAAGAGCGCAGGATGTTCGGTGACATGGTCACCGGCACCCATCGTTCTCGTGCCGAGGAGCTTTGGAGTAGCGCAGGTCTGACATACGTCAAGTGTTTTGTATTCTCCTAACGATCGGCTTCAAA
>CAZGCK010000014.1:32012-46792 GCA_964524175.1 uncultured Bacteriovoracaceae bacterium | reverse complement strand
CAAACCAGTCCATGAGTTGCTCTTTTGTAACTTTGCTTACGGCACGGCCTTTGGTCATCTCGGCTA
Organism: uncultured Bacteriovoracaceae bacterium; assembly: GCA_964524175.1. Lineage (GTDB taxonomy): Bacteria > Bdellovibrionota > UBA1018 > UBA1018 > UBA1018 > CAZGCK01. Next base: position 46,726 of record CAZGCK010000014.1, on the reverse strand, counting down.
AGGCATTATAGTCTTTCGACTCATCGATCGGATATTGAAGGTCCCACCCGCTTTCACTGAGAAAGGCGATAGCGGTGATAGCGCCGAGCTGTTTATTACCATCCATGAAGGCAAAGCTCAGGTCGACTATCCTGAGCTTTGGAGTAGCGCAGGTCTGACATCAATCAAGTGTTTTGTATTCACCTCAAGATCCGCTTCAAATGCTCGCGGATGCCATGGGCGACCTCAAAGGGTTTTTCGTGCAATATCCAGTGAGAAGCGTCCGGGTAAAGAAAGACTTCCGCGCGAGGAAGGGACTTCTTGATCAATCGTTCGTCCACGGACCCTGGCAACAGGTCAAAATCCCTCGTGCCGAAGAACACGCGCACAGGCAACTGTTTAACGCTGGTCAAATGGAATAGACCCCAAAACAACTTGCCCGATATCTTGTTGGGATTGGGTGGAGGCATGTCGAGGGAGTGATAGAAATTGAAGTAACCGTTTCGGACCACGGCCCTGTCAGAACGCCAGAGCCACTCGATTTCGAGTTTGTTTCCATCGTTTTCGTAAAAATAATTCCGGACTCCGTAGTCCCTGAACATGTGTTCTTTGAACGTAGAGAAATCGTTCTCGAACAGGAAATCGAGGTTCCACCGATTGCCAGGCTCTTGGGCTTTAATTTCTGATTGATATCTCACCGAACGCTGCTGGGCAGGGTTGTTGAAGTACTCCACCGAAAAAGCGTAGGGGTGGGAACTATTCAAGATGGAAGCTCCCAATAGATTTTGCGTGACGCTGTAAACAGCCCCCCAAGCGTAATATCCGCCTGCATCATGCCCTACCAGGTAGAATTTCTCGTGGCCTAGCCTCCTTGCGAACTCCACAAGCACATTCGCCACGGGCTTGTAGCCATGATCCCGGACCGACTCCGGCCTCCAGCCCGCGTAAACACCGGGAAGGTCGATCGCCACGGTAAAATACTCGTCGCTTAACTCATTGAGGTAAAACGACCACGTCTTCCGGTATTCGGGATTGCCGTGCAGGAAAAGGATCAGCGGGTTTTCAGGATTACCCTTCTGTATGTAACGAATGGTGACATCGGACTCGACCCTGAGATAGCGATCCTCGAAGTTCGGGACGAACGGGTTGGCCTGCGCAAAAACAGGGAAGGCTCCAGCCAGCAGGCACATCAATCGAAAAAAATAACCTATGTTCATTGCAATAAGTCCCCCCCCCAAAAAAAGCGCGATTAACCTGTGCTACATTCAACGTCAATGCGCAATTCAATCGTCTCGGTCTTTATTGATAAAGCGCAGCTCTTCGAGCTTGTACTTCTTTCGTTGCGAAAGCTCACGCAGGTCGTACTCGGGAGCCTTCATCCCTTGTAGGGCGGCTACCCGGAGAAACAGCTCATCGGACCCATCGGAGCGGACTTCGATCCCAGCGATGGGCCCTGGAGATGGGCAGGCCGGATCTACTCCCCAGCCCCAAACGCGACGTTAAAATCCGGATCCCACTCATAACCCTCGGCAACGAAGCGGAGGTCGCGAATCAGATTGCCGACTCGGGAGTCGGGATGGGGTTCTAGCTCGATCGAGGAGGCCGCGGATAAGTGAAGCCTTCCCCGCCCTTGCGTCGCAGGCCTTGTTTCCCTAAATCCTCCGTCGCGTTGAGGAATGTAGAAGCGAGGCCTTTCGATGGCAGTATATGTGCTTCTTCCGACAACATCCTGATCGCTCAATTCGACCCTAAGCGTGACCGAGGTAAGGCCGTCTTCGACGACTTGTGCAAGGATTTCGTTTTCGGTCCGCGTCATGGACACTAAGGTTTTGAAAGCAGGTAGGCCCCAGATTTCGGCGCCCGGGAAGATCTCGAGCTCTGTTTTTACGGCGAGTACCAAGGGTACCGTGCCGATCGGCAGTCGCTTGCGTCCCAGGATCTTCTTCAAGAAAGGTTTTTTGAGAGCAAAAAGCGAAAGATTGTCATTGGCGATCTGAAGTAGGTTACCTGCCTTTCGGATCGGATTGGCCATGAGGAACACGTAGAACTCGTCGAGCGGTCCTTCGCTTGTGTCCTCGCAGTGGAATGCCTGTAGGACAGCGTAAGCTTTTTGTGCGTTTTTTAGCACGGGGAACAAGCCCTCTGGCAGGCGCTTTTCTGCCTCCCTGCTGGGGACCGTTCCGCTGACGATCAGCGATTGGCATCCTCGATCGTGGACCGGCAGGAGGATCTTTTGCCCGTTGGATAGGGTGTAGGTCTTGTCGTGCGGAAATTTTTCGAAAACTCGTAAAGGAGAGGCCTCCGCGATGGAGACCGCGGAAAAAAGAAATACTGCCAGACCAAGGTATTTTGTGCAGTTCATTAGAAGTTGCTCCTTAGTGGGGTTGCTCTTTGCATTTCGGTATTGATCAGATTAGTTTTGATTTGTTCCACAATCCACTCGGGTTCATAAATTGACAGACAAACACTCGCTGCAGTTCGATACAGATCTGTTATCTTTGAGGAAATCCCCAACGCAAGGACGTTCTCAAGCGCTGGTGCAAGCGATTTTGGAGGCCTCGTCTCGGCTTTTGAATCGGCGTTCATGGGAGCTGATTACGACCGGTGAAATCGCAAGGACGGCGGGTGTTGGTATAGGATCCTTGTACGAGTACTTTCCGGGAAAGGAAGCGATCTTCGCCCGTTTAGTCGAATTGGATCTCGAAAAGAACGAACAGAGGCTGAGGGCGCACGCTGTGAGCCTCCGATTCAAGTCAGCGGGCGAGAAGATCGAAGGTCTAGTCTGTTTTGGGGTGGATCAGTTTCTCCGGGGGGCGGCTCTCAAGCGAAGGCTTTTTTTGAACGCCTATAGGATGCGCAAGGTTCAGGATGTTTTGCGCGCCTGGAATGGGATCGCCGACATCTTCGCCGATCTCATGAGAGATCATCTTGAGGAACTGAGGATCAGCGCCGATCGTGTCGATCTGGCGGCATACGTAGTCAGCAATTCGATACAAGGGCTCCTGCAAGTCTATCTCTTGTCCGATGCCAAGCGGTGTTCTGTTGAAGATCTCAAACGGGAGATCACCGAGGTTTGCCAGCTTTACTTGCTCAAGTGAGAGTGTCGGGGCGGGGGTAGGTTCCGCTGGTCATAAAGCCAATGTGTGTCGAGACCGGGCTGTCTAAGACAAATGAGCCACAAGAGAGTCTATGCGCCGTACAAGGCCCATTACTTACATACTTTCGAATCATCTATCTTCTTACTGACAAAAAGTTGAATGACGGAGAGCCGGGATCAATTGAAGTCGATGACTCGAAGAATGAATATGGCGTTCACCCCGGAAATGAGCGGCATTCTACCTGAACTTCATTCGAGGTCCGTTGCGATACAAGTCATTGAGGAATCTCGCCCTTTGAACAGACTGACTTGGCCCGTAAGGCACAAACATACCGCCCGCTTGCATCACGTCGATTACGTGAGAGACGCAGTTAATCTCATCGTTATCCCAGGATAACGCTGCTGAGCGCTGCGCGGCATACACTTGAAACGCATTTGCAGTCATTGGGAAAGGCAAAGTGACTTCGACCGAATAGATATATCCTTCGAATCCTGGTGGAACACTTGGGGGAGGGGCAATGACCGAGCTCACTCCTATTCCAATCTCGTCTCCAGGGAATGCTTCCTCTGGTGACAAATGGGTGGTCACAGCCCCAACGGTGATTGCAACATGACCCCATGCTTGTCCAGCCATTGGAGGCCCATAAAAATGAACAAATGCGCGAATTGGTTTTGTCTCGGCAACAGTGGCGGCAGCGGTGTCGGATACAGTTCCGACGCTGGCCTGAGCTTTTTCTGATGCAATTGCATCGTCAATCTGAGCCATTTCTATCGCTAAATCGTTTGGATGTTTAATTCCTCCGGCAACATCAGGATACATTCCGGGATATTTTGCAGCTGCAGCCGCAGACAATGTGATTACACCGCCTGCGAGTGTGGCAAGTCCTATAGAAGCAGAAACAAGGGCTCCAGTGACTGCCGGCACTTTCGCACCTGCGAGTATCGCCGACACAGGGGCAGCCGCAGCTGGCGCAACAAAAATGATATCTTGAGTTTCATTTGATTGTTTCTGCTTTTCGACCGCTTCAATCTTGATTGGACCATCTGTAAACACTCCACTGTCAGTCTCGGGTAATTTCTGTACTGAGAGGTAGGGATCTACAGAGTCTAGTCCATCGTCTACGACGCACATTTTATCCCAGTCAGAGGTACTCTTTTCAGAACCTCCGGAGGGGTCAATGTATCGAAGGGGATTGTTTTTGGCATAGGTGTACAGTGATCTATTGGGTCCGTAGAAATCGTCCGGAGTGAGAAACGTCTTGGTCTGCGAACTGTAGAATCGCTTTCCGAAGTAATGAAGCTTGCTGTGCTCATCCAAGCTTTGATCAGTAAAGCGTTTGGTAGACAAATTATAGCCTGTACTGCGGTTGGTAAGAGTGTTTCCCCACTCGTCTAGCGTGTATCGTGCCGCTTCACGCCCATCTGCAGTGTCAGTGAACACTGCTGGTGATCCCACATGATCTTTGTGCCTAATATAGGTGCCCTCCGCTGGCCCTGCTAGGGTGCTCCCAGACATGGGAAGGTTCCTTGCAGCCGTAACGTTTGCCAAGCTACCTTGGCCGTTAACAACACCTGTTGTTTGCACAGCCACTCCACCAATATTCACAGTGGTCGAAAATACCGACGCATTTCTCGTGTTCTGACGAACTTCGTACTCTGGCCCAAATATCCACGTCGTTGTTGTTGTGCCATCGCTTGCCAAGTAGGTCTTAATAGCGCGTTCGCCACGGAAGTTGTAAGCGTGGGTTTCTTTTACAACATTATTTACCTTAACTGTGCTGAGTCGACCTAAGTAGTCGTATTCGTAATCCTGAGTGGTACCACCCGCCACATCTCTAAATTGCGTACGTCGTCCTTGAATGTCATGTTGTGCGCTCCACCTGAGAAGTCCTGTAACGGACGAGCCCACGCGATTCTCAATCAACTGTCCCGTACCATTAGTAGAATAATGGTTAGCATTCCCGTTGTCCGTTAGAATGTTTCCTTGCGCATCGTAGCTAATCTGCGGTGTCGCTCCACAGGTGGCCGGGTTTGTAGTGCTGCTATTGCAGAGCCTGTTAAGCTGGTCGTATCCGTGGTACTTTGTTAAGTTTGTGTCTATTCCACCCAAGGTGGTGTTTGCACGTCGATCAATGACACCAGTAGTATTGCCAACATCGTCATAGTTATATGCGAGGGATTGGATCACTTGCGAGGATTTGTCTCGTACCACGACAGAGCCAAGCCGCTGATCATGATCGTAGCCAAATGCGGTCTCGTTTGCCCAAGCCGCGTTGGGATTGGATTGCAAGACCTTTCTGATTCCAACTTTATCAAACTCATTGTATTCACCGAATTCAGCCCAATTGACGCCATTGTGGGTGAGAGATATTAAAAGACCATCATCACTGTAGCCAAAGGCTTGAGTGTTGCCGCTAAAAGTTTTGTTGGTCACTTGCCCCATCAGATTGTACTGAAATGCATATATTACCGGGGTGCTGTTTCCGTTTAATAGGACTTCCTGATTAGATATGCCGCCCCATTCATTGTAATTGAGTTTAGTGGTGCCCACCTGATCTGATACGGTCGTCATCCTGCCGATTGCATGAGTTCTGCCCGCTTCGTCGTATTTGTAGGTGACCGCGGTGACATACGAACCTGCGGTATTCAAATACTTTTCTTCCTTCACTCGGTCTAGGTCATCGTATTCCCACTTTACATCGCTGAGTTTGGTGTTCATTGCCGATGAGCTATAGCGCTTAAGGTTCGTAATCAAACCAGCATCGTCGTAAGTATAAGTGATAAACTTGTTTGCAGGATCATCTACCGAAGTTTGTCTTCCCCAGCTGTCATAGGTGTAGACAACCTCGTTTCCTGTGCGACCTACTGGATAAGAGACCTTCTTTAGCTTGAGTGACGAAGTGTAAGTAAAGGTAGTCACGTTACCAGCGCTGTCGGTGAATTTTCTCACTAGGCCGTATGGATCGATAGTCGCGCTAGAGTGTCTACCTAGATTGTCCACATATGAGGCTTCAATACTAAGGTGATCAACTGACGCTTGATAGCTAAACTCCTCCTGCAATTGCCGGCCATTTTCTGAAGTATCAGGTGAGAATGCTTGATTCCCAAGGACACGCTTCGACTGAATAGGGCGTCCGCGGTTATCAAGTGTCGTCTCGACATACCGAGTGGGTAATACGCCAAGAGTGGGGAGACCCTTTCGGTATACCAATTTGTTCCCTACGTGAGCAAGGTGTTCGCGATTCAACTTCGAAGTCTGCGTCGAAGATGAGCGCGCTCGAGCATCTATCGTTCTAGAGCTAGAATACGGCGCGCCTCTGCCATCGAGCAATACAACAGTGGTTGAAGAGCTAGTAGCAGCGCGATTCTCGCGAATGGTGACTGGATATCCTTGGCCAGAAGAAGCGAAAGAGACCGGGTACTCATACTCAACCACCGGTGTGATTGAGCCCGGAATGAACTTCTTGAGTGGTCTGCCAAAATTATCGTAAGTATACGAGGTAACTGCCCTATTGGGGTCTGTCGTGGAGCGGAGCAAACCTTCATCGCTATAAGAATGAGTAGAGATGATTGGGTTCGGTGCATGAGCGGTTATTACGCCTTCAACCCAAGCGTTATATTTCTTGTCATAGGTAGATGACTTTGCGTGATGAGTGCTCGGTGTGACAATACCCTCCCAAGATAGAAGATTTCCGGTTACGTCATAGCTTGATGAAGAGGGTGCATAGAACGTTCGAACCCAGTGAGCAGGACCGCCGGGGGCAGTTTCTGCTACACAAAGATTGGACTTGTTTGAAGGGTCTCCAATCGAAGAGCAAGAAGCGCTTTCTATGTCATTGAAGTGAAGCTTTTCAGAAAGAATCGGACGTATTAAAGCTCCATCATATTCGACACGGACTGCATCCAAAACGAGCGTATTGCCTTTATTGTCCTTTCTGAGTTGTAATCCGCCAGTGGACTTAAATGTCCAGCTTTGCAGATCCGCTCTGTAGAAAGCACGGCTTTCAAAGGGTTCCTCGCTCAAATAGGGTGTGCACGAGGCTTGAGTGGCACCAGGTATGCAAACTTGACTCTTGATGGTTGACACTAAGAATGGATAGTTCGAATCAAATGTTTTATTGATGATCCTACCCGCAATCGGACTGTTTCCCTCGTAGGGAATGAGAAGAGACTGGGAGCCTTGGATGATATTTGTGTAGATATTGGTGCTGGTCGCATAACTGTAGAATGTTTCTGATAAGAAATTAGCCGGATCAGCTACCGTGACACGTGCCACCAGTCCTTGGAATGGAAAGTCCTGGCGATAATACGTACTGACGGCCACACCTGAGTTTACGTCCGTTCGAGTAATGAGTGAGAACCCGAGGTCATGGCGATTTGACGGGAGGCCCGTAGTTTTTATTCGGCGGTTAAAGTAGTTGTACTCAACTTTGTCCTTAAAAGAGGAGCCGCTGCCGTTGTCAACGCCAGAGTCGATTTCCACACTTTTGACAAGTGGCAATATGCGAGAGTCCGGACGTCCACATAGTTCAGCACGATGTTCATAACCGGCAGCAGTAAAGCAATAGTCGGTACTGCTTGGTTGGATCGCATACTCAAACTTGGTTGAAAGTTGGTATGAGATAGTCTGTGTGCCACCTCTGCCGTTCTCAACTCGGTAAAGCAAATCGGGGACTCCGGTAGCATGCTTTGCCACGTTAGTTGGATCAATCCGCGCGGGCGGACTTAGGACCGTAGTTACTGTGCTCCATGCATCCTCAGCTGAGTCTGCAATGAACGCGACATCGGCTCTCCGGTCGCCATTGAAGTCGGCAGTCCTCATCGACGAAAACTCAGTGAGCTTGATGCCAGGATCAAATACAAAAGGTTGAGGGGCTGCATTTGTGCCAGGTATGAGCGAAATTCCAGTGGGAGTCCCTAAGTAGAGTCCTTCCCAATAAAAGCTTCGAAGGGTTTCGGCAACAGCTCGGATGACATCTTGTTTTCCATCACCATTGAGATCACCTAGTGCTGAATAGTGACGTTCATAATGCCCAGGCCCACCATCCGTATGTCTTCTCGACGCCCGAAATGCTTGTCTGTCAAAAGTGCCGTCAGCCTTTGTATAATCACGAAGTGGGGCTACTCCGGAGCCATATTCAGTAATTGTGTAGCTGGCTTTATGATCAGGCGATGCCAATGTAAGCAAGTCGCCCTGCCAGCCTCGGTAGCCGATTACTGTGTCCAATCTGCCCGTGCCCCTCACGTCTCCGAGGTTGAATTCGATTCCATTCAACATGAAAAATGGATTGCCACCGAAGTCAGTGCCTGGTGCTTCGAAGGGTGCGCCAATTGGGGCTTGGTATCCAGTACTGTGCCATCCCCATTGCTCATTCAACGGTGGCGAGATATTTCCGGAAGAGTTTCTTGAGGTGTTGGGAAGTCGAGGCGAGCTGTTTCCAGAACTCCCGAGAAATAAGTCAATTCCAAGACCATGGTGAGACTGAGAAAAGGAAACTGGATTTGTAGCTAAGATGCGATCGCCAATTATGTTGTTTAACTGGATATCAATTAGTCCGTCCCCATTCACGTCTCCTGTCATCATTACCGGTTGTTTGGGTTGCGGAGTGTCGTATACGGGAGTGATACAGTGCTGAACAGGTGTTGTTAATCCGCCACCGTTTGGGTTTGCCAGTGAAGTTAGGACACGGTAGTACGCGCCCTCTAATTGCGTTGCTTGGTTGAAGTTGGGAGTTGTAGTTATGAAAGTAATGTCCTGAAAGCCATCGCCGTTAATATCGCTTGCCGTCCCACCTAAAATAACCGCCTCGCGCCATGCGTCGTCTGGGAGCGGGGCGGGGCAGGTGCCCCATTCCGGTCCTTTTCTGAAAACCTGAATCGGTCCGAATGATTGTGTGGGAGTAGCCAGCTTCGCATAGAGTACGTCGTTACTTTTTTCGTATAGAATCAGATCTGCGCGTCCATCATTGTTCACGTCGCTGCTTAAAATGCGCCAATTTACGGCTGATCCGCTTAAACTAGTGCCTGCTGGAATCTGAGGAGTGCCATCGACAACTACTTCTTCAGGCTCGCTCAGGGAGCATCCTGCCTGTCCCCAAGATACACTGAGCCGCAATTGTCCCGCGCTTGAAAATACTTCAACGTAAGCCAAGTCCATTTTTCCGTCGCCGTTGAAGTCTCCTCGTGTGATTAGCGAAGGTGGTGGAGAGTTTCTCGCGAAGACTTCTTCGGGTTCATTGCTGTAATCGTATGTTTGAAAGGGGCCTCCGTCCGTAACGTTTTGTGTATGGACGGTATTTTGATCTCCGCATCGCCAAGAGAGATATAGGCCCTTGGCAACCCCTTTGATGTCTTTGCCGACAAAGGCCCGAACTACGTCATCCTTTCCGTCTCCGTCAAGATCTCCCAAAAAGGTCTCTGTTCCACACCACCAACGATGGGCAAATCTCTTTCCATAGTTATAAGCATCTGTGTCTGCGCTAGGTTCTCCGATGCCGCAGTCAAACTTTGGAAACGCTGAGTTCACATTCTGTGAGGCAACCGACGCATGATCGCCTGACTTGGTGTAGCTGAACGTAATGGGTTCCCCGCCGGTTGCATTGACATTCGAATCGGAGTCCGAACCAAATTCCTGAACTTTTGCCAGGAGCGTAGAGCGAGAGTCTTCACTCTCAATATAGCTCATTTTATAGCTTCTAATTAACGTCCGACTGCTAGGGTTTTTGAAGTTTGAGTAAACTCGCACCATTTGAAGTACAACCGGATAGGAAAAAGGCATAGGCGTTACGTCAGAACGTGTTCCTGAGCCGTCATACCGATTGGGAGCTCCATAGGTAAAAGTCACGCCGAACGACTCATAGGCACTAGTCTTCTCAGAAAGATTGTATTCGATCTCTGTTGGTTGAATGCCATTTCCGTAGCGCCCGTATCGAACCTTAAAGTAGTTTCCATCTGCGTCTACTGATTTGCTCAGTGACCAATAAACCACTCCTCTCGTCACACTCATTCCATTGTTTATTTCCCAGATTGAAGAGTCATTGGGCGACTGTGCACTTTGATTACTGTCTCCTCCAAAGTACGATAGTCTGCCATTACGACTGGATCTCCAGTACATGGGTCCCGAGAGGCTTCCGAAAGATACAGACTCAAACCGGATCGGCGCCTCTCCTGCACTCACCCAGTCTTGAAAATAAGCATTTAACGACGGTTTAAATTTTAATTGATTTGCTGGGAGTTCCCCGCTGTTAATACCGCCAGGCAAAAACGTGAAGGTATCACTATTAGAAAATGACCTGCCAGAATCCCCGGTGCTGCGGGCGATCGCAGGAAGTCCGGATAGGCCCCAGCCCACACCGGCAATATTGTTTTGAGAGCCCGAGCTATATGCCAAAGAAATGCTTGGCATGGGGCCTCTTGCGACAGGTAATTGAAAGGGAATCACTTTCAAAAATGAGCCCGAAGTAGAAACATCAGGTGCTTCCCCTCTCGGGGTATTGTCTTTAGGGATTGGACTCGTGGTACTAGGGGGAGGAGCGTCAGCCATGGCGACCGATGGGAGAAACACTGAGAGTAGATTTAACTCAATAGAAATGAGCGCGAGCACAGTAATGGCTTTGGATCTCGATCGGTAAAAGCCTAGTGAAAAGAAGCTCTTTATTCCTGAATTAAAACTGAGTTTCCTAATCTGCATCGTCCGCCTGCTTTCTCTCAAAAAGAGTCATCACAACTTTGTGAACGTGAAGTGCATTTCGGCACTTTGTTCGTTGAGATTAAGTAAACAATTCGATGCGCTGGATTAATAAAGGAGGTAGTACGGGAGGCATAAGAGTGAGTTTTCACAACAGTTCGAAATACTGCTCATGTTTTTTGGACCGTCAAGAAAGCAACAGTGAGAGCGAGTATATTTGTGGTCTCTGGACTGCACCCCTTCAGCTAGAGTGGTGCAGCTCTCCCTGTGACGGAACCGTAGTTTCAATCGCTCGGCTTTAACGTCTAGCTTGCCTCAGTTGCACTATTCATGGGGATGGCTAGGTCTAATAGGCTACTGTGATTCTCACTGCTCAGCTTTATGGGTCAATCTGCTGGGTCTATTGCCTTAAGTTACATCAGCGGTGAGAGGATTGGTGCGAGGAGTAATGAAAGCTTTCAAGTCGGTTTTGGCGAGGTCAGGTTTCGGAGGCGGTTTTACGAAGGGCCAAAAGTAAATCGTGGGAACTCTCGGCGCTCATCTCAAAAGGATTGAAGTCGGTCGTGGTCGAATGCTTTAGGATGAGATCCTTCTTTGTCTCAGAAAGAAGTACAAATCCCATAGACCAATTCTCAAACTCTCGTTTAGAGATCTCAGAATATCGAAGAAGAACGATATGGCGATGTCGAGTGTCTGGAACGATCTCGCTGTAAAGCCGATTGACCGCTTCACGCCCTCCTTCGATACACTGGAGAAAGTAATCATTACCGGCGAGAAGCATGCCGGTGATTCCGATTTTTTCATTCTTGCGAATTGCGACTTCGCGAATTTTGGCAAGCTCGTTGGCTTCCATCCCCTCTGCAAATGAGCTGGCATAAATCAATTGAACTAAGCGCATGTCGAAGGTTCTCCGTCCTTTAAAAAGGGTACCAGATAACCCTCGCTAAAGTCTCGGAGAGTCTCTTTATAGCCGGTTAGTTCTGAAGGCATGTAACCTGATCTTCCTGGCAAAACGTGATAATCGCGTTGTCGCGGCACTTAGCTAAGACTTCTTTGCGAGCATCTTCCTCGGTTTTACCGATGGCTGAATACTTAGCTCCGGTAGATTCTACCTTACAAGTATAGGTCGAAACGAACTTAGGCGTGCCACTCGAAAGATCGAGAGCTTGAGTGCCAGCATTTTCGTTTTTGTCTTTTGGATTGACCACTTTCATGCCGGCGCACCCGGACCACGAAGCGACGACGATGCCCAAGCAAACAGGTAGGATGAATCTTTTCATGGGATATTCTCCGTGAGACTTATAAAGAGATTTTAGATCAACCCACGATGCAAATAAAATGATTAAGTAGCGAACCGTCACTTCAATGGCACAAGGACTTCTGCCCGATTATTCTTAGGTGAATTGATCAGAGTCGAGATCTCGTAGGCTCTCAGGTGCTCCGGCGGGCAGGGCTTCAGGAGCTTGATAAGGGCTTCTGTGTCCTGATTCTCAGGATCAAGCCACTGTGCCTCGTTCTTGCGGTCTAAAATAACCGGCATACGGTCATGGATCTCTTGCATGAATTCATTTGCGCAAGTCGTAATGATCGAGAATGAGTCAACGACTTCCCCGCTATCCTTGCTCTCCCAATGTTCCCATATGCCTGCAACGCTCATGATAGGCTCGTTCTTCAGAGAGATGGCGAAGGGGCGCTTAGACTTTTCCTCGCGTTTCCATTCGATGAACCCTGATAGAGGCACGATGCATCTCCTCATTTTGAAAGCGACCTTATAACTTCGCTTCTCTAGGATATCCTCGCCCCTCGCATTGATGAGGCTGTATCTCGACGCGCTCTTTAGGTCCTTTGCCCAGGAGGGAACTAGACCCCAGCGAAACAGGGCTATCTCAGTTTCGTCTCCGCTCTTCCGGACAAGTGGAGAGAGCTGGGTGGGCGACATATTGAAGTTGGGAGCAAGGCCTAAGGGTTTTCGTTTGTCTCTTTCGTTTAGGTAGCGAAAGTAGAGCTCATCCTCGGTGTAAGTTTCGTAGGCGCGTCCGCACATCCATTCACTATAGATTTCTGCATATCCGGATGTCCATCGTTTGAGCACGACGAATCCAGCGGGATGAATTTGGAACCTTGATCTCATTTGGCGCGGCATGCTACGGTTGATTCCATGAAAGCACTTCAGTTGAAGCTTGTCTTGCTATTAGGTACCGTCCTGCTCTCTGCATGTGCTCATCATCGCGACGTGCGTCCAGGTGTGGACGGTGTTCATCGAGTCAATGTACGCGGAGAAGAGAAGGATGCCGCCGAGCGCAGCGCCATCTCGCAGGCTAACCACTACTGTGAAAGTACTGGTGGCAAACACGCTGCTTTCGTCAATGAGCAAACAAAATACACTGGCTCTATGGATGAGGGCACGCGTGCCACCCTTAAAAAAGCATCTCAAGCCGCTCAAGTCGTGGGCACTTCTACTTCGACGCGCCGTCGTGATGCCTATGGGCGTCCCGTCTCGCAGGTCAACCCATTGGGCACGGCCGGCGTGGTCGGATCCATCATGACCAGCGGGCAAGATTATAGTTCGGAGATGAAGTTTAAGTGTCAGTGAGTTCGGTTCGCTAAAGCAGTCAGTGATTTTTGGACTGACATCTGCTTAATTGGCTGACATGGTTTCAAAGCCTGAAAAACGTTCATCTGAGCGAGTGAAGCTCGTTCTCTTTTTAGTCTTTGCATACGGGACTCTTTGCTATTGGTTGAGAAGCGTTGGGTTGAGCCCCGACTCGACCAACTATATGGCCGCTGCGCTCAACTGGGTGGAGCATGGTCGGATGTTTGTTTGGGTGAACTGGCCGGACTTCACTCTCAATCTCACCTCGCAGCTTTATCAAGTTCAGCCTTTTGGGTTTCCTCTCTATCTGTCTTTCTTTGTCTTGGTTTTTAGAGAGCCATTGCTGGCTGCGGTTTTTGCTCAATCTGCCGCCCTAGTGATTTTGTTTGCCGGACTTTGGCGAGTGATGAGGCGGGCTGACATCAGTGCGTTTTTTTGGTTTTTGCTCCTTTTGCTGATTACCGCTTTTCATGGTTTCGGTACCGTGTTTGGACATCTCTGGACTGAAACCCTGTTCATGGGGTTGACCCTTCATCTTTTGGTTTCTTTGGCGCGTTACCATAGTGAATCAAGAAAACGAGATTTAAACCTGGCATTGGTTTTGTTTTTCTTCACGGCCTCGATTCGATTTGTCGGGTTGTTCAACCTCGGTTTTTTCATTCCCATTTTTCTGAATAAGAAATTGAAGCCTATCTTTGCACCAGTTGTTCTGGCGATTGGTCTTCTGCCCAATGTGATTTGGCATCTAAGAAACCGTCTTATGACGGGCACTAATTTTGAGGCACATTATGATTGGAGTTTGACCCAGAAAGCGTGGACCGCTCTGCAGAACATCTTCAGGAGCTTGAAGTTTACGTTCGCATACGACCGCGTTTGGCTGTTCTTTGTTGTAGTCGCGCTGCTCGTCACGTTGATCTGGCTTTATCGAGGCGCGATTCGACATCGTCGAGCTGAGCCTGGCGTTGAGTTGGGCATTTTTGCTGCATTTGGATGCATCACTCACTTTGCGGGACTGACGCTGATCGCGATGTTTTCGACCATCGGCAGCCTGATCCGGCCAGACATGGAGCAAGAGCGGCTTCTGGCGACGATTTATCTTCTGTTTTTCTTATGGCTCATCATGGCCCTGCGTGTTCTCCCCAAAAAAGCTCAGATCGCTGGAGTTCTCGCTTTGCTCCTGATGTTTGGGAATATCCAGTCGTTCTATCTGCGAGGCCGACTCAGATTTGTTCCCCAGATTTCCTATCCAGCAGAGTATCGGCTTTGGAGTCACCTTCGCGACCTTGAGCCGATTCGTCGAGCATCTCACTTCTATTCTGACTACGGCTTCATTCACCAAGTTTTCTCCGGCAAGCTTC